>PLAX01000081.1 GCA_003135255.1 Candidatus Dormiibacterota bacterium | reverse complement strand
GCGCTAAATTGCAGTTTAGCTCTGTTACCGCAAATGGCCTCGCGCTAGCTCCCTGCGCATGCAGCGGGAGCGCGAATCGGCTCGAGTGCGCCATCGCCGCGAGCCCTTCACCTGTACCCCCTGGCGTGAAGCGGCGCCGTTCTGCTGAGATTTCACCACCAGACCATCGGTATAAGGGTGTCGTACACGACCACGTCCACGACATTGCCGTCGTGGATCCTGTTGCGCTGCAGCAGCAACGCTGGATCTGCCTGCTCAGCCTCCTGATGGGCTCGATCCCACCATTGATCGAGCCACTCCTGAGCATCTTCAGACAGCGGCCCCCCTTCCGAGATGAAGTGCACGCGTACTGATCTCGGGAAGGCTCTCGACCCCGTTTCCACCTGAAGCCTCACAGCATGCAGCTCGGCAAGCACCCGCCTCGCTCGATTCCGGTTTGTGCTCACTTTTGCCTGCCAAGGCTGGTAAAGGCAGCTGTTGATATGTTCATGCAGCGCCGCCCGATCGCGGCGGCGCCCCAAGATCTCTGCGAAGCGTATCTCCCAGTCTTCGCTGTCAAACACTTGAATCGGCTCGCGCCCGACCAAGATCGACTTCTCAACTGGGATCTCGATCCGCAGGTCTGCAAACCATGTGCCCTCACCGAGAGCCCCACCGGGAAGCGGCACGAGATAGTCAGGCGGCGTCGTCTCTCTGGCTGCGGTAAGTTGATAGACGGGAGCAACCTGTATCCATGGTCGCCTCGGCGTTCGGGCCTCGGCGACATCACAAGTCTGTGTCGTGATGATGCCATAGGGGATGTCTGCAGGCAGCGTGACTAGCTCAATGTCACCAAACCTCACGTCGCTGTCCACAGGCGTTCTCCAAACGGCGTGGTCAGCCACCCGTCCGTAGAACATTGGGGGCACCGAGATGACTGTGCCCTGACAGAAGCGACGAGCTGCGTCTACCACCTCCTGCGGCCAGGGATGGGCAAGCCCCCTGTCGATCACGGAGACACCTACTCTGAACGATCAGGCGACTCGGTCTCTGGAAACCACGTCCCAGGGTCGATTCGCCGCCGCGGCTGCCCGAAAAGGATCGGTTCCGCTTCGGCCTCAAGCGTGTCGAGATCACCGCTGAGCGCAGCTATCCGACGGAAAGCACCCCCCTCGTATAGCCACTCTCTGTACTCACCGGCACTCGCACGATTCACCAAGCCCGCCACTAGGCTATGTAGCTGGTGCAGCCGGCGCGTCGTCCGTGGCGACGGTGGACGGCTCATGCGCTCCCACGAATAGGGGGTTGTGCGCCCAACGCCAACCGCAGTCGCAACCTCATCGTCGCTCGCGTCAAGCCATCGGCCAAGTTGTTTGAATGCACGGAACGCAGGCGACCGCGGTCCTGGTTCGACCGCGGCCAAAGGCCTGATTAGCTCGGGGTCTCCTCGCCGAGTCCCTTCTTGACGGACATGCCAGACGACTCCCCCCAACACGCCGCTGAGGGCGAGCCCCAGCAGGTGCGATGCCAACCCGCCTTCACGGTCCCTCGACAACCATTTCGCCCACGTGTCCCTGCCGAGTCCGAGGGGGGTCAGGGAGGTAGCGAGCGCGAATGCAATTCCCTGTGCGCTGTCTGCGACGTGATCATGAACCGCGGGTTGAGACGCTGGCTCAGATCCTCCAATACTCGTCGAGCCGAAGAGTCGCTGCCACGGACCGCTCAGTTCCGTAATTGCCCTCTCCGGCCCGGCGGCAGCTGTCGGCTCGTAGCGAAGGTCGACGATCATGCCTAGAGGCTCACGCCTCAACAATGGCGTCAGGCTCGGCACAGCGTTTACTCCAGGCTTCCGAGATAGTCGGGATTCAGCGCCGCACGAAAGATCTCGTGAGCACGATCGTTGAAGATATCGGCCGCTGCCATGATCTGGACGGGATCGAAGGACTGCGCGGTGTCCCGATAGAGGTCGATATCCACGACCCCGGAATAGCGGTTCGGATGACCACCCTCGGGTGCAAAGCCGAGGCGCAAACCGCAAGAGATGTCGGAGTCCAAGCGCAACACGAGTTGATTCTGAGCGGCGACCAGAGCGCTCCCAAAGAGTTCGTGCTGCAGCCCCGGTAGGAGCGAGTTCTCGAAGTATTGGGCCAGGTCCCCTGGACCTGTCACAAGCAGGTCGGCAAGCTGGTTGACATAGCGAAGGCCTAAACGCTGCTCCATGGTCGGAGCAATGCACTCCTGCACCGCCTGGACGAGGACGTCAAGTCGAGGCTGGAAGCTCTCCTCCCACGTCGTGTAGCCGTTCGTCGTCTGCAGCGCGACAGACTCGCCCCCAAGCGTTATGGCCCAACTCCCATCAGCTGTGCTGAGCTGCCATGCGTCTTGTCGGATGGTCGATGGGATGAATTGGTCACCAAGCTGAAGTCGGACGTCCGGCCCTGCGAACTGGGTGATTCCCGGGTACTCACCTTGCCCGAGGATGCGCTGCATCTCAAGCACCTGCTTAGCCTCGACCGAGTGAGAGTCGAAGCGGACTTGGCAGACGACTAGCGCGATCGGCGATCGCGCCAACTGAGGGCGCTGGGAACTAGCCTCCCGAGGTGGGGCCCCTAGCTGCATTCGCTTCGTTCCCTCCATCTCACGAGTGAACACAAAGTGAACTATAGATCAGCGACCCTCGCGCTCACAGGACGTCATCGTTTCGTCTCTCAGACCTGCGCCGGTGGACGTGCCTCGGGCGCGATGACGGGACCGATGACCGTCTCGACCAGGGCCCAGTCATTCGGGTAACCGTTGGCACCACAGGTGGCTCGGAAGGCGCTGAGATCCGCGGCGATGGCCTGGAGCCAGGAAGCCGGCGAGAGTTCCCGCTTACCAATCAGACGCGAGGTGGCGAGGCCCTGGGCATTCACCATCAGCCAGGTCACGCCGCGGTGGTCGGTCCGGAGCTCGAAAGGCGCAGCCACTGCCCGTGGCCGCCCCACTCGCGTCCCCGCCTGCCGCCCCTGACCATTGGCCGCTGCCGCTCCAGCTGAGAACTCGGCTTCTCTGTGCGAGCGCGCGGTCGCGAGGGCGGTGCCTACGTCCGCGCCGGCACCGCGGAGGTCCCGAACGGTCCGGGCGAACTCCAGCTGGCTGCGCTGGTCGGGGAGCTCGGCGATCGCGTCCACCACCTCGCTCAGAGCTTCGGCGCCGATCGACTGCAGAACGCCGGCAATCTTCAGATCCACGCCCTTGCGGTCCATGAGGTCGCGCGTTTCCTCCGGGAGCTGCGCGTAGCGGATGTGCTGATCCACCCAGGCCACTGACTTGTGGTACCGGACCGCCAGGGCCTCGTTCGTCAGCCCGTAGCGCTCCTTGCGGTTGAGCAGGGCCGCGGCGACCTCGGTGCGGGTGAGGTCGTCCCGCTGCAGGTTCTCAGCGAGGGCCTGATCGTAGGCGGCGTCGTCATCAGGGATGTCGTAGTCGACCACCACGTCGGTCACGGTCAGACCGTCGATCTTCTGCACGGCCCGCCAGCGGCGTTCGCCGAGGATGATCATGTGCCGGCCATCGAGGTCGGGCGGGCGCACGCGAATCGGCTGCAGCAGACCATTGGCGGCGATGTCGGCGGCGAGCTCGAGGATGGTCTGCGGGTCGAACTGGCGCCGGGGCTGGTTCGGATTGGGGTAGAGCCGGTCGATCGGCAGCCTGCCCGGGCGCGCTCCGATCGGACGCTCCTCGGTCATCACCGCCACTGGGGCGATGGAGAGCTCCGCCAGAGCGGCCTTGCGCTTGCTCATGCTGGGATCTCCTCGGGTAGGCGTGCCATCACGAAGTTGGTGAGAGCGCTGTAGCCGTCGACCAGCGCCTGCAGTGGGCCCCCCGTGCGCGAGTACTGTTCGCGAAACTCGCGGAGCGTCAGCCGGGAGGCGTTCGCCTCGCTCACGTACGAGCACTCCGGGAGGATGTTCGGCGAGAGACAGTCGCCGTACATGTCGCGCAGGCGGCTGAGGACCTGGGCGTCGCCCGCCGCGTTGGGGTGCCGGCGCCAGGCGCTCACCACCGTCCGGCGGATCGCCTCGATGCGAGGAAGGCCCAGCTGGCCGCGAACCATGCCGATCTCATGGAGCATGTCGCCGGCATGGCGGGCGTCAGGGAAGTTCGCCGGGGTGGGGACGACGATGACGTCGGCGCACCCCAGAACGTTGCGAATCAGCTCGGTGGAGTGACCGAGATCGACGATCGCCAGGTCGAAATCAGCTTTGACCACGTCCAGCGCTCGGCGGAGGTAGAAGCTACCGTCGCTGAACCCCGAGCGGATGACCTCATCCACCTCCGGAAGGTGAGGGGAGGAGCCAAGCAGCTGCATGGCCTCGATCGCCCCATGCGCCCCTGAGAGCCGGGGCCGCAAGAACGGACGGGGGTCAAGCGACATCGGGGGGTTGCGCAACACCCCATCGAGGCCCTTCCAGGGGAGGATCTCCTGGCCCGCGTAGGAGGTGAGGTCGGCTTGCCGGTCGGCGTCCACCAGGAGCACCTTCATACCCCGGAGCACAGCCTCGGCGCCGACGTTGAAAGCCGTGGTCGACTTGCCGACCCCTCCCTTGTTGGAGACGACGGCGATGATCCTCATCTCACGAGGGTGCGCGGCAATCATTCGTCGCCCGCCTGCCCGTCGTTGCGGACCGCGCCCGCGATGTCCAGCTCACGCGCCTCGACCAACTCCACCATGGTGTCCACGAGGTCACTGTAGGAGGGCTTGGTGCCCGTCTCGCGCAGGGCGCGCAACTGCCACTCGGTGAGGGTGACGTACGCGGCCCGGCTCAGACGGACCCGGGGCAGGTGCTCGATGGTTCTGGCCACTCGTGACGTCCTGGAATGACGGTTGGCTGCGACGGGACGACCGCGCGAAGCCTACATCCCGGAGTCCCGTGTGTCAATCGGGATCGGTGGCCATCCGGGACGCAGGGACATCGGGATCGTACTGAGTATTTCTGGCGGGTCCCGCGTCTTGCTGCCGCCTTCGCGCCGACCGACGCGTGTGCGGCGAGCGGACGATCGTACTGAGTATTTCTCCGGCCCACGTCGCCGGCGGTCAGCCGATCAGCCGAGGGCGCGGCGCGGCCGGTGCTCGTTGGCCTGCCGGCTCTCGGCCAGGTGGAGCAGCTCCTCGCGGTACTCCGCGTTGAAGAGCCGACGGTCCTCCTCCCGGCGGAGCCGCCAGTTCGGGCTCCGGCGGATCTGGAGCATCCAGGCGTTGCGCCCCATGCCGGCCTTGATCTCGAAGGACTCGTACAGGCCGCTTGTCGCGCGGCAGATCGCCCGGCCGTAATCCAGAAGGTCGCGCCGGAAGCGGGATGGGTTGTTGCGGCAGTCGGAGGTCCCCATCGTCTCGGCGAGATACTCGTTGATGGGCACCCGGATGAAAGTCCCATCCCGCTCGCCCTCCTCGCACTCGAGGTACTGGAAGAGACGGCGGGCCTTGGGCTTGCGCAGGGACTGGCTCCGATAGATGTCCAGGTCGAGCTCGGCGTACTGGCCGGCCTGCATCTGACGGACGATCCAGTCGCCCAGGAGGACGGTCACCCTCCCAGACCCGCGGGTGCTGTCCGCCTCCATTGACTCCCGCTCCTCCTCGAGTTGGTACTCGTCGACGAGGCTGAAACCGTGCTCCTTGTAGCGCTTGGTGTCCGCATCCCACACCTTGCCGGTGATCGTCATGGCCTTCATGCGCCGGATCGCCCGCTTGGCCTCGATACCGAAGTCACCGTTCCAGGACACCCGCAACCCCCGGCTGAGCTCCCGCAGACTGAAGCTCACCCGGCCCTCGTTTCGCGGCGTCCACTGGCCGAGCAGCCACGCGTAGACATCCATCTCCAGGCCGCCGAGCTGGCCCAGCGTGAAGGTCCGGGTGACCTTGCCGACGACGTCAGTGACGGTGACACTGCCGACGTCGGGCCCCCGCTTCCCCTGCAGCGCGAAAATGGCCTTGCGGCCCAGGTTGTTCTCGATGCGCGCCCGATCGTGGCCCTCGTCATCGCGTGGAGGCCGGACCACCTCCACTGCAACGACGGTCGGAGCGTCGTCCTCAGGCGGCTCCGCCAGGCCCTCGATGACGGCAAGTTCGACTTGGGCTCGGGCCTGGCCGCTATGCCGGCGGACGGTCTCGACGATGGCCGCCAGATACCGCTGCTGGATCCAGTCACAGGCAATCTGGGTGCCGACCCCGACGACGTACCTCTCTTCGTCGGCCTCGACGAGCGCAGTGCCAGCGAGCCAAGTGGCCCAGCTCGGCTGAGGAAGGGACGCCTTCAGGTCCTCGAGGCATACCCGCCAGAGCCGGTGCCGGCCCAACTCATCGAGAGCGACGACGGCACCGACGCCAGAGCCAGCCTCCACGGTGGCGGTCCCCGCGTCCATGCCCGTCTCGTCGATCACGGCTCCTCCAATGTCGCAATGCTGTTACTAAGCCGATCGACCCGAACGGTAGTGCGGCGAGCTGGGCGAGTCAACCGCGCCGGGCGGGGCACCTCGACGGTGACCCTCCCACCCTTGTGATCTTGGAGGCGCCGACGCCGACGTCCTCGTGATCTCGGGCCCAGCAGGGTCAAAATCGGACGCTCACCCTCCCACTCGCACGGCGTTCCCGCCACATGGAACGATCCAGAGCGATGCGAAGCAGCGCTGACCCGTTGCGAGAGGTGCTGCGTGGGAGGGTCACCGTCGACCGCTTGGGAGCAATTGTTGAGCGGCGACCCTCGGTGGAGACCATAGAGGAGCACTGGTGGGAGGGTGAGCGTCGAGATTCTGAACGGGGGTGGGAGGGAGATTGTCGAGTTGCTCACACCGTTTCCCGTGACGATACTCGCTCTACCAGATGTGGTGTCTCCCTCAGGGTTATTACCCCATATCTCGATCTCACTCTCTTTCTCCTTAAAGGAGGGTCGACGGCTACCCTCCCACCTGGCGTCGGTCCACCTCCCGGAGCGGAGCCGGGAGCCTCCCGGCGAGAGCATCGGAGCCTCCCAGCACCTCGACGCTGAACCTCCCAATGTGGCGATCGACGCTCACCCTCCCAGCGCCGACGCCCGGCGTGTGCGTGGTCCCGCGTTGTCCCCACTGCCGGCACCGTTGCGACCGTTGCGCCTCGGTGATAGACTGCGGCAGGAGGTAGTCCATGCCCACGACGCTCACCGGCCCGGACGTGCGGGCTTGGCCCTCGCTGAGCCGCGCCGCCCGCGCTCTCGGAGTCGACAAGTCGACGCTCTCGCGCCGCGACGATCTTCATGGGGAGCGCGTGGGGCAGCAGGAGATCCGCCTCTCTCCGGCCACGGTCATGCGCCTGGCCCGAGAGTACCGCCGGCGCGTCGTCGATGAGGTGGCCTTCGACCTGGTCGAGTATGCCCGCGAGCATGCGGAGGATCAGACCGAGGCCGTCGAGGCCGAGATCGATGCCTCCCTGGCGGGTGACCCTTCGAGCCCTCCGGATGTCATCCAGCTTCTGGAGTTGGCCCGCCGCCACCTACCCGCCGACCTCTATCGCCAGATCGAACAAGCCACGATGGGCAGAGACGATCCAGACGTCATTGGTCTGGGGTAAGCGGCCCCGGCGATGAGGGCGAGGTTGATTGAGCGATTGGGGGGTGCGACGCGAGCGGACGATCGTACTGAGTATTTCTTTCCTCGGCGGCACGTGTCCAGACCAGCGGCGGATCCCTGGGGCATCCCCAAACCAGGGGGAGCCTGTCCCGATGAGCAGAGGGATCAGGACGCCAGCAGAGTCCGTTCCGGCTGGCGTGGTCGCGCCCCGCCTGGCGGTGAGTCGGACTCCCGAACAAGCGCCAAGCCAAGGTCGAGGGCGCGCGCGTAGCGCTCGACCGTCGACAGTCGCGGGTCCATCTCCCCGGCCTCGAGCCGGGCGAGCGACGACTGGGAGGTTCCCATGCGTGCTGCGATCAGCGTCTGGCTGAGTCCCAGGCCCTGGCGGAGCGAGGTGAGATCGCGAACGAGCTTGCGACCCCGCGCGATCGCGTCCACTCGGTCCTGAAACCCGGGACTGGTGGCGCTTCGGGCAGCGATCATTTCGTCGAGGAAGTCCTGGGGCATGGGCGCAGTATGACATTACGCATATGAGATAGCCAACTAGTGATGATTGCCGCGGGCTCGCCAGCTGGCCAGACGGCGTTCGGCGAGCCGAACGCTCTGAGGGGGCGTCTCGCGCGTGGTCTTGGCGAACGCCTCGAGGGCCAAGAGGATGAGGCCACGGGCGCCCTCCACAGCGAAGAGGATGCGGATCGTTGCGTTGGCGACCGGTGCCCGGACCTCGTAGATGTCGCCTCGGACGTGGCGAGCGGCCTCCAGACCGTTCACGGCTACGTCCTTCATCGCAGCCAGTACCTGGGTCGCGCCGTCCTCGTCGAGCTCTTCGATGAAGTCGCGTACGGGTCGTGTGCCGCCGGGCGTGGCGTAGTCTCGCCAACGCCGCCTTGGCGGGCTGGTCACTCGCCGTCCTCAGACTTCTCGTCAGCGGGCTTGAAGTCGGAGCTGACCAGTTCGTAGACCTCTTTCGCGCCGTCTCGAAAGCCCTCCCAGAACAGCACGATGGCTTCGTCGCTGGAGGTAGGGGGCTCGGCGGTCACGCTCCGAGGGATATAAAGAGGCCTGGGCGCGGGCGGCAGACGGAGCTCGATCCCCGTGACCACCCTATATCCCGACGTAATTCCCAACCTCCAGGACCCGAAGGCGGCCGCTCACACCGGCCTCGGATTGGGGACCGGCTGGTTCGCCTGCCCTACGTAGGCCAGCTCGTCGGCCATGAGCGGGTACTCAAGGGTCCGGACGGCGCGGTTGCCCTCGCCGACGAAGACGACCTTGGCACCCTCGAAGCTCGCCGTCATCTGGTAGGAGATGACGATGCAGCGATGGCCCACCCCGACCAGCAGCGCGGCGCCCCCGTTCATCTGGAACTCGCCCGGACCGCCGGCGATGGCGTAGGTGGTGAGCCGGTTCCCGTTCACCAGGTCGATGACCTGCACCTCCTGGTAGGGCTCGATCCCCGAGGCGTCCAGCAGGGCAGCGTCGATGGTGGCGCTCCCGCTGTACTCAAGCTCCGCGGCGGTGACGGTGAGCCCGTGGATCTTGGCGTGGACGTAGGTCTTCACGATGGCACCTCGGTGGGCCAGTCAGGGCTGGCGGAGCCGATCAACACGGCGCCGCCAGGCTACCAGCGCTGGGAGGACTACCGTCGGCGCATGGATGAGCTACAGCGGCGCCCCCCC
>PLAX01000219.1 GCA_003135255.1 Candidatus Dormiibacterota bacterium | reverse complement strand
AGGTCGCGGATCATGTCGAGGGCCTGCTGCCGGGATGCCGCGTTGGCGCTGGAGATGAAGACCCGGCCGTCGTCCTCGACGTCGATCGAGGCGCCCGTCTCCTCGACGATGCGGCGAATGGTCTTGCCGCCTGGGCCGATGATCTCGCGGATCTTGTCCGGGTTGATCTGGATGGTGTCGATGCGCGGCGCCCACTGGCTCATCTCGGCGCGCGGGGCCGCGAGTGCCTCGGCCATCTTGCCGAGGATGTGCAGCCGGCCCACGCGAGCCTGTTCGAGGGCGCGCTCCAGGAGCTCCCACTTGAGGCCCCGGATCTTGATGTCCATCTGCAGACCGGTGATCCCGGTCGCCGAGCCGGCGACCTTGAAGTCCATGTCGCCGAGGGCGTCCTCCATCCCCTGGATGTCGCTCAGGACCGCTGCGCTGCCGTCCTCGGCGCTGATCAGGCCCATGGCGATGCCCGCCACAGGTGCCTGCAGGGGCACACCAGCGTCCATCAGGGCGAGCGTCGAGCCGCAGACCGATGCCATCGAGGTCGAGCCGTTGCTGCTCAGGATCTCGGTGACGATCCGCACCACGTAGGGGAACGCCTCGTCGTCGGGCATGACGTTGTGCACCGCCCGCTCGGCCAGGGCTCCGTGACCGATCTCGCGACGGCCCGGAGAGCGCAGCGGCCTCGCCTCGCCCACCGAGAAGGGCGGGAAGTTGTAGTGGTGCATGTAGCGCTTGAACTGCTCGAGCCCGAGCCCGTCCAGCTTCTGCTGGTCCTGGCCGGAGCCGAGGGTGACCACGGAGAGCGCCTGGGTCTCACCGCGGGTGAAGAGCGCGCTGCCGTGGGTGCGGGGCAGGACGCCGACCTTGCACCAGATCTTCCGGATCTCGTCGGTGCGGCGGCCGTCGGGGCGGATGCCCTCGGTCAGGATGGCGGCGCGGACCGCCTTCTTGATCTCGGCGTCGAAGGCGCGCCCGATCTCGGCCCCACCGGTGGGGAAGCGCTCGGCGAGCTGGCCTGCCACCTCCTGCTTGAGCGCGCCGATCTGAGCCTCGCGGGTGGCCTTGTCGGCGTTGCGGGCGGCCGCGGTGGCCTTCCCGGCGACCGCCTCGTGGACCGCCTCCGCGATCTCGGGGGCGATCCCCCACTTCGGGTAGTCCATGGTCGGCTTGGCGCCGAGGCTCTCGCGGATCTGGAGCTGGAACTCGACCAGCCGCTTGATCTCGTCGTGGGCCAGCCGCAACGCCTCGAGAACGATGCTCTCGGGGAGCTGACGGGCGCCCGCCTCCACCATGGTGATGGCGTCGGCGGTGCCGGCGACCACCAGGTCGAGGTCGGATTCCTGGAGCTGCTGCAGGGTCGGGTTCAGGATCAACTTGCCGTCCAGCATCCCCACCCGCACGCAGCCGACCGGCCCCGCGTGGGGGATGTCGCTGATCTGCAGGGCGAGCGAGGCACCGGTCACCGCCAGGGTGGTCGGGTCCTGCTCCTGGTCGGCCGAGACGACGGTCGCGACCAGCTGGACGTCGTTGCGGAAGTCCTTGGGGAAGAGCGGCCGCATCGGGCGGTCGATCATCCGGCAGGCGATGATGGCCGCCTCGGTGGGCCTCCCCTCGCGGCGTGGGAAGCTGCCCGGGATGCGACCGGCGGCGTACAGCTTCTCCTCGTAGTCACAGGTGAGGGGGAAGAAGTCGATGCCCTCGCGCGGTGCCTTGCTGGCGACGGCGGTGACCAGCACCACGGTGTCGCGGCAGCGGATGAAGAGGGCGCCGTTGGCCTGTTCGGCGATGTGACCCGTCTCGACGGTGAGGGTCTGGCCTGCGTAGTCGGTGGTGAACGTCTTGGGTTCTTGGTCAGCCATGTGTGCTCCGGAGGTGGCCACCGCCGCGACTGCCGGCGGTGGTGTCCGAAGGCGAGGCTGTTGGAGGCTGCGGGCCGCGTCATGGGTTCGCGCCGCGGAGCGGCTGCGGGACCCTGGCGCGCAGTCCCCAACGTCTCGCCGGCTCGTTTCGATCGCCGTACGTTGTGGAGGTGGCCGTTGATGAATACGGGTGAGCCGGGTGGCTCAGGAAAGGTGCGGGACTGCCCTCCTGTCGGGTGCGGTCACAACGTGCCAGGTTGCCGCGTCAGCACACGCCAGGGTGGCGTGGGAGCCGCCGGCACCGGCGGAGGGAAGGGCGCTCTGATCTGTCCTCAGCCCGGATCGCGGTGACACGAGGGTCACTTATCGGCGGAGCCCAAGGCGGGCGATGATGGCGCGATACCGCTCCACGTCAGTGCGGGAGAGGTATTCGAGCAGGCGGCGGCGCCGGCCGACCATCTTGAGCAGCCCGCGCCGCGAGGCGTGATCCTTGGTGTGCTCGCGCAGGTGCTCGGTGAGGCCGGTGATGCGCTCGCTGAGGACCGCGATCTGGACTTCGGGCGACCCGGTGTCGGTGTCGTGACGCCGGTGCTCGGCGATGATGTCGGTCTTGGTGCGAAGCTCAGGCAAGGGGTGGTCTCTCCAGTGGGCCCGGGTGGGCCAGTCGCCGGACCGAGAGCGGGGCTCGGGGAGTGGGCGTGCCCGTCCCTGGGCCGGGCCCTCTGTCGGTCGGCGTCAGCATACCAGGGCCGGGGCCGCGAAGCGGAGCGCCTGGGGCAGGACCGTGATCTCGGCGGGGGCGCTCCCCACCTGCTCCCCGTCCACGTCGAAGCGGGGCGGGCTCTCCCCGTCGACGGTGGCGATCCCGATCGAGCGCGCCCGGTGCGAGGAGACCGCCGCGAGGCCGAGGTGGGTGCCCCGGAAGAGGCGGGGGACGGCCAGGAGGGCCCCGAGACGGGAGATGTCCCCCACCACGACGACGTCCAGCAGCCCGTCCGCCGGATCCGCGCCCGGGGCGATGCGCATCCCGCCACCGAAGCAGCGACCGTTGGCGACCACCACCTGCTGCACTCGGGCCCGCGAGGTCACCCCGTCGATGGTGAGGAGCACGTCGCGGTTGCGGAAGCTGAGCAGCTCGGCGATCGAGACCCCCAGGAAGACGGCGCTGCCACGCAGACCCGCCCGCTTCTGGCGGCTGCGATTCATCCTGGTGACGACCTCGCCGCCCAGCCCGCAGTCGGCCACGTTGGCGAAGAGCCGCTGGCTGCCGTCGGCGAAGACGATCCTGCCGACGTCGATGTCCCGGGTGGTCCCGCCGGCCAGCAGGCGGGCGGCGGCGTGGGGGTCGGTGGGCAGGCTGAGAGTGCGCCGGATGTCGCTGCCGGTGCCGCTCGGGATCAGCCCCACCGTGAGGCCATCGACGAGCGGGGTGCCCCTCTCGTCGAAGCAGCCGTTGACCACCTCGTTGAGGGTGCCGTCGCCGCCGACGGCGACCACGCGGCGCACCGATGACCTGCCCGTGATCTCTCGGCGGGTCACCGCGGTGGCGTCCCCGCGGCTGGTGGTGAGGTGGGCGTGGATGTCGATGTCCGCCTCGCGGAGCGCCGTCCGGATCTGGGGCCAGCGCCGCATGGTCTGGCCGCCGGCGCTCACCGGGTTGACCACCACCAGGGTGGAGGTGTCGTGGTTCACGGGACCAGGGCGTGGGCTCGGACCGTGTCCCGGTACCAGGCGAAGCTGGACTTGGGGATGCGGGCGCCGGACGGGTAGTCGACCCAGGTGAGCCCGAAACGCTTCGAGTAGCCGAACGACCACTCGAAGTTGTCGAGCAGCGACCAGACGAAGTAGCCGCGCACATCGACGCCCGCGTCGACGGCGTCGAGGACGGCGCCGAGATGGCTCCTGAGATAGGCGATGCGCTCGGGATCGTGAACCTCGCCGTCCGGGGTGACGTAGTCGTCGTTCGACATGCCGTTCTCGAGCACGTAGAGGGGGCGGCGACCGTACTCGTCGTGGACCCGGAGGAGCAGCTCGGTGAGCGCCGCGGGCTCGATCTCCCACCCCATGGTGGTGCGGGCCAGGGCGGGCCGGTGGACCTCCACGCTTCCGAGGTCGAGGCTCAGCGCGTCGGCCGGCGCGGAGGCGGGAACCCAGTACCCGGCCGCCCGTGCCTCAGCCATCCGGCTGATGGCGCAGACCGTCCGGGGCGCGTAGAAGTTGACCCCGAGGAAGTCGGTCGGCTCGGCGATGGCCCGGAGGTCGCCGTCCTGCACCACCGAGAAGCCCGGCCGGCGGTCCGCGTAGTGGGCCAGCATGTCGGCGGGGTACTCGCCGCGGAGCACCGGGTCGAGGAGGAGCCGGTTGAGATTGCCGTCGGCCAGCCGGGCCGCGGCCAGATCGTCCTCGTGAACGGTGGCCGGCCGGGTCGGCTGGAGGTTGAGATCGATCCCCACCTGGGCGCCGGGGACAGCCGCCCGGATCGCCTGGACCGCCCGGCCGTGGGAGAGCAGCAGGTGATGGGTGGCGGCGACTGCCAGTCCGACATCGCGGTGCCCGGGGGCGTGAACACCCAGGGCGTACCCGAGCCACGACGCGCACCAGGGCTCGTTGTGGGTGACCCACAT
>PLAX01000104.1 GCA_003135255.1 Candidatus Dormiibacterota bacterium | reverse complement strand
CGCCCAGACGCACCTTTCGTCAGCGCCGAGAGGGGGTTTCGTCATCCTTCCGTCACCATTTCGTCACGGCTGCGAGACAGTGCGCCCCTCCAGGTACACGGGTCGCCTGCCGGGCTCATCGCAGCTCTCCGAGCAGCTCGCCGATGCTGGTCGGGCCGCCACGTGCCTCGCTGGGGGGGCTCGCCGAGACGGCCGCGGCACGACGCACGACGCCGTCCCGGATCTTCTGGAGCACGTCGGGGGCGGTGCTGATCTCGTCGGCCTTGCTCTCCTCCCAGGCGCTTTCCCGGCGGTCGCGCCACAGGGCCGCTGCGTCCAGCAGCTCGGCAAAGGGATCGGCGGCGCCTGCGGCAGCGGAGAGTGCGTCCACGACCGGCGTGACCCCCCATTCGGCGACGAGCCCGCGGAGGATCTCCAGCTGCTTGGCCGACGGGCGCCGACGGGGAGACGTCGCGTGCCACGCCGCGCCGACCTCGGGTGCGATCTGGCTATCAGACGCTGCCGCGGCCGCTGGCGAGGAGCGCCGGCAGTGCAGGACGTAGTTGCCCCGATCAGAGATCGCCGCCTCGACGGTGAGGTCGTAGCGGTGGTCGACCGCGCTGACCACGGTGCAGGCTGCCCGGACGCGCTCGACGATCTTTCGGCGCCGTGACCAGCTGTCGATGGTGAGCAGATGGGCGATGGGGGTGGTCCGCCGGCCCTGGGGCTGCAACCCCATCACGATGGGCTCCCGACCGTCCGGGAAAAGGCTCCAGCGCCATTCGTCGCGGATCCGCTCGCCCTCGAGCCACACCCAGAGACGGGCGGCGAGGAGGTCGCGGGCCATGATGTCGTCCCAGGTGGGTGCGTCCAGGTAGGTCATCGGGTACCGCAGCAGCGTGCGGGCCGTGCGCTCGTTGATCCGCGCCGTGCACCGGGCGCCCGGGCGGCTGCGCGCTTCGTAGTCGGCGAGGAGCGCCGCTCCGGCCTCCTTCTCGTAGAGGCCGTCGGCCTGGACGTCGGCGAACACCGCGCTGGTGAGCCGGCGCAGCGAGGCACGGACCAGCGCGTACTGCTGGCCCCCCCGCCCCTGCAGCCCCAGAGCGGCGGCCAGCTCCGCGATGGTGTACGAGACGCGGTGATCGGCCGGAAAGCCACGCCGCGCCCAGGAGGTGAACAGCTCTGCGAAGGCCCGCTGGTCGCCGATGGTGAGCGAGGGGCCCGCCACGTGGACGAGCGGCCCGGAGGGATTCACCAGGTCGCCGGGCTGGAGCGTCCGGGACACCAGGTGCCAGATCGGGGACCGGGCCAGGGCCAGGTCCTGGCCCAGGGTGCGGGGCCCAAGGCCGATGAGCCGTCGGCTCCTCTCCAGGAGATCAGGGCTGACCGGCTGCAGCGCCTCCGTCACCGCTCGTCCGCCGAGAGACGGCTGGCGATCTCCTCGAGGGTGAGTCGCTCCTCTCGTTGGAGGCGCCGGATCTCTCGGGCTCGGTCCAGTGCGTGGACATCGAAGAGGTGGTACCCGCCGGGGGTGGCTCCCACGGGGGAGAGCAAGCCCAGATTCCGGTAGTGCTTGACGGTCGAGGGGAGTGTCCCGATCTCCTGCGCGATCTGCGTTGCGCGGAGCAGGCCCATGCTCGCCGGTGCACTCGCCCCCATGGCGTGCCTCCCGTGTTGTGAAACGTAAGCTGGAAGTCGGAAGTCGGCCGTATCCTGGCAGATGGCAGGCCAGGTGTCAAGATGTTGTGGGTCGATCCGGCCGGCGGTCCACATGTAGTGCGGCTGGAGCGGGCACCGGGTGGTAAGCGACGCGAGCCTCCTTGCCGTCTCCGGTGGCGCCGTCGTCAGATGTTCGGGAGGCGCTCTGCGCCCGGACTGGGGGGCCGACTGTCGCCGTGCTGAATGAGCGATGGTGCCAGAAGGGTCCTCGACGGGACCGCGCTGGGCAGGGAGGGGGTGGCGCGCTACCGGGTAGTTTCGTGAGGCATACATCACATCACGCATTGATGCCTCAGGGCGCTACCGGGTAGTTTTCTGAGGCAAGCATCACCGAGTCCTCGGGAAGGCGTGTGTGCGTCATGCCTTGACGCTCTCGGTCCTTCCCCGGTATGATTCCGCCCAAAGCAACGGACCGCCGTATCTGGAGAGCACCGTCTTGTCCACGTCCCCCTCGGCTCCGGCCGGCCACCAGCTGCGTCTCTATGTCCCCCGGGAGACAGTGGCGCGCCTGGTTGACCTGCAGGCGCGGGCCCTCGCCGCCGGCTTTCGCAAGCCGACCTACAGTGACCTCATTCAAGCCGCCGTCTCTAAGGTCGACACCTCTGATCTGGCCGACCTGCTGGAAAACGTCGGCTCATGATCATCGGCCTGATGGCGGACAAGGGCGGGGTCTGCAAGACCACCGCCGCCCACAACATGGGAGCCGAGCTGGCCCTCCTCGAGCCCCCGGTGCTCCTGGTCGACGCCGACAAGCAGGCGGACCTCACCGAGCTCTGCGGCGTGCAGTCGGAGCCCAACATCGGCATGGATGCCATCCTCCGCCAGGTTCCGACACCGTCGGCGCGGGGCTACATCCGCTCGGTGGCGCCGGGTATCGATCTGATCGGCACCCACCCCCAGATGAAGAGGGCGGACCGGGAGCTCGCTCAGCGCACCCGGCGCGAGTACGTCCTCGAGGAGGCGTTCCGGGATCTGACGTCCGACTACCGCCACATCGTGATCGACGTCGGCCATTCCGAGATGGTCCAGCTCAACGTGATGACGATCATCGACGTGCTGGTGGTCCCCACCACCCCGGCCAAGCTCGACGCCGACCACCTCATCAACATGCTCGAGGAGGCGGACCTGATGCGCCAGGACCTGCGCCTCCCCTCCCTCCGCAGCCCTCGGCGGGTGGCCATCAGCGTCACCCGGCGCAGCCCGAACGCGGGGATCGAGGCCGATGGCCTCGGGCTCATTCGCAACCAGTTCGGGGCGGTGCTCGCCCCGGATATCGTCCCCTTCAGCCCCCGGGTCATCGAGGCGAGCGCCCTCCACATGACCCTCCGTGAGTACCGCGATCGGTACGGGAACCGGCGCGATCACACGCTGACACAGGCGGTCGACGCCTACGCCGCACTGGCGCGGCACGTCCTCCAGATCGCTCCAGCAATGGTGGGAGTCGCATGAGCAGAGCAGCCCGTCAGGCCCTGGCGCTTCGCGCCGCACCCCCCCGCGACCTCCACCTGGAGAGACGGGCCGACCTCCTCTGGATCGAGACCCAGTACCTCATNNGCCGCCGACGGCGTGCTCGTCCCGCTGCGGGTCCGACCCGCGGACGGGGCGAACGGCGTGCACATGATCACGGACGGCGAGCGCCGCTTCCGGGCCGGCCAGCGGGTCGGCGTCGTCGAGTTTCCCTGCATGGTGGAGGGGGCCGATCCAGATCAGGCCTTCCTCGAGGCCTACTCGACCAGCCTGCACCGCGACGCGCTGNNCTCGCGAGCGATGACGAGATCGCGGAGAAGGTCAAGAAGAGCCTGGGATGGGTCCGCCAGATGAACGCGGTCCTCAGCCTCGACATGGAAACCCGGCGGGAGCTGCGCACGCGGGGGGAGCCGGTGGCGATCGCCGTCGGGCTTAGGGCCCAGGATCCCAAGGATCGCGCGGCCACCCTAGTGGCGATCGCTGATCTCCCGAGCCGGGACGCCAAGGTCGAGTTCATCAGCCGGGTGAACGAGCAGCGCCGTGCGGGGGTGCCGATCGACGAGGCGATCGCGGCCGTTCGAGCCGCCGGTGCGGTATCTGCGGCTGCCGCTGCGTCGCCCTCGCGTCCCGCCCGGCCGGGGCGTTCCGTGGTCGGCCGGCCGGCTCGGATCACGCTGCCCTTCGTCTGGCGCCAGGTCGGGCCCGACTGGTGGGACGTCGATGTCCACCCGTCGGTGCTCGCCACCACCCGGCTCGCCGCCCAGCGCTCCGCCTCCGTCAGCGAGTGGCGGGACGCCATCTGCGCGGACCTCACCGCCTTCCGGGACGCCAGCGCCGCGGCGCCCGATGGCGGGCAGGCATGGACCGGCGTCGTCGAGGCACTCTCGGCTCTCCTGGACACGGTCGGGGCAGAGGTTTCGTAGGGGCTGGGTCCAGTCGCTGAGCCGAAGCTCTAAAGAGATCTAAGAGATCTAAAGGGTTCTAAAGGCCCGGGCGGTACACTATCGCCGATGGCCAATCCCTTTAAGCCGACCTTCGGGGTTGCACCCCCGCTTCTCGTGGGTCGGGGCGAGCTGCTCGAGCTGTTCGAGGAAGCTCTGGAGGAGGGGCCCGGGGCTCCGGCCCGGGCGACGATCTACACGGGGGCGCGTGGCACCGGGAAGACCGTCATGCTCACGGCCGTCGAGAAGCTGGCGCGGAACCGGGGTTGGCTAGTGATCTCCGAAACCGCGACTCCCGGGTTCCTGAGCCGCATCGTCTCGGAGCACCTGCCGGCCAAGTTGGCCGATCAGGACCCGGATGATGTGAAGCGCCGGATGACGGGTGTCGCTGCTCCGCTCAATGCCGGAGGGGTGACTTGGGCGACGACCGAGCGGCACCAACCGGTGATGGGCCTGCGGAGCCAGCTGGACCTCCTCACTGATTTGCTTGCCGAGCACGGGACCGGTCTCTTGATAACGCTCGATGAGATCCACATCCAACCTCGCGATGAACTCCGGGAGCTGACGTCGACCATCCAACACGCATTCCGAGAGGAACGCGAGGTGGCGTTCGTGGGAGCCGGGTTGCCGTCGGCGCTGAGCGATGTGCTCAACGACGAGGTACTGACCTTCGTCAGACGGGCGGATCGACACCTCTTAGGAGCGGTGTCCCTCGGGGATGTCAAGCGAGCTTTGCGTGAGCCGATCGAGGTGAAGGGGAGGGCGATCGCCGAACCGGAACTCGAGACCGCAGCCGACGCCACGCACGGCTATCCGTTCCTCGTGCAGCTCATCGGCTATCACGTGTGGCGGCAACATCCCGCGCGTTTCGAGATCGAGCCGGGCGACGTCGACCGCGGCATCGCGGCGGCCCGACGGCGCATGGGCTCGCTGGTGCACGAACCTGCCCTTAAAGACCTCTCCGCAGTTGACCGGACGTTCCTGCTGGCCATGGCCCGGGACGATGGTCCGGCGCGGATGTCTGACATCGCACAGCGGATGGGAGTCGATGCCAACTACGCGAGCCAGTATCGGCTGAGGCTCATCACCGCCGAGGTGATTGAGCAGGCTGAGTACGGCACCGTCGACTTCGCTCTGCCCTACCTGCGCGAGTACCTTCGAGACCATGCCGCGGCGCAGGTCGAAATAGCGCCGCCCGTGGCGGGCGACTCGGGAAGCTGACGGGTCCGCCTTCGGCGTCCGATTTTGGCCCATGGGCTCGACGCAGACGGCATGTGCCCTCCCTGACACAGCGAGTGTCGTCCGCAGCGGTCGAGCGGGTGTGTAACTCGACTACTCATTCGTCGACGCCCGGTCAACGGGTGCGCATGGTTCCAGGTCTCCCCGCGGTGGAGCGGCCGGCAAGACCGGAGAAGAGGGTTTTGAGTAGTTGAACCTTTAGATAGAGCGAACCAATCGCTCTGTCGCTAGGCCGATTCGATCAGCTTTATCAGATCGACGAGCCTGATTGTCTTGCCGTTGCCCGGCTGAGTTTTCCCTTTCCGCCATTCCGCAGTGGCTTGGCCAATACGGAGATGGCCCACGTGTCCGCTGGCCTTATCGGAGATCGTGAGGACGACCCCCTTTCTGCCGAGGGTGATGGTCACGTCGTCCATAGCCATCTTGACCTGCATGTCCGGTGTCTCCTTGCGCTCGCGAACAGTTGCCTGAGTTGGCGCAGCGATTCTGTCACCGATTGTCAGGTGGTGGCCCTCTTCCAGCCCAAGTCGTCACGCTCTGGGTTCCTGGGCAGGCACCGCCAGCGAGGGCACGGGACGCCGCCGTCAGCCCGCCGCCTGAACGGAGGGGCGGGGGGATTGCCCTACCGCGGGGC
>PLAX01000090.1 GCA_003135255.1 Candidatus Dormiibacterota bacterium | reverse complement strand
CGCGGCCGCGGGCGCGCGTGGGGCGACGGTGGTCACCGCCCACCCTGGTGGCCGGAGGACACACCCTTTCCGCCCGGGAACCTTCACCCCAGACCAGAGCAGGCGTCGCGCATCGCGCGGCGTGCCGGCTGCTGCGCAGGCTGTGCCCTGCTGGTGCTGGTGGCCGGGTTCTCGGCCCTGGTGTGGCTCTCCCTCAACGCCTTCGGTCTGGTCAGCTCGTCGGGGGTCACCAAGGCGGTCACAGCGGCCGCCCTCGGACTCTGCGTCGTCGCCGCGGTGGGGATCGGCATCACCCTGCGCCGGGTGGCGCCCCCGGTCGGAGACCTGATCCGTGCCGCCCGTCAGGTCGAGGACGGCGATTACTCGGCGCGGGTCCCGATCCGGGGCCCTGGGGAGGTGCGCTCCCTCGCTCGTGCCTTCAACGCGATGAGCGCCCGCCTCGAGGCGGAGGAGACGCGGCGCCGATCCGTGCTCGCCGACATCACCCACGAGCTCCGCACCCCGCTCACGGTGATCCGCAGCCAGGCGGAGGCCATCGCCGACGGGGTGAATCCAGCCGACGAGGAGCACATCGCCCCGATCGTCGCCGCCACGCGCGCCCTCGAGTCCCTGGCGGACGACCTTCGCACGCTCTCCCTCTCCGAGGCAGGCGCGCTGCATCCCGACCGCGAGCCCGTGGACGTCGACCTTCTCGTCAACGAGACCATCGAGGCGTTCCGCGCCGAGGCGGCGACCGCCGGGGTGCAACTCGATTGCCTCCTGGCCCCAGCCCTTCCCGTGCTGAGCGCGGATCCAGCCCAGCTCCGCCGGGTGCTCGGCAACCTGATCGCCAACGCGCTCGCCCACACCGGGAGCGGCGGGACCGTGCGGGTGGAGGCGAGCCCGGCCACGGGTGGGGTGCGGATCACGGTGCGGGACGACGGGGAGGGAATCCCCCCGGAGCTCCTGCCCCGCGTCTTCGACAGGTTCGTCAAGGGCGCGTCCTCGACCGGCTCCGGGCTGGGGCTCGCCATCGTCCGGGATCTCGTCGAGGCCCACGGCGGGACGGTCGCGGCCGAGAGCACGGTCGGCGTGGGTACCTCGATCCAGGTCAGCCTGCCGGCCTGATCCCAGCGGCCCTCAGCGCCGCCAAAACCTCTCCCTCCCCCATCGAGCCGGGCACGAGCCGCTCCTGGGCCATCCGGTTGGCGAGGCGCTGGAGGAGGTCGTTGGCCGGCGCCGGCACCCCGTGGAGGCGGCCCAGCAGCACGATCTCGCCGTTGAGGTAGTCGGCCTCGATGCTGCCGGCCGCGCGCGTCAGGCTCTGCCACGAGGACGATCCCATCCGTCTCCGGCCCTCGATCGGCCGGAGCGTGATGAGGTCGCCGCGACGGGCCGCGTCCTCTGCCGGCGACGCGTGGGCGATGCCGGCGGCGCGGAGCACGGCCTCCCCCTCGCGGCGCACGACCTCCCCGAGCTCGCCTTCCTCCGCCTGCGAACCGCAGACCACCTCGACCGCGTTGCCGATGTTGGAGAGCAGCTTCGCGAACTTCCAGCGCATGACATCCGGCACCGCTCGCGAGTCGAAGGTGGCGGCGCGGACTGCCGCGGAGACCTCCTCGGACACGGCGTCGACGCCGTCTGGGAACCGCCCCACGTCCATGATCCCGGGGCAGGGTGACGACTCCGACTCCACCACCCCCGGAGCGAGGTGGGTTGCGGGGCAGATCACGCACATGCCGAGCGTGTTCTCGAACCGTCGGAGCGCTGCCCGCTCGTTGGCGACGCCATTCTGGGCGCAGACGACGACCAGCGACGGAGGCGCGGCGCCCGCGAGGCCGGCGAGGGCGACCTCCGTGTCCTGCGACTTCACCGCCAGCAGCACGATGTCGTCGTCCCGCCACCGGACCTCGCGGGCCGTCCCCACGGCCGGCACCCGCACCGTGGTGGATCCTTCGGGGGTGCGCAGGGTCAGACCCGCATCCCTGATGGCGGCGAGGTGCGCGCCGCGAGCGATGAGGGTCACCTCGAATCCGGCCCGGTCGAGGAAGGCCGCCATCGCCCCACCGATCGCGCCGGCGCCGAAGACCACGTAACGCCGGGTCACGCCGCCGAGGATACCAATCGGCCCAGCGCCCCGCTTCCACGCTCCCAGCGGCCCAATCCGTCAATCGGCGCAGCCAGCCCACTCCGCCGCACATGGAGAGGTAGGCATATGATGGGCCGATGGCGACCACCACGATGAGTGCCCGATCAGCGCGCAGTCTGCGACACGCAGTGCTGATGCACGGGCGCGCGGTGAGGACGCCATGAGCCGAAGTCCATTCCCGGCGTGAGCGGCCGCCGGGTGTCGGGTATCCGGATCGCGTTCGTCTCGACCTCCGTCCCCCGGCGGTGCGGCATCGCCACGTTCACCGCCGACCTGGTCGCCGCCGTGCGCACCGCCGACCCGGCCGCCATCTGTCGCATCGCCGCCATCGACGAGCCCGCGGTGCTGCGCCAGTACGCGTCCGAGGTTCGCTGGCGGATCCGGCAGGGTGACCCGGAGAGCTACCGCGCGGCCGCCCGCGCCATCAACGGATCGAATGCCGACGTGGTCAACGTGCAGCACGAGTTCGGCCTCTACGGGCGATGGTCCGAGCCGGTGCATGCCAACGGCCGCTGGAGCGACCCCGTCTACGAGGACCACCTCCGCGGCTTCCTCGAAGAGCTGCGCAAACCGGTGGTGACCACCATGCACACCGTNNTCGTGGTCATGGCCTCCACCGCGGTCGGGCTGCTGGCCGACGTCTACGGGCTCGCCACGCCTCCGCGGGTCATCCCCCACGGGATGCCGGTCATCGACCCTCATGGCCGGCACAACTTCAAACGCAAGCTCGGGGTGGAGAGACGGACGATCATCTCCACCTTCGGCCTGGTCGACCCCCGCAAGGGGCTCCAGTACATGATCCAGGCGATGCCGGCGGTGGTCGCCCGCTATCCCGATGCCCTCTATCTCATCGCCGGTCAGACGCATCCCGACCTGCTCCGCATGCAGGGAGAGGAATACCGGAACTCCCTGATCGCCGAGGCCCACGCGCTGGGCATGGACCA
>PLAX01000075.1 GCA_003135255.1 Candidatus Dormiibacterota bacterium | reverse complement strand
CCATGCTGGTCAGCAGGATCTCCCCGGCGCCCCGTCCGGCGGCCTCCTCCGCCCAGGCGAGCGCGTCCCGTCCCGTGTCGCGGCGGCCACCGTGAGAGAAGACGTGCCAGCCGCCGCCCTCGCGGCGGGCATCCACGGCGACCACGATGCACTGCACCCCGAAGCGCTCGGCCGCCTCACCGATGAGGGCGGGGCGGGCGAGCGCCGCCGTGTTGAGGGACACCTTGTCGGCACCGCTGCGCAGCATCCGGTCGATGTCATCGAGCCCGCGCAGCCCGCCTCCCACGGTGAGCGGGATGAAGACGGAGTCGGCGGTGCGGCGCACCGCNNCGAGGAGGATCTCGCGGGCGTCGCTGCTCGCGGTGATGTCGAGGAACACCAGCTCATCGGCGGATTCGGCGTCGTACCGCGCCGCCAGCTCGGCGGGGTCGCCGGCGTCGCGGAGGTTGACGAAGTTGACTCCCTTGACCACCCGACCGTGATCCACGTCGAGGCAGGGGATGATCCGCTTGGCGAGGCTCATCGGGGGAACCGCAGCATGGCGCCGCGCAGGTCGAAGCTGCCCTCGTACATGGCGCGACCCACGATGGCACCGGCGGCTCCGGCCTCGGCGCAGCGGGCGATGTCGTCGACCGTGCTGATCCCTCCGCTGGCGATTACCGGTCCCGGGAAGACGCGGACGGTCTCTTCGAGCCCGGCGAGGTCCGGACCGCTCAGCATCCCGTCGAGGGCGACGTCCGTCCTCACCAGGCCGCCGAGCGGCCAGGTGGCCCACCGCTCCAGGTGGGCGGTGGCGCTTCCCGCGCCCTCGGTCCAGCCCTCGGCCTGGGCGACGTCGCCACGCACATCAAGGGCGACCAGGCAGCGCCACGGCAGGGCGACGCAGATCGCCTCGGCGGCCTCGGGCTGGCGCACCGCCACGCTCCCCAGCNNCTCGATCAGCCGCCGGACGACCCCGGCGGGATCCCTCTCGTAGACCTGCTCTCGGTTGTAGTCGCCCTGGATGAGGCGGACGCAGCGGCCCCCTCGGATGTCGATGGCAGGGATGACGATCACGGCAGGGACGGCGCAGCCGGCCTCCGTTCGCCCACCGAGGCGGCCACCAGGTTGGCGTAGATGCGCAGCCCGGCCGGGCCGCTCTTCTCGGGGTGGAACTGGGTGCCCGTCACCACTCCCCGCTCGCAGATGGCGACGATCTCGCCGCCGTAGTCCACGGTGGCGACCACGTCCGCGGGGTCGGCATCGGCCGCGTAGGAGTGGACGAAATAGCACCGGGTGCCGTCCTCGACCCCCTGGGTGAGCACGGCGGGCCGGCGCAACCGGAGAGAGTTCCAACCCATGTGCGGCACCTTGAGCGGAGGCGCTGCCGCGATGCGGCGCACCCGCCCAGGAAGGAGGCCGAGCCCGGTGCCGCCCTCCCCCTCCTCGCTGGACTCGAAGAGCAGCTGGAAACCGAGGCAGACCCCGAGGATGGGGCGGCCGCGACGGGCCGCCTCCCTCACGGCATCGCCCAGCCCAGAGCCGAGGAGCAGCGCCGCCGCCGGAGCGAAGGCGCCGACGCCGGGGAGCACCACCCCGTCGCTGCCGGCCACGACCCGCGGGTCAGGGGTGATCACCGCCTCGGCCCCGGCGCGCGCCAGCGCCCGCTCGACGCTGCGCAGATTGCCGACCCCGTAGTCGACGATCGCGATCCGTCGCATCAGGACGCATCCTCGGCGCAGGGCATGCCGCGCCGGCTGCACGGCATCAGGCCACCCGGCTCGCGGAGGCCGCACCGCGCCCGTCCCGGAGCATCAGAGCACTCCCTTGGTGGAGGGCACCCCGCGCCCGACCACCGTCAGCGCGTCGCGGGTGGCCAGCCCCAGGGCCTTGAAGGCGGCCTCGGCGACATGGTGCAGGTTGACGCCCCGGATCAGGTCGACATGGAGGCTGATCCCCGCAGATTGGGCCAGACCCTGCACGAACTCGTGGAGGACGGTGACGTCGAAGTCGTTGATCCGGCCCTTCAGGGCGCTCATCTCCCACTCCAGGTGGGGGCGGTTGGAGAAGTCCAGNNAGGTGGTGGGCATCGACGTCGATGTCGCCGGAGCCGTGGAGCCGGACATCCATACCGCTGTACTTGACGAAGGATTCGAGCATGTGGCGGAAGAAGGGCAGCGGAACGTCGATGTCGGCCACCCCGCCACCGTCGATCTGCACGTCGACCTGGATGCGGGTCTCCTTGGTGACCCGCTCCTCGCTCGCGGTCCGCCGCGGCGCCGGCCCCGGACTGCTCTCACTCATCGGACGCCATCCTCCATCCTGAGCCGGATCGCCCGCTCGTGGCCGCGCAACCCCTCGGCGGCGGCGAGGGCACAGGCGACGGGCGACAGGTCGTCGAACTCCTCGGCCGACAGCTCGACCACCGACTGCCAGCGCTGGAAATCCATGACCGAGAGCGGCCCGCGGTGGCGGGCTGCGCCACCGGTCGGCAGGGTGTGGTTGGGACCGGCCACATAGTCGCCCATCGAGACCGGCGAACGCCGGCCGACGAAGACCGCGGCGGCGGTGTGCGGCTCATCGCGGAGCGCCTCGGCGGCCTCGCCCTGGAGCGAGAGGTGCTCGGCGGCAAACTCGTCGGCGAGCCGGCGGGCCGCGGCGAGCGACTCGGTGACGACCACCGCGCCGTGGCGGCCGGCGGCCTGCGCGATGATCCCGCTTCGCGCCGCATCCGACGCCTCCTCGGAGAAGGCCTCCGCCACCTCGCCGGCCAGTCCCGGGGAGTCGGTGATGCACACCGCCCAGGCGAGAGGGTCGTGCTCGAGCTGGGAGACGAGGTCGGCGGCGACCAGGCGCGGGTCGGCGCCGTCCGAGGCGATCACCACGATCTCGCTGGGGCCGGCCACGCCGTCGATCCCGACCTCGCCGAAGACGGCGCGCTTGGCCAGGGTCACGAAGAGGTTGCCCGGCCCGGTGATCTTGTCCACCCGGACGATGGTCTGGGTGCCGTAGCCGAGTGCTCCGATGGCCTGCGCACCTCCGATCGCGTGGACCTCGGACACCCCCAGGTGGTGGGCGCTGGCGAGGACGAGCGGGTGGACCGACCCGTCGGGGCCGGGAGGCGACGCCAGGGCGATCTCCGCGACACCGGCGAGCTGGGCCGGGATCACGTTCATCAGCACCGTGCTCGGGTACGCGGCCCGGCCTCCGGGGACGTAGCAGCCGACCCGCCGCAGGGGCAGGGGGCGGAGGTGCGCAGTCGGCGTGCCCCTGATGGCGGTGTCGCGCTGAGGCTCGTGGATCGCCCGGATCCGAGCCGCGGCGGCGCTGATCGCGTCGCGCACCTCGGGGGCGGTCTGCTCCCAGGCGCGGGCCATGGCGCCCGCCGGCACCCGGGTCTTCGCGACGTCCACGCGGTCCAGCCGCTCGGTCCAGCGCCGGACCGCGGGGTCACCCTCGCGGGCGACGTCATCGAGGATGGTGTGGACGACGTGCTCGGCGGCGACCGGCAGCTCGAACCACGCCGCCAGCGGCCCCGCGGTCTCGCCGTCCAGGAGGGCGGCCGCACCGCGCCTCTCGGCGCGGACCTGCGCCCGCCACTCCGCGGGGGTGGGGGATCGGAGCCGGATGATCACGGCCCGGAACCGGTCGCGGTCCCCGCCGTAACGGTGCGGCGGAGGGCTGCGGCGAGCTGGTTGACCGCCTCGCTCCTGGTCTTGAGCGAGGCCTGGTTGGAGATCAGCCGGGCCGTCGAGCGCCCCGCCTCGGCGACCTCGACAAGATGGTTGGCGATGAGCGTCCGCCCGGTCGCGGTGATGTCGACGACGCAGTCGGCGAGGCCCATCGCCGGAGCCAGCTCGACCGACCCGTGGAGCTTGATCAGCTCGACCGCCAGCCCCAGTGAGTCGAAGAAGCGGCGGGCGGCGATCGGGTACTTGGTGGCGGCCCGCAGCGACTGAGGGAAGCGCCCCTCGGCGAGCGGCGAGCCCTGGGGCGCCCCCAGCACCAGCCGGCAGGCGCCGAAGTGGAGGTCGACCAGCTCGTAGCAGTCACGCGGCGATTCCCAGAGGATGTCCTTGCCCACGATGCCGGCGTCGCAGGCGCCCATCTCCACGTAGACGGGGACGTCGGTGGGCCGCACCTTGACCACGGTGGCGGTCGGGGTGGCGATCTTCAACTGACGGTCGAATCGGCTGGCGTCGATGTCCGCCACTCCGGCGTCCGAGAGCAGCCGGCAGGCATCCTCGAAGAGGGCGCCGCCGGGCAACGCGAGCCGCAGACCGCCGCTCACAGGGCGCCCCGGGCGTGCGCGGCGAGGAGCGCCTCGACCCCGCTCCCCTCCTCGCCCCGGTAGCGCCAGAGGACGGCGCCGTCGTCGTCCAGGCGGGCCATGCCTTCGACCACCGGCTCCTCGCGGCGGCGGGCGGTCGGCTCGAGCTCGAGCGCGACGGCGACCCCCGCCTGACGGAGGCGGGCGGCCAGGGCCGGCGCCTCGCCGGCCCGCTCTGCGGAATAGCCGAGACGAAGCGCTTCGACCTTGCCGTTCTGGCCCGAGCCACGCAGCAGGGCGTCGCAACAGCGGTCGACGTGGAGGACGAACCCGGTCGCCGGAGCATCCGCGCCGAAGGCGGCGAGCAGCCGGTCGTAGCGCCCGCCCGCACCGAGGGGAAAGCCGAGATCCGCGCTGAACAGCTCGAAGGTCGGGCCGGTGTAGTAATCCCAGTCGCGCACGGCACCGAGGTCGAGGTGGACGCTGGCGGTGATCCCGTGGCGGTCGAGGACATCCCAGAGCTCCGCCAGGTCGGCGAGGACCCGCTGCGGCCGGGGGTCGCTGATCCGTGCGCCTGCGGTGTCGAGGATCTCCCGACCGCCACGCAGGGTGGGAAAGGCGAGCAGCAGCTCCCGTTCGGCATCCCCCGCCTCGGTGCCGCGCAGGGCCTCCTCGACCGCGACCAGATCGCGGCCGCGGAGCGCGTCGGCGACCCGACCTCGGGATTCGGCGTCCAGGTTGGCGGAGTCGAGCAGGGAGGGGACGAAGTCGGCGTGACCGACGTCGATCTGGACGCCGGTGACACCAGCCCGCTCGAGCGCGGCCGCGGCCACCGCGATGCACTCCGCGTCAGCCGAGAGCCCCGGGTGCCCGATCAGCTCGCAGCCCGCCTGCATCGCCTCCCGGCGCCGGCCGCCGAGCGGGGGGCGGTTGAAGAGCACCGGTCCGGCGTAGCAGAGGCGGAGAGGCGTCCGCACCCCCTGGAGCTGGGTGGAGACCACCCGGGCGACGCTCACAGTGCGCTCCCCGACCAGGGCGAGCAGGCTGCCGTCGGCGTCCATGAAGCGGAAGAGCTGGGCCTGGAGACCACCCCCGACGCCGGCAGCCACGGTCTCGAGCGGCTCCACCAGCGGGGTGGAGAGGTACTCATAGCCCCAGGCGGCGAAGGTGTCGACGAAGGCTTCGGTCACGACGCGCCGGCGCTGTGCCGCCGCACCGATCCAATCGGCGAAACCGCCCGCGCGGCCCCGCGCCGGACTCTGCAGGGCGCTCATGTGTGCGAAGTCTAGACAGGCTCCGCCCCGGGTCGGGGCGAAACGGCGCGAACGCCCGGTTTGATGTGGATGACGCGCGCTGCGACGAGGGTCGAGGGCCACCGCCCGCGGGGGACGGCGGCCCTCGATGCGCCTCGCCTATTCCGTGAGGGTTACAGGCCCGCCGGAGGCGGAGGAGGAGGCGCCTGGTTGAACCCGGAGAACGTCGTGCTCAGCGGCGCGGTCGCCGGCTGTACCTGGCTCTTGGTCAGCCATCCGCCGACGGCAATCGCGACCGCGGTGATAAGGGCGACGAAGAAGCCGATCGAGATGCCGGAGCTGTAGCTGTATCCGAGGCCACTGCCACTGACTCCGCCACCGTACGCCAGAAGCGCGACGGCCGTCAGCAGCAGGACCACGCCGCCCATGGCGTAGATCAGGTAGTCCTGGACGGGCAGGGCGGGGATGACCTGGGGGGCGAACGTCCGGACCGCGAAGAGGGCGATGAGGACGAGCAGGACGATGAATCCGATCACGCCTTCCCAGTAGCCGAAGCCACCGATCCCGGCACTTGCGCTCGAGCCGCCGAGGCCGGCGATGGAGGAACCGCTGTAGCTGTAAGAGGAACTCCACCACCAGGGGATGAAGTAGTTGATGAGGGCGAGAATGAGGCCGCCACCGATGGCGAGCTCGCCGTTGGAGTAGGTCTTACCACCTATCTGTGCTGGCATTTCAGGTACTGAACTCCCTTTTGGATTGCGGTTCGGGCGACTGACGAAGGCTACCGCCTAGCGGTGGCCTCTCACAACTAGGAATCAGGGTTCACATACGCGGATGTCGCAACCCCTGAGCGGTCGGTACGCCGGCCCTTTGGACGGCGCACTCCGCGACGGGCCATCCCCCTCGCGGGGCGGTCCACCCCCTCTCCGAGCCGGCGGCACTCCCTTCTAGGCAGGTCCGGGAGGCGCGTCATGAGTACGGCGGTACCCAGGCCGGGCGCGCGGACGCCCGCAAGATACTCAGAAGGAGCGGTGGAGGGCATGTGCAGTGAGGTGCATTGTGCCAGCGTCGGCGCAGGCCCGCACGCGAGCTAGTACTGGTCCTCCGGACGCACGTCCTCATCCACGTCGTCGTCCTCCTTTTCCACGTCCTCGAGCGGTGCGGGCTCCTCGAACTCCTCGTCGGGCGCGAGCGGCTCGGCCTCCTCGCCGGGCTCTCCGGCCTCGGCAACCTCCTCGTCGTCGCCATCCGCCGGGGCTCCTTCGCCCACCCCGCGCTGCGCGAGCAGGGACTCCTTGGCGTAGGGCCTGAACTCCTCTCGTCGCTGGCGGCTGACCGGGAAGGACGACTTGCGCGCGTTCTCGGTGGACTGGAAGGCCTCGCGGATGATGATCTCGATCTGGCTCTCCTCCACCCGAGCCACCACCGCCGTGTAGCGGTTGCCGGTGGAGATGAGGGGCACGAGCCTGCGGGCGATCTTGCTGTCGACGTCGCCGAGCACGACACCCGCGGTGGTCTGGGCCTGGAGGCCGCCATCCTGAAGGTGCAGCTCCACGACCTCGCCGGGCGCGACCACGATCACCACTCCGGACTTGGGCGGGTTGAGCACGGTGAGGGCGCTCTTGCCGGGCTCCTCGGCGAAGAGGTCGACGTCGATCGCCCCCTTGGCTCCGGCGATCTTCTCGCGGCTTTCGAGCAGAAGCCGCAGCTTGCGCACGTTCTTCTGGGCGATCACGTTCTGCGAGTTGATCTGCAACGCCTGCGAATACGCATCGAGG
>PLAX01000071.1:5323-6247 GCA_003135255.1 Candidatus Dormiibacterota bacterium | reverse complement strand
CTACCACGCGCTCCAGGCAGCGTGGTGGCTTCGTGAGGAGTGACCGAGGACCAGGATGAAGCCCCCCACCACACCGCGCCGACTTCCCTTCATCATCGCCGCGACGGCGACCCTGATGGTCGCCGCCATCGCCGGAGCGGTGGCGCTCGACCTTGCCGACGGCGTCCCGACCGGGGTGACCACCCCGACCGCGAGTGCGACCCCGACCCCGACCCCGAGCGCGAGCGCGACCCCGACGCCGGCCATCGTCGCCTACGCCGACTGCTCGACGGCCACCTTCGGTCCGGCCCTCGCGGCGCTCAACCCGCCTTCCAACATCCACGTCTACTCGGCCGAACCGGCCATGACCATCGACCAGAGCAAGCTCTACGAGGCGACCATCGTCACCTCCAAGGGCGACATCGTCCTCTGCCTCCAGCCCGACCTGGCGCCGCACACGGTCAACAACTTCGTGACCCTGGCGCGCAACGGCTTCTACAACGGCATCCCCTTCGCGCGCGTGGTCTCGGGCTTCGTCATCCAGACCGGTGATCCCAACTGCATCGGCAACGTCCCGGCGTCCCCGGCGACGCCCAGCGGCAGCTGCGGTGAGGGGGGGCCCGGCTACACCTTCAACGACGAGCCGGTGCACGAGAAGTACGTCGACGGCTGTGTGGCCATGGCCAACAGCGGGGCAAACAGCAACGGCTCCCAGTTCTTCATCTGCTCCGCCGACGACACCAGCCAGCTGGCCCTGAGCTACAACCTCTTCGGGCAGGTGNNGGCGCCTCGGCCGAGCTCCGGAGCGCGCCGCGCGGGTGATGTCCGGCGGCGTCTCCAGCCCGGTCCGTCGTCGCCTCCGCGCTCGTCCTCTTCGGAGCCGGCGCCTGCCTCGCCTGCTTCCTGATGCCGCTCCGGCGTTGAAGTCCCGTACACTGCCCCGGC
>PLAX01000071.1:0-5309 GCA_003135255.1 Candidatus Dormiibacterota bacterium | reverse complement strand
CTGGGATGGGTGACCGCCGAGTACGCGATGCTGCCGCGCAGCACCCAGACCAGGACCGAGCGAGACGGCCGCAAGGGGCGGATCGACGGCCGGTCCCAGGAGATCCAGCGGCTCATCGGGCGCAGCCTCCGGGCCGCGGTCGACTTCTCGGCGCTCGGGGAGCGCTCGATCCTCATCGACTGCGACGTCATCGTCGCCGACGGCGGCACGCGCACCGCGGCGATCACCGGCGGATACGTGGCCCTCGCCCTCGCCGTTCGGGCGCTGGAGGAGGCGCGGGTGATCCGTTCCAAGGTGCTGCGACGGCAGGTGGCGGCCGTCTCGGCGGGGATCGTCGGGGGCGAGCCGCGCCTCGACCTCTGCTACCTGGAGGACTCGGCCGCCGACACCGACCTCAACTGCGTCGGGGCCGANNGGAGGCACTGGGGACAGGGGTCCAGACCGCGTGAGGGTGGCGGTGGCGAGCCGCAACCCGGGCAAGCTCGCCGAGTTGCGGCGGCTGCTCGGCGGGCATCCCTGGGAGCTGGTCGACCTGGACGGTGCGGGCTTCTCGGGGGAGCTGGAGGAGCCTGGCGCCACCTACGACGAGAACTCCGCGCTGAAGGCACAGGCGGTCTGCTCCGCCACCGGCCTGGCCGCCCTCGCCGATGACTCGGGCATCGAGGTGCCCGCGCTGGGTGGCTGGCCGGGGCCGGCCTCGGCGCGCTGGATGGGCGGGGCGGCCACCGACGTCGACCGCCTGCACGGCCTGCTCGCCGAGGTGGAGCGGCGCTGCGCGAACGACCGCCGCGCCCGCTACGTCTGCGTGGTCACCCTGGCCCGTCCCGGCAGGGAGACGGTCTCCGTGCGGGGGGAGACCAGCGGCGTCCTGGTCGCCCCCAGCGGGTCCGGCGGCTTCGGCTACGACCCCGCCTTCCTGAGCGACGACCTCGGCATCACCTTCGGCGAGGCGACCGCCGAGGCCAAGGATGGGGTCAGCCACCGGGCCCGGGCCCTCGCCGCCCTGCTGGTCGCATTGGACGCGGAGCGAGCCTAGACACGCTCTGCATGGCGTGTCGCACTCCGCGCGTGCGGGTATGCTCCGAGCGATCCCATCCATGTCCGCGTGGCGCTCGTGGACCAGGGCGCGCGCATCCGGAGAGCTGAACCGTGGCAGATCGCCAAGCCGAGCGTGAGTACGACATCGTCATCGTGGGCGGTGGCCCGGCGGGCCTCACCGCCGCCCTCTACGCCGGCCGCAACAAGGTGCGGGCCGTCCTCCTGGAGGCCAAGGGCGCCGTCGTCGACGGAGCGCTGATGGGCGCCGGCGGGCAGCTGCTCAACACCGAGCTGATCGAGGACTACCCGGGCGTGAGGTCGATCCTCGGGCCGGACCTGGCTCAGATCATGACCGAGCAGGCGGCCCAGTTCGGCACCGAGATGATCGCCGCCTCGGTCGAGCGGATCCGGGTGGAGCCGGACGGGACCAAGGTGGTGGAGACGGACCAGGGCGAGCTGCGCGCGCCGGCGGTGATCATCACCGCCGGGGGCAACCCCCGCAAGCTGGGTGTCCCCGGAGAGGCCGAGCTGGCCGGGGTGGGGGTCTCCTACTGCGCCGTCTGCGANNCTCTTCCTGACCCGCTACGCGAGCCGGGTCACCATCATCCACCGCCGCGGCGAGTTCCGTGCCCAGCCCATCCTGGTCGAGGAGGCGCGGGAGAATCCCAAGGTGGACTTCATCTTCGACACCGTGGTCGAGGCGATCGAGGGTGCTCCCAAGGTGAACCGGGTCCTGCTCCGCAACGTCGTGACCGGTGAGGCCTCCAGCCTGGACGTCGGGGGCGTCTTCATCTTCGTCGGCTTCCTTCCCAACACCGGGCTGGTGGACACCCACGTCGATCACGACGCGGCCGGCTATTACGTGACCAATCCCCTGACCATGGAGACGAGCGTTCCGGGCATCTTCGCGGCCGGGGATGTCCGCAGCCAGCTGACCCGCCAGGTCACGACCGCGGTGGGCGACGCGACCACCGCCACCATCGCCGCCTCCAAGTGGGTGGAGGAGCGCGCCCGGCGGCTCAGGGCGGGGAGCGTCGAAGCCCGGTGACGGAGCCCCGGGGCGAGCCTCGTCGCGTCCCCAGCATCGCCACCCGCCGGGGCGACGGCGGTGAGACGAGCCTCCTCTACGGGGGTCGCGTGGCCAAGGACGATCCCCATGCGGAAGCCTGCGGAGCGGTCGACGAGGCGGTCTCGGCGCTCGGCGTCGCCCGTGCCCAGGAGGGCGACCNNGCCGAGCTGGCCACCGGGTTCGGAGAGCGGGCCCAGCTGGAGCGGCACTTCGCGACGGTGACGGCCGCGATGGTCGAGGGGCTCGACGCCCAGCTGGCCGAGCTGGAGGCGAGGGTACCGCTCCCGGCGGGCTTCGTCGTCCCCGGCGGCACGGCGGTCGCGGCCGCCATCGACCTGGCTCGCACCCTGGTTCGGCGGGCTGAGCGCCGCGCGGTGAGCCTGCAGCGAGCCGGACTGCTGGAGAACCGCGAGGTCCTCCGCTATCTCAACCGCCTGAGCGACCTGCTCTTCATGCTCGCTCGGGAGGCCGAGCAGGGCGCGACCAGCCTGCGCCACCCCGCGGACAGCTGAGCCGGGCTGGCCGTCCCGACCAAGAGAATGGGTCGGGACTCTCCGCGGTGGCCATGTTGTCCATCCCAGACAAATACCCGCGGATCAGCGCGCCCGGTGGGCACATGCTTTGGCCGCTTCGCACCACGATGATCGGGCCATGCTCTACGACCAACTCTTCGTCAGCATGGAGCGGGCGCGCTGGGATCTGAGCCGGGACATCGACTTCGACGCCATCGAACCGGCCAGGCTCACCCCCCGATGGATCGACACCGTTCGCGAGGTCTGCGCCTTCCAGCTCGCCTCCCTGCGTGCCAGCGAGATGTTCCTTGGCGGCTTCCGCACCGACGTCGACTTCTGCAGCTTCGTCTCCGTCTGGTTCTACGAGGAGATGGAGCACCACCTGGTGCTGCGCAAGTACCTGGAGCATCTCGGTGAGGCGCTGGAGGAGACGGAGCTCCCGCGGCTTCGGGTCAGCCCCGACGAGGCGCCGGCCATCGACGCCCTGACCCTGCGGTTCTTTGGTGAGCAGCGGCTGGCACAGCGGTACGCGGCCCTCGCCGCCACCGTCCCCGAGCGGGTGCTGGGCCGGATCTTCACCATTCTTGCCGCCGGTGAGGGGCGCCACGCCGCCGCCTACGCAACCTACCTGCGCAGGGCGGTCGAGAGGCACCCCGCAGCGCTTCCGGGTGTCCTCCGCCTCGGCCTCTGGACGATGCGTGGTGCGGACGAGCCGGCCGCGGACACCGGCCGGGCGCCGGCGCCGCTCCGCGAGGACCGCCACTACATCCGCCGGATGCAGGGGCTGTATCGCCTGCTCGCGCCCGACGCCACGATCGTCGTGGAGGAGGAGCTGCCGGCTCTCAGGCCGGCAGCAGCCGGCGCGCTCTGAGGGCCAGCCAGAGCAGGTGACGCCGGGTCGGGTCGTCGATGGGCACCCCGCGCTCGCGGATCCTTTGGAGGCGGTACACCACGGTGTGGCGGTGAAGGCCGAGCTTGGCGGCCGCCTCGCCCAGGCCGGAGGTCGACAGGACCGCCTCCAGGGTCTCGTGCAACTCGCCGTGCCGGTCCACCCCCGGGGCGGTCAGCGGTCCCAGGACGCTCGCGACAAAGCGCCGCATCGCCTCCGGGTCGCTGTCGAGGACGGCGAAGACGCCCAGCTCGGCGTCGTCGTGGATCCTCCGCTCCGGGACCAGCCGCTGGCCGACATCCAGGGCGCGCTGAGCCCGGTGCCCCGCGTCGCCGACGTCGCCCAGCCGGTCCGCCACCGGGCCGACGCCAAAGACGACTCCCGGATTGGTGTCGATGGCCGCCGTGCAGGCCGGCAGGTGATCGATGCGGGGATCGACGAGCAGCATCCAGGTGTCCTCGGACGCCGACACCGTGAGCGCGCGCAGAGGTCGCAGCACCAGCTCGGCGAGCTGGTCCTGGTCACCGGGCCAGACGCAGGCGATGACCCGGTAGGGAGGAGTGAGGTCGAGCTCGCAGGCCGCGGCGGCGCGGCGCAGCTCGGGGGAGACGTCGCCGGCGAGCAGACGGTGGAGGACGCGGTCGCGCTCCTGGTCGCGCCGCCGCAGCAGGCGCTCGCGCCGCTCCAGGTAGGCGGCGCCGACAGCCGCCGAGATCTCGTCGAGGTAGTCGATGACCTGGGCGGCGAGCGCGATGAGGGTCGTCTGGGGCATCTCGTGCTCGCGGGCGACGGTGCCGACCACCTCCTCCCAGACCACCTTGGCCGCCACCCGGTACGCCGAGAGGAGCACGTCGAGGGGGACCTCGAGGTCGGCCTGGTCGGCGCCCATCTGGGCCAGCCGGTCGAGATCGCCGAGGCGGGGTCCGCGCCCATCGTGGAGGCGCCGGACCAGCACCCGGAGGGCGTCCCGGCAGGCGGAGACGATGGAGCGGAGGTAGGCGACGGTGTTGAGCCGGCCGGGGAAGACGATCTCCGAGGAGATCCGCCGGGCCATCCGGCCGGCGATGGCGTCGGCGTCGGCGAGCAGACGGGCGGTGACCGCGGAGGGGAGGTTGGCCGACTCGACCAAGCCCGCGGGGCGCGGTTTGGATGTCGGGGCCAAATTATCCACCTCACACAAAAAGCCGTGGTGGGGGCCGCCTTGACGGCGGTTGTTTTGGCCATTCTGCACCAGGAGCATGAAATCGTGCTATACGACGACCTCTTTGTGAACCTGGAACGTGCCCGCTGGAATCTGAGCCGCGACATCGACTGGGACGCCATCGAGCCCGACAAGCTGACCCCGGGATGGATCTTCGACGTGCGCGAGGTCTGCCTCACCGAGCTCTCGGCGCTCTACGCGACGGAGATGTTCCTGCGCGACTTCTACGCCGACATCGACTTCTGCAGCTTCATCTCGGTCTGGTTCTACGAGGAGATGAAGCATCACCTGGTGCTCCGCAAGTACCTGGAGCGGGTGGGCGAGGTGATCGAGGAGGCCGAGCTTCCCCGGCTNNACCGCCTTCAGCGCCAATGCCCCCGAGCCGGTCCTCCGCCAGATCTTCAAGGTCCTGGCGGCCGATGAGCTGCGCCACGGCGCCGCCTACGCCAAGTACCTGCGCAAGGCGGTGCGCAACAAGCCGGAGGTGCTCCCCGCGATCCTGCGGATGGCGCTCTGGATGATCCGCAGCACCAACGACAGCCCCAAGCATCCGACCACTGTCACCGAGCCCTCGGTGGTGTCCCTGCTCGAGGACCCGCA
>PLAX01000091.1 GCA_003135255.1 Candidatus Dormiibacterota bacterium | reverse complement strand
CCCTCCCCGTGCCCGCTCCGGCGATACAGTGACGCGGTGGCCACCACGGAGCGCCCGGCCCGGCTGATCGACCACCCCGACCTTCTCCGCGAGCGGCTCCGGGCCGCCCCGCAGGGCCCCGGGGTCTACGTCATGCGCGACCTGGCCGGCCGGGTGGCCTACGTCGGCAAGGCGGCCGTCCTGCAGAACCGGCTCCGCTCGTACTTCACCGGGATGCCGAGCCTCCCGGAGCGGACCCGCCGGCTGGTCGAGGGCGTCTTCGACTTCGAGGTGATCGCCTGCGCCAGCCCCCGCGAGGCCCTGATCCTCGAGAACACGCTGANNTCAAAGATGACAAGAACTATCTCTACCTAAAGATCCCGGCGCCGGGCACGCCGGACGCTCACGCCCCCGGGACGGCCAGGGAGAAGCTGCGGGCGCCCCGGGGCGAGGCGGGTCAGCGTGCGACGCTCTTTCCCCGGCCCTACTACACGCGCCGGGTGCAGCGCGACGGGGCGCGCTACTTCGGTCCGTACACGAGCGCCCAGTCACTCCGCACCACGGTCCGCTCGCTGCGCACCATCTTCCCCTTCCGCACCTGCGGTGACGAGGTCTTCCGGAGGGGCCGGGTCTGCCTCGACTACCACATCCGGCGCTGCAGCGGGCCCTGCGAGGGGCGGATCGACGAGGCCGGGTACGCCCATCTCCTGGAGCAGGTCGAGACCTTCATGGAGGGGCGGAGCCCCGTGCTCGCCGACGAGCTGCGCGGGCAGATGGAGGAGGCCGCGACCTCCCTCGACTACGAGCTGGCGGCGCGCTTCCGCGATCGTCTCCGGGCCATCGACCGGATCAGCGAGCGGCAGGACGTCCTGAGCGGCCGGCGCGGAGACCACGACGCCGTCGCCATCGTCGTCGAGGCGGGGCGGGGGATGGCGGCGGTGCTCACCGTCCGAGGCGGCCGGGTGATCGGCTCGGAGACCCACGAGGTCGAGGGTGTCGCCGACCGCTCGCCGGCCGAGTGCCTGAGCGCCTTCCTCCCCCAGTTCTACGGCGGGTCACCCCAGCTCCCCCGGACCATCCTGGCCTCGGACGCGGCGGAGGACCTGGACGAGATCGCCGACTTCCTCTCCGGCGAACGCGGCGGCCCGGTTGACGTCCGGGTCCCGCAGCGGGGCGAGCTGCGCCGGCTGGTGGAGCGCGCTCGCGAGACGGCGCTCGCCACGCTGCGCCAGCGCCGCGTCGTCGAGGACTTCGATGCGGAGCGGACCGAGGCGCTGCTCGCCGACCTCGCCGCCCGCCTCGACCTCGACGGCCCGCCGCGCCGGATCGAGTGCTACGACATCAGCAACACCATGGGCACCAACTCGGTGGGCTCGATGGTCGTCTTCGAGGACGGCCGGCCCCGTCCCGGCCACTACCGGCATTTCGGGATCAAGACGGTGGAGGGCGCCGACGACTTCGCCTCCATGGCGGAGACGCTCCGGCGCCGATTCGCCCGCCATCTCCGTGCCCTCCAGGAGGAGGCGGACGGCGACATCCCGGTCGCCGATCCCGACGGCAGCAACGGCGCGGAGGACCGCCCCGATCCGGATGCCGGCGATGGGCAGGGCGCGGTCGCCGACGAAGCCCGCCGGGGCAGGGCTCGGCCCGAGGAGAGCTTTGCCGCGCTCCCCGACCTCCTCCTCATCGACGGGGGCAAGGGCCAGCTCGGCGCGGCCCGGGGCGTCCTCCTCGAGCTGGGGCTGGGGAACGTGCCCGTCTTTGGCCTGGCCAAGCGCAACGAGGAGCTCTTCCGTCCCGACGACCCCGAGCCGATCGTGCTGCCCCGGGAATCGCCCACCCTCTTCCTGGTCCAGAGGGTCCGCGACGAGGCCCATCGCTTCGCCATCACCCAGCACCGCGCCCGGCGGGCCAGGTCGGCGCTGCGCTCCCGGCTCGACGTCGTCCCCGGCCTCGGGCCGGTGCGCAAGCGCGCCCTGCTCCGCCGCTTCGGCACCGTCGAGGCCATCGGGCAGGCGAGCGTGGAGGAGCTCTCCGAGGTGGTGCCCGAGGTGGTCGCCCAGCGGATCAAGGAGCTGGTCTGAGAAGGACGGCCGCGCCGGCATGGGCGGTTTCGGTACCGGCGAGGATGGGGCGCGCCCGCCTGTCCCCCCCTACAATCGCGGCGAGATGACGGCTGACGCGGTGCGGACCGACTCCTGGATCCTCACCGGCATGAGCGGGGCGGGAAAGGCGACCGCGGCCCGCGCCCTGGAGGCCGCCGGCGTGGACGTCGTCGACAACCTGAGCCTCGATCTCCTCTCCGCATGGGCCTCCGTGGCCCGCGCACGTCCCGCCGCCGCTGTGGTCGACGCCCGCCAGGGCGAGGCCATCGCCGGCCTGATCCCCCCGGCCGGGGTGCGGGTCGTGTACCTCACCGCCCCCGAGCCGGTGCTTCTCAGGCGCCTCGCCGAGAGCACTCGCCCCCATCCGTGCCATGCAGCCGGAGGCTCGGCGGCGGCGGTGCGGCGCGAACAGGAGCTGCTCACCGGCCTCCGCGCCGCGGCCGACACCGTCATCGACACCGGCGAGCTGAGCCCCGAGGAGCTGGGCAAGCGCGTTGTCGAGCTGGTGGCGCCGGCGGGCGGTGAGGCTCGGCTCCGGGTCGCGGTCTCCTCCTTCGGGTACAAATTCGGTCCCCAGGTGGAGGCCGACTGGGTGGTCGACGTCCGCTTTCTCCGCAACCCCTTCTGGGATCCCGAGCTGCGGCCGCGGACCGGGCTGGACGCCGGGGTGCGCGACTACGTCCTCGCCGATCCGCAGACCGGCGAGCTCTGCGATCGGCTGAGCGAGCTGCTCTCCTGGGCGGCGACCCACTACGCGGCCAAGGGCCGCCGGCACCTCGCCGTGGCGGTCGGGTGCACCGGTGGCCGGCACCGCTCGGTGGTCGTCGCCGAGGAGCTGGCCCGGAGGCTCCGTGCGGAGAACCTCGAGGTGACCGTCCGCCACCGCGACGTCGGCAAGCCCGACCCGCGCTGACCTGGACCGGCGGGTGGCGGCTCCGCGCTCCGGGCCCGAGACGATGCGGCAGCAGCTCGCCGGCCGGCCCGTGCGGGATCACCCCGCTGCGATGCGCGGGGCCTCGTTCACCGAGCGGATCGTCGCCGAGCTGGCGCCTCACGTCCCCCCGCTCGCCTGCTGCCGCGCTGCCCTGATCGAGGGGATGGCTCTCGCCGGCGAGGGTGGGGCGCCGGTCACCACTCGCCTGGTGGCCGCCCGGGCGGCCCTCGCCGTCCTCCACGCCGATGCGATCCCGGCGTCGGTGGAGCGGCTCGCCACGGCGCGCCGGCACCGCTACCGGGTCACGGTCCGAGCCTCGGCAGCCGCGGTCAGCCCCGCCTCACCGGCGTCCGCTGCCACCACGGCCGTCCCGGCAGCGGTGGTGGCCGGCGACTCCGCCCCGGTCGAGCCCCCGGCGCCGCCCGTCCCCTCGGCCAACCTCTGCTGCTCCCGTTCGCGGCTGCGCGGGGTCTTCCTCGCCTGCGGCTCTCTCAGCCGCGGTGATGGGCCGCCCCAGCTCGAGCTGCTGGTGGGGTCGGAGGCGGCGGCCGCGCGTGTGGTGGCCGACCTGGAGCGGCTCGACATCCCGTCCTCGACCCTGCGGCGCCGGGGGCGGCCGGTCGTGGCGGTGCGCTCCGCGGCGGGGGTGGCCACCCTGCTCAGCTCCATCGGCGCCCACCTGGGCCGGCTGGAGTTCGAGTCGGGCCGGGTGGTTAGCGAGGTGCGTTCCGGGGTCAACCGGCGGCTCAATGCCGAGACGGCGAACCTTCGCCGCACCGTCTCCGCCGCCGTCTCCCAGCTCGAGGCGATCGACCGCCTGGAGCGGGACCGGAGCCGGTGGGAGCGGCTGCCGCCTGCCCTCCGCGAGGCGGCCATGCTGCGCCGGCGCAGGCCCCAGGACAGCCTGGAGGCACTCGCTGAAGCCGCGGGCTGCAGCCGGCCGGCGATGGCCGGGCGCCTGCACCGCCTCGTGGCCATCGGCGGAGTCCCCGAGGAAGGCTGAATCTCCTGCCCCTCTGTCCCACGAAGGCTGAAGTCCCCGTCCTCTTCCGGGGCCATCGGAGCATGGCGACGGGTCTGTCGGCCCTGGTGATCGGAGCTCTCTCACGTCATCATGGAGGGCATCCAAAGGCGCGGTGAGCAGCCCTCTTGCTACTCTCCGCTTGGGTCTCCAGTGCCCCTAAACCGTGAGGAGAGTTCATGGCTGTCAAGGTCGGCATCAACGGCTTCGGCCGCATCGGACGCAACATCCTTCGCGCCGCTCGTCAGCAGGGAGCGGACATCGAGATCGTCGCTGTCAACGACATCACGACTCCGGCGACGCTGGCTCATCTGCTCAAGTACGACACCATCCTCGGTCCCTTCCCCGGCACCGTGTCGGTGGATGGCGACGTCCTGACCGTCGACGGCCGCAAGATCAAAGTGCTCGCCGAGCGCGATCCCGGCAAGCTCCCGTGGGGCGACCTGGGCGCCGACATCGTCGTCGAGTCGACGGGTCTGTTCACCGACGCCGAGAAGGCCAAGGCCCACATCGCCGCCGGCGCGCGCAAGGTGGTCATCTCCGCGCCCGCCAAGAACGAGGACCTCACCGTCGTGATGGGGGTCAACGAGAAGTCGTACGACCCGGCCAAGCACAACATCCTCTCCAACGCCTCGTGCACCACCAACTGCCTTGCCCCGGTGGCCAAGGTGCTCAACGACTCGTTCGGCATCGAGACGGGGCTGATGACCACGGTGCACGCGTTCACCAACGACCAGGTGGTCCTCGACGGCCCTCACAAGGACCTTCGCCGGGGGCGCGCCGCCTCCCAGGCGATCATCCCCACCACCACCGGCGCCGCCAAGGCGGTGGCCCTGGTCCTGCCCGAGCTCAAGGGCAAGTTCCACGGCATGGCGCTGCGCGTGCCGGTGCCCGACGTGTCGCTGGTCGACCTCACCGTCAATCTCTCCAAGGCGACCACTGTCGAGGCCATCAACGCGGCCATGCGCGCTGCCGCCGATGGCCCGCTCAAGGGCATCCTCGGGGTGAGCGACGAGCCGCTCGTCTCCGCCGACTACCTGCACGACTCGCGCTCCTCCATCTTCGACGCGCTGTCGACCATGGGAGTGGGCGACAAGTTCTTCAAGGTGCTGGCCTGGTACGACAACGAGTGGGCCTACAGCTGCCGCGTCGTCGACCTGGTCGACTACATCTCGAAGTCCCTCTAGCACGCCGCGCGTGCTGTAGAAGTTCCGGGTCAGTTCAGGGGGCCACGCATGAAGGCGACCATCGACGACGTCGACGTTCACGGCAAGCGGGTGCTGGTGCGGGTCGACTTCAACGTCCCCATGAAGGAGGGTCGGATCGTCGACGACCGGCGCATCCGGGCCGCGCTGCCCACCCTCCGTGCACTCCGTGAGCGGGGTGCCAGGATCATCGTCGCCACCCATCTCGGACGTCCCAAGGGAAAGGTCAATCCCGCCCTGACCACCGCGCCCCTGGCGGCTCGCCTCGGCGAGCTGCTGGGGACGGCGGTCGAGCAGCTCCCGGCGGTGGTCGGCCCCGAGGTCGAGGCCGCCGTCAACCGTCTCGCCGACGGTGAGGTGGCAATGCTGGAAAACGTCCGGTTCGAGCCGGGCGAGGAGGCCAACGACGAGGCCTTCGTCGAGCGCCTGGCCGCCCTCGCCGATCTCTACGTCAATGACGCCTTTGGCACCGCCCATCGTGCCCACGCCTCCACCGAGGGCATCGCCCACCACCTCTCCGCGGTGGCCGGCTACCTGATGGCGCGCGAGCTGGAGGCCCTGGGCGGGGTGCTGGAGAACCCGCGGCGCCCGCTGGTGGCGATCATCGGCGGCGCCAAGATCTCGACCAAGATCGCGGTGGTCGAGAACCTCCTCACCAATGTCGATACCCTCTGGATCGGTGGCGCGATGGCGTGCACCTTCTACCGGGCCCTCGGCAAGGAGGTGGGGAAATCCCTGGTGGAGGAGGAGTGGGTCGAGACCGCCTCCAAGCTCCTTGCGGCCCAGGGGGAGGGGAAGGGCAAGATCAAGCTTCCCGTTGATGTCGTGGTCACCTCCGAGCCGGTCGCCGGGTCGCCGACGACGGTCGTCGCCTGGACCGCGATCCCCGCCGACCAGATGGTGGTGGACGCGGGCCCGGAGACCTGCGAGCAGATCGCCGAGGACTGCCGGACCGCGGGCACCGTGGTCTGGAACGGCCCGCTCGGGATCTACGAGATCGAGGACTTCGCCCGCGGCACGCGCCGCGTCGCTGAGGCCCTGGGCGCCTCCTCCGCCACCAGCGTGGTGGGCGGAGGGGACCTCGCCGCGGCCCTCGACCAGGCCGGGGTCGCCGACAAGATCAGCCATGTCTCGACCGGTGGTGGCGCCACCCTCGAATACCTCGAGGGGAAGGAGCTGCCCGGGGTCGCTGCACTCCAGGAGAAGGTGGCGCTGTGAGCTCCCGACGTCCGACCCGGCTGGTCGCCGGCAACTGGAAGATGAACACCTCCGTCGCTGAGGGGCTGGACCTGGCCCGTGCCATGCGGGCCGAGCTGGACGGCAGCGCGGTGGAGGTGGAGGTGCTGCCGCCCTTCACCCACCTGGTCGGCGTCCGGGACGTGCTCCGGGGGAGCTCCCTCCGCCTCGGTGCCCAGAACTGCTACGCCGAGGACAAGGGCGCCTTCACCGGCGAGATCTCGCCGGTGATGCTCGCCGATCTCTGCGACGACGTGCTCCTCGGGCACTCGGAGCGCCGCCACGTCCTGGGGGAGAGCGACGAGCTGATCGCCCGCAAGCTGGTCGCCGCCCGGCGCCACGGCCTCCGGGTCATCCTCGCGGTCGGCGAGACCGANNTACGAACCCGTATGGGCGATCGGCACCGGCCGGACCGCCACCCCGGCCCAGGCCGAGGAGGTCTGCGTCCACATCGTCACCCGCCTCGACCAGCTCCTCGGTGAGGTGGCCAGCAGCGTCCCCGTCCTCTACGGGGGGAGCGTGACCGCCGACAACGCCGCCGAGCTCTTCGGCCAGCCGCACATCCACGGTGCCCTGGTGGGAGGCGCGAGCCTCAAGGTCGACGCCTTCACCGCCATCGTCCGCGCTGCCGAGGTGGCCGCTGCCGCCGCGGAGCAGCGGTGACGTCCGGGCCACGTCCCCTCGTCCTGGTCGTCATCGACGGCTGGGGGTACACCACCAACGAGTTCGGCAACGCCATCGCGGCCGCCCGGACCCCGTACTGGGACGAGATGTGGGCGACCTCGCCCCACACCCTGGCCGCCGCCAGCGGCGAGGCGGTGGGCCTGCCTCCCGGCCAGCAGGGAAACTCCGAGGTGGGTCACCTGACCATCGGCGTCGGCAGGGTGGTCTACCAACCGCTCACCAGGATCAATCGCGCGGTTTCCGATCGCAGCTTCCTGGAGAACCCGGCCCTGGTCGAGGCGGTCGATGCCGCTCGCACCCGGGGCACCAGCCTTCACCTCCTCGGCCTGGTCTCGCCGGGCGGCGTCCATAGCCACCAGGACCACGCCGTCGCCATCTGCGAGCTGGCCAAGCGCCGGGGCCTGGACCGCGTCTACGTCCACGCCTTCACGGACGGCCGTGACGAGCTGCCCGACAGCGGTGCCGGCTTCATGGAGAAGTTCGTCGCCGACCTCCGGCGCGTCGGGGTGGGCCGGGTCGTCTCGGTGGCCGGCCGCTACTACGCCATGGACCGTGACAAGCGCTGGGACCGCATCCAGCGGGCCTACGAGATCATCGCCGGCACCGGCGAGGCACGCGCGGCCGATCCCGTCGCCTACATCCGCTCGCAGTACGAGATCGGGATCACCGACGAGTTCCTGCCGCCGGTCAGCATCTGCGCCGAGGGGGAGAAGCCGGTGCGGATCGTCGATCGGGACGCCGTGATCTTCTTCAACTTCCGGCCCGACCGGGCGCGCCAGCTGACCCACGCCCTCCTCGACCAGGACTTCTCGCAGTTCGAGCGGAGCCGCGTCCCCCACGATCTGACCTACGTCACCATGACCGAGTACGAGAGCGGGCTGCCGGTGCGGATCGCCTACCCGGCGGAGGACGTCCGCAACTGCCTCGCCGAGGTGGTGAGCAAGAGCGGCGGGCACCAGTTCCACGTCGCCGAGACCGAGAAGTATGCCCACGTGACCTACTTCATCAACGGCGGGCAGGAGCGTCCCTTCGAGGGTGAGGACCGGTTGCTGATCCAGTCGCCCAAGACCGCCACCTACGACACCGTGCCCGCGATGAGCGCGGTCGCGGTCACCGACGAGGTGGTCGAGCGGATCGAGGCGGGACAGGAGACGCTCATCATCGTCAACTACGCCAACCCCGACATGGTCGGGCACACCGGCGATTTCGTGGCGACGGTGCAGGCCTGTGAGACGGTCGACACCTGCCTCCACCGGGTGGTCACCGCGGCGCTCGAGGCGGGCGGGGCGGTGCTGATCACCGCCGACCACGGCAACGCCGAGCACAAGATCGACCCCGTCACCAACGATCCGCTGACCGCCCACACCACCAACCCGGTGCCGGTCGTGCTCATCGGATCCTCGGCGACCGCTCTCCGCGATGGGGGCGGGCTCTGCGACGTGGCCCCCACCGTGCTCCAGGTGCTCGGCTTTCCCCAGCCTCCGGAGATGACCGGCCACAGCCTGATCAGCGCCTGACGGCGGGACCGCCGCGGTTCAGCGCGGCCTCGACGTGGCCCGGCGCGGCCGGCAACCGTTCTGCCAACGGGCCCGCCGCCGCCGCCCCGGCGCGGCTCAGCTGTGCGAGCGGGCCACGGTGAAGTTTGCGCAGGCCTCGCAGACGGTGGTGGGGATGATCCCCACCCGCATCAGGATGTTGAAGACCTGGCAGCCGAGGCAGAAGGCGAATACGGATTCGAGGGTGGCCGCCACCCCGATGAAGGCGACCAGGATGAGCGCGGGGAGCTCGAGGTTGAAACCGAACCAGAGCACCGTCGCCCCGACGGTGAAGACCGCGCCGATCCCCTGGGCGAATCGCTTCGGGGGGCCGGGGATGAGCTTGGCCTTGAAGGGGAGCCGCGGGACCAGCACCCGGGTCACGATCTGACCCCAGGGGCTGAGGGTGGGACCGCTCGCCAGACGGGCGATGAAGCCGTACGTGAGGAAGGGGAGGAGCCATGGCCACTGGGTGCCCACGGTGATCCAGGCGACCACCGCCGCCCCCCCGGCGACCAGCCGGGCGGAGACCTCGTTCACCGGGTTCGGGAAGCTGAAGACGTCACTCAGGGTCATGGCCTGAAAGTATATCGAGTTGGTCGTATTTGGCGCGGGGGCTCCGGCCCCGACCAAGCCGTATACTGGCGCCCGATCAATCTCGGAGGCGCGTTTGCGTGCTAAAGCCCGTTCTCATTGGCGCACAGGTGGTGCTGGCGATCCTCGTGATCCTTGGCATCTTGCTCCAGACCCCGAAGGCGACAGGCCTGGGCGGCGTCATCGGCGGTGGTGGCGACTCCGGCGGCGGGTACCGCCGGCGGAGGGGGCTGGAAGCTGGTCTCCTCCGCATGAGCGCCGTCTTCATCGGCCTCTTCGTGATCGTCGCCGCGATCAACGTCTGGAT
>PLAX01000212.1 GCA_003135255.1 Candidatus Dormiibacterota bacterium | reverse complement strand
CATCGAGATCCTGCCTTAGGTGAGGACCGTAATCCGCCGAACAACGTCGCACTCTCGAAGCTTGGACCCGAGCCTACACCACGCCCACGATCGTTGACACCTGAGCTCACATCGTGTTTGCCGCCGCGGAGGGCAAGCCCAACAACGCGATCGCCACCGAGCCTTCCCCGCCCTCGACCAGCGCATCGCGACGCGCCTGCCCCTCAGCGGCGCCCTGCCGGTATCGCCGCCAAGTTCCGCCATTCCACGGTCATCCAGTGGCGCTACCAACAGCCGATGTAGAGTCGACGCCATGGAAGTGATCGTCGGGTCGCTCCTGGACGGACCGGCTCGCTTCGGTGAGATCGCGGCGGGGATACCGGGGATCACCGAGGCGATGCTCTCGACTCGCCTCGCGGAGCTCCAGAAGGCGGGCCTGGTGGACCGCGAGGTGCTGCCGGGTCCCCCGATTGCGTCGATCTACCGGCTCACCGATCGGGGTACAGCACTGCGTCCCGCTCTGATGGCCCTCGCCCGCTGGGCCGAGCAGCACCTGCCGGCACCACGCTGAGTGGCCCCCCACAGCGGGCCGCGAGGTGGGGCGAGAGGCCGGTGTTGAGCCACTACGGGGACGCGCTTGAGTCCTCACGGCTGGATAGCGGCGACAGGACGGCTAACCGCGAGCGCCGTCACTCGACGCTCGGAACCGGAGTCCGGCAGACTACCAATCCGACCACGCCGCTACGTGTTCGGCCTAGCAAACGTGTCCGTCAAAGCGGGTCAGGCTCACCGGTCGGGGAAGGCTCGATCAACTCGTCCGCAGTTACTCGCTGCGGAGTTGAAAACTGATCAGTGACCGCCTTGCGCGGTGTCACCGCGCCTTCATATCCGCACCCCTTCTGCCGCCTGCTTCAGTATTTCGGCGCTCCGCTTCAACGCGGCGGCCTCCCCAGCGTCGAGATTTGGCACGAACGTCGCCGCCACGCCACCCATGCCGAGCACGCGCGGCAGTGACAGGGCCACGTCGCGCACCCCCTGGCATTCCGGCGTCAACATGGAGCAGGTGATCAGCGCCCGCTCATCCCCCTGAATGACCTGAGCCATCCGGGCGAGGCCAGCACCGATGCCGAACCAACTCGCTCCTTTGCCCTGGATGATGGCGTAGGCGGCACGGCGCACGGAAGTATCGATGCGGCTCCGCTCAGCCTCTGTCAGGGCCCGCCCCATCTGGCTGGCGGCGTCCGCGACCGACAGATCGCCGGCCGTGGCACCCGACCAGTGCAACACCGCGCTGTCGCCATGTTCGCCGAGCACACGAGCGTCGATGTATGCCGGGCTGATCTCCAGATGTGCGGCAAGCAGCGTGCGAAACCGCGCCGAGTCGAGAATCGTACCGGACCCGATCACCCGGTGCGGCGGGACGCCGCGCCGGGCGGCGATGACGGTCGCAATCTGCGTCGTGGCGTCGACCGGATTCGACGCCACCAGCAGAATGGTGTCCGGCGCCGCCGTCAACACGCCCGGCACGATCTCGGCAAAGATCTCGGCGTTGCGCGACAGCAGGTCCAGCCGGCTCTCCCCGGGCTTCTGGGCCGCCCCGGCCGTGAGCACGACGATGCCCGCACCGTCCAGATCGGGCGCCTCTCCGGCGCGGAGTCGAACGGGGTGCGACCATGGCGTGGCGTCCAGAATGTCGCGCGCCTGGGCCACTGCCAAATCCGCGTTGCGGTCCACGAGCACGATCTCCGAACCGACGCCGCGCATCGTCATGGCATAAGCAGCGGTGGCGCCGACCTGTCCGGCTCCCACGATTCCGATCTTCACTCTGTTTCTCCTAATGAAACGGTCTCACCTGCGATTCCCCGGAGAACGCCCGCTTGGAGCGGTAATAGCGCTTTCTTGAGGCTCGTTGAAGCCTGGGAAGGCGTGTACGAGACCCCCTACGTTGACAGGCGCCCAGCAAAGTGCGCCCGAAAGTCTGTTTCGTATCGATTCTCTCGGCATTCGGACACACTCCACACCTCTGGGGTTTGCCACAACCCTCGTTATGTATTCGGAACGAGTTGAGGACGGGGTCACGGGAGCCGGAGACGAGACTCGAACTCGCGACATCCGACTTGCAAGGAAAGACGCCACCGCGCGGGCGGAGCGCGTATTCAGAAAGGCCCTCGACGCCAGCATGGCGCACCTTCTGTGGCTGGCGAACGTCTTCCTCTGCGCCCTCCAATGGAGTGGACTGACGCTGCACAGGATACCGCCGTCGGAGATGGTTCAGTGCGGTGCACCTCCCCTAGCGCACCCGGGTCGAGACGCCGGACGCGGCGACCATCGGCCGACATGTTGGCGCTTCCTAAAACCGATCGCATGCCCAAGACCGTGAGATTGGTGTTTGTCGCGGAGTCGCGCGACGAGAGCGGAGCGACACACCATGAGCACAGGCATCGTCTTTGACCGCGAGTTTGCCCGTGCGGCACGCATCCGTCGGCTTGACGCCGTCCGCCCCCGGACGTCCTGGGTGCCATCCACAACCGGGTGCAATGTCTACACCCGCGCCCAGCGCTCTGGAAACACAAGTTGCGCGCTCGCGTGTACCAGATTGACGTTGCCCAACAACCGACCTACAGGGGCGCGCCGCCTCGATTGTCCCTGCTGGGCGGGCGGACTGCCTGGTTCCCTCGACGGCGTCGTCAGCCTCTTGTCGGGGCGAGGGTCGGATGGAACGCTCCCGCCAATCACCCATCAACCAGCAGACCCTTTATCGGGCCGAGCAGTCGCGACGACCGACGTGAAACAGAAGGGAGTGGCCGAAGCGCGGTGGCATAAGGGGGTATGGAACTCAGCGACCGTCGCCATTGTGTCTCGATGACCTCAAGTGGCTCTCGACCTTTGCAGTCCTCACCTAGGTGCTCACTCCACAGCCGCTCGCGAACACTCCGCGCCAATACTCCGTCGTCGGTGACGAGATTGACCTCGGTGTCGTTGAACAGTGAGTGTTCATTGAGATTCGCTGACCCAACGATCAACCAGTCGTCGTCGATCACGCCCACCTTCGCGTGGACGTACACAGGGGGTTGCTTGCGGCCAGGTGGGCCGATCGTGCTCACAAGCAGACGCCCGTGATGGTCTGCCTGCTTGAGCACGCTGAGCTGACCCCGCGTGTCGTCCTTGCCACTCTTCGGCCGTTGTGGAAGGACAAGACAGACGCGGAAGTCGTCCGTCGGTGGCCGGAGCAACTTCTCGCGTAGCACCGCGACAAGCTCGACGCTCCAGAGGAACTGATTCTCCAAGTAGATGAGGCGGCTCGAGCCACGCAGCGCGCCCATGAACGACTCGAGGATGCTGAAGTCGCCCCGAGGAAGGGCCGGGTATGTGTGCTCGGGAACGGTCCGAACCATCTGCACCCGGCTATGGCCCGTCGTCGCCGGCACCGCGACCGCAACCAATCGCTCACCAGTTGTCGCTTCCCAGCGCATTGCGAAATGCGAAGTGACATCCGCAACTGTGGGTCCGCTGAGGCGGGCAGCGACATCGTGCCAGCCCAACCGTGTGGCGTTGAGGTGCGGAGCGCCGTCGAACCGGTCACCACCGAGATCAGTGAGGTCGATGCCGCCCACGAACGCCACGATGCCGTCGACGATGACCAGCTTCTCGTGATGACAATGCATCGGGCGGTTACGGTGGTCCAGGGCGCCCCTGATGGCAGTTCCGCGCAGGAGTCCCTCCATCAGGTGTCGCGCCTCGGCGCGTGACGGATGCATGACCGGGACGGGAGCGCCGGCCCAGACGAGTACTCGCGTCTCGACCCGAGTCGCCGCGTCGGCAAGGAGATCCCGCAGGGTCACCACCGTCGGCGTGCGTTCGACAGCGAAGTCAGGGGCGATCGTCCATCCAGCGATGTGCACAAACGATCGAGCGCCGCGCACCGCGGCTGCGATAGCTGGGAGCGCCGCGGCGCCGTCCACATACACCTGAAGCTCATTGCCCTCACGGGGCGGCCGTCGGCTCGCCCACCCTCGGTCCTCGCCGCGAAACGCCTGGTCCCAGTCGACGCGCGCCAAGCGCCGCAGGTGGTGATTGCGGTTGGCACGCTCGATGACCCCGCCAATCCGCGCGTCAACGCCGCCCGCCAGGTCAGAAATCACTGTCCGCCCCAGCCGCTCCAGTCGAGGTCGGGCTCCATTTCCGGGCCATGATGGCACATTCCCCACCTGGCGAGTGCGAGGTTCCGATGCGATTCATTGCTCGGACCGGCCGGCCGGGCCGGCGGCGCTCGTGCCCTGCTGCGGCATGCTCAGACGCGGGCGAGAATAGCGGACCGCGGACCGGGCAAGGGGACCCTGAGAGCGAGGATCGACCTGAATCGTCGACCTAACTATCGCGTCACCGACGAACTCTGGCATCCCGTGCTACGGCAGTCGACGAGGATCGCGACGCAGCTGACTCCCTCCCATCAAACCCCGACCTCCGCGCGTCCCCTCGGCCCTGGTCGAGGACCTGGTTGGCCGACGAGTGATTTGCGACGTTCAGCGGCCGCGGACACCCGCGCGGGGCGCAGAACGCCTGACAAATATCGGCTGCGTGAGCCGTCCCAGCGAGAGCCTCAAACACGTCCAAGCGAGCCCAACCAGGAAACCGCCGATCACGTCGCCAGGTGTAGCAGGCGACCGTATCCGGCGGGCGTGGTGGGGATCTCGAGATGGCCCAGTGGCCGCCCGAGATCGTTCGTGAAGGCTGCGGTCACATGGACCTCCCCATGAGTGTCGGCGCCGACGGTGATGCCGGTGGCGGGGTCGTGTGCGATGCTCACAGATGCTATCCCCATATCCTCAACACCCCCGCACTGCGGGGCCTGACTGGGGTTGGTGAGTCAGTGGGGCGGGCGGACAGGACTGAAACGGGCCGCAGGGCGCGCTTCTATGAGGTCACGTCCCGTCCCACTGACGACACCGGCGAGCCTTCCGCCGAGCGGGCCGACGAATCATTTTCAAGGCACGGGGCCGGTCACTAGAGGGGTCAGGCCCGTGCGGAAAGCTCTCCGCTGCCGATGATGAACATCCCACCGGCTATGGCGGCGCCGGGCTGACGCCAGAGGTTCTGCACACCGTCCACCAACGTTCAGCCCCCTCTCCCCCCACCTACTACGACTGCCTGTCCACACCTCCCGATTCTTTCAGTCACCAGAGCTGGCACCTCGAAGCGCGTCCTGAGTGGCAGTTGGCGGATCAGCCGCTTCGTGCCACCGAACGGAGAGGGCGACCGCGACGCGCGCGCTTCCGCCCTGGCCGACCGGTGGTTCAGCCGATTCGATGATCAGCGCGGCCGCGGGGCGTTTGGCTGGCGGCCTCGCGCCAGCGGCTGAACGCCGCGCTCCCCGCGCGGTGTCCCAAGGTCAGCCCGGACATCACCTCCGCCGACTCAGGCGATCCGTGTCGACCCCGTTGGAGCCCATCGTACCCCGCAAGAGTCACTCCCGGCTGCCCAACCGAGGCGACTTGGCAACCCCTTCACGCTACGGTGTATTCAGGGTCCCCTGGGCGGCGCGCTCAGCCATCGCATCTCCCCCTCTGCCCCGCAGAGCGTGAGCTGCCCCCACTGCCAGTAGAGCGCCTAGCACGGGCCCGACCAGGTATACCCAAAAGTGGGAGAAGTCCCCCATGACGAGATCGGGACCGAAGGACCGGCCCGGGTTCATCGACGCTCCGCTGATGGGGCTGGACCAGAGGCCGGCCAGCGCGACATAACCCCCCACTGCCAAGGCTGAGAGCGGCCCAACGTTCTGGGCCCCAGCGGCTGTCCCCAGGATCACGGTCACCAGGCCAAAGGTCAGGGCCGCCTCCATCACCATCGCCTGGAGATCGCTGACCCCGCGCCCCGGCTCGGTCGCTCCCAGCAGGCCGACCTTCCCGACAAGGGCCCACAGAAGCAGGCAGGCCAGCACCGATCCCACGACCTGGGCCATCAGATAGCCGGGAACGCGCTTCCAGGGAAACTCATGGCGGAGCGCGAACGCAAGGGTGACAGCCGGGTTCAGGTGGGCACCTGAGATCAGCCCTATGGAGAGAATGACCGCCATCACCATCAGACCTGGCGCGGATACGTACGCGACGCGGCTGACAGCGCCGTGACTATAGGCCGCCACCGCCGGCCCCCCTGCTGCTGCCAGCACCAGGAGGAACGTCCCCAGGACCTCCGCGAAGAGACGGCGCCATTCGTTCGACAGGTCGTCGAAGTCCCGACCCCACCTGGGCTGAATTCCCAGCAGGGCCCGCGTCCAGATGGTCTGCACCTCAGATCTGGTATCGGTCACCGGGTCAACCATCCAAGAACTCCTCCGTCCAGGCGGGCCAAGCCACACGCGACTCTGCGGCTACCCCCTGGTCCTCGTGTTCGGCGTTACCGCGGCCATCTACGCTCGGCTGAACAAGGCGGGCACCACCGTCGTGACAACCGGTTTGTACTCTGGCGGACCGACGCAGGGCGTGACTCGGTGACACCATCCAGCAAATGCTGGCGTAGATGTGCCACAGTTGATTCTGTATCAGTCGACCATTCGCGAGGTACCGCATGATCACTCTCGGGATCATCCTTCTCATCATCGGGTTCATTGTGGGAATCCCTATCCTCTGGACACTCGGGGTAATCCTGCTGGTGATCGGGCTCATCCTTGCAGTCCTGGGGATGGCCGGGCACGCAGTGGGTGGTCGGCGGCACTACTACTGAGGCGCAGCCGTCGACGCGCGCACGAGCTGGGCGCCGTGACGCCTCGGATCCGGTCAGACGCGGCGGGGTGCCCCGGGCTGATCTCGCATTTCGATGGCCGAGGGGAACAGTCCGTTTGCCTCAGAGGCTGATGCCCCCGCTGGCGATCAGAGCGATCGCCGCAATAGCCATGAGCGACGCCGTGGCCCACCCCACCGTCTTGGCGAGCTTGCCGTTCACGTAGTCGCCCATGAGGCGGCGGCTCCCAGCGATCAGCATGACCACCACCAGGAAGGGTGCGGCCGCCATGCCGTTGATGACTGCGACGACGATGAGCAATTTGATCGGATTGACAGCCAGGAGGCTGAGCGCCGTGCCTCCGACGGTTCCGATGGCGACGAGCCCGTAAAAGATGGGGGCCTGGCGGACAGACCGAGAGAAGCCCCACTCGCGGCGGAGAAGCCCGGCCAGGCCCACCGAGCCGGCGCCGGCGAGCACCGGGATGGCCAGCAACCCGCTGCCAATGAAGCCCAGTGCGAAGAGGACGCTGGCGAACTGTCCAGCCAGAGGCTTGAGTGCTGCGGCCGCCTGCGCAGCGCTCTGGATGTCCGTCTGGTGGTGGACATTGAGCGTCTCCGCGGTGGCCACGATGATGGCGAACATGACCAGGTTGGAGAAGGTCATGCCGGCCACGACATCGAGCCTGCTGGTGGATTGCTTACGGCGCGCCCGCGCGGCCGCCCATCGCCGGAGCGGGAGGGCCTTCGCGCCACCCTCCGGCCCGTCACGCATCTCTTCGAGTCGGTGGGCGTTCTGCCAGAAGAAGAGGTACGGCGAGATGGTCGTGCCCAGGGTGGCGACCAGCAGTGCCAGATAGCTCTTGTTCAGCTGCACGTGAGGAATGAAGGTGTGGTCCAGGACGCTGCCCCATTGATGGGTGACGAGGACGGCCACCACCAGGTAGCTGAGAAGCGCCGCGCACAGCACTTTGAAGACGAGCGCGATGCGAGCGAACGTGCCCAAGGCAATCAGCGCTGTGAGCAGAACGCCGGCGACGAGCGCCCAGAGCCAGGTCGGCCCGAGGTGGAGGAGTTGCATGCCGCTGCCGATGGCGACGAGGTCGGCGGCGATATTGAGCGCGTTGGCGACGAGGAGGGCGACGAGGAGCACTCCGACGATGGCGCGACCAGCCCGCTGAAAGCGTTGGACGGCAAGCCCGCCAAGGCTGGTGCCGGTGGCGAGCGCGGTGCGGTCACAGATCTCCTGAACCCCGACCATCAGGGGCCAGGTCAGAAGCGCGGTCCACAAGAAGGCGAGGCCGAACTGGGCGCCGGCCTGGGAGTATGTGGCGATGCCGGACGGATCGTCGTCCGAAGCGCCCGTAACGAGGCCCGGGCCCATCGCCCGCAGGTAGTGGCGCCATGCGGGACGGGTCGGCGTCTTGGTCACGGCGAGCTCACCCCCCGGAGGCGAGGCCGTGACATTCTCTGAACGCTGGGTGTTGATGTGGAGCATACTAACTGGTGCGGCCGGAGCGGGTCGATCTGGACGTGAGCACCCAACACTGCGATGCACATCCTCTGCCAGACTCCCCAGCCAGATGGCCGACCTCACTCTCCAAAATCTGGTAGCCCTGTCTCTCGTACCTCTCCGTCAAGGGTTCACACCGGGATTCGCCCTTGCCGGCATCGCCCGAAGAACTATCCGAGCGTGATGGCCCTGGCGAAGGCAACCCTTCTGGTGGCGATCGGGAGCGTTGGGGTTTCGATCGCGAGTGCGATTGGAACGTGGATCCAAGTGATCTCGCCGAGGTACGCGCTCGGCGGTTGACGCCCCACACACGCCGCGATGGTCCCGCCCGTCCCGACAAGATCAAGAACCGGGCCATCGACCAGCTCACAGCCATCGGCTACATCGTCAGCCTGATCCCCCGACCCCTCACAGGCCCGCAACGCCAGTGAATCTTCTAGTCAGGAGCACTTGTCAGGCCAACGACACGAGCTCACGCCGCCCCACCATGAAACCGCGAGGCTAACCACCCAGCGTTATGTCTTGGTCTTGATACCATTCCAAAGCCTTGTACACTTGCTCAATACTGTAGTCGGGCCACATCTCATCCACCACATAGAAGTCTGCATAGACTGACTGGATTGGCAAGAATCCACTCAGCCTTCGCCCGCCGCCCCAGCGGATGATCAAGTCGATTCTTGAGATATCCGAAGACGCTATACCGTCAATGATGTTGCCGCTTGAGCTGGTGGCACTGTTCTGCACCGAATAGTTGAGGTCCCAGTTCCAGCCATAGTTGACCAGGAAGTTGACTTTGATGAGACCGTTTCCGAATCTAGTTCTCTCCGTGTACGACAGCAGTGCCTTTGGAAAGAATCGCGACTGAGCATTTCCGACGACCACCAAGTCCGTGTCTTTGCTTGCCAGGTATTCAACGGCGTCGACACACGCCTTCTGAAAAGCTCTGACCTGCACCGAGGGCCGTTTTGTGTTATCTACCGTGAATCCGTAGAAGGTTAGCTCCTTTATCCCCAGCTCCAAACATAGTTCGTACAGCTCGAGTCCTGGCCGAAGGCCGGACTCATACCCGTCCTGCTTCTTCAGTCCCTTGCGCAGAGCCCACCTTCGATTGCCATCAGGAATAATGCCAATGTGTTGCGGGAGTCGACTAAAGCTCTTCATTACGGTCTCTGGCACCCGATCGGCCGCTCGCCACCCGCTGGCGTCCCCGCCCGTCCTCCGCGCGGCAGCCGAGCGTGACCCGTGCTCGGTTCGTTCGGCCCGAGCCGAGCAGGCGCGCAAGCGGGTCAGCCGATGGGAGGCTCGTCCTGGCCAGACTCCTCGGCGGCCTCGGCCTCTTCCTTGGTGGCGTGCACGGCTCCGGCTGCGTGCTCGGCCGGGCCGTACACGGTGTAGAGAACGAGCGGGTTGGCGCCGGTGTTGCGGAAGTTGTGCAGCGTACCGGCGGGGACGGCCACCAGGTCGCCCGGAGCCACCCGCTTGGTCTGACCGGCCACGTCGGCCTCGCCGGCACCGCTGACGAACGTCAGGATCTGGTCAGTGTGCTCGTGGGTCTCCAGCCCGATCTCCCCACCCGGCGGGATGGTCATGATGACGAGCTGGGCGTGCTCGCCGGTCCACAGAACCCGCCGGAAGTCGGCGCTCTGCTCGGCGACAGCGGCGATCGAGAAGTGATGCATGCTGGCCATGGGTGGGGCTCCTTTCGTTGCTGCGCGACGACGGGCGGGTGTGGCCGTGGTCCGTCGGGCCGTGGCCCGTCAGACGAGAACTGCGGCGGGGAGCGCGGCCACAGCGCTGAGGGCCAGTATTCTACTCCGCGGTTCGGCCTCCCAGCCCGAACGGACTGGACCTGCGGCGGTAGCGGTGCATCATCCGTCAGGCGCCTGCTACCTCGATCGGGACCGTCGGCAACGCCGCGGATGCCGCCCCGGCCGAGCCCGCCGTGGCGCATGTCGGGCCCGAGATCGTCCACCCGCAGGGGCCGCGATGCGGAATTGGGCCCGGAGTAGGGCGCAATGGTGGGTGAGCAACGCGCGATCCATGCGTCCCTACGTCGCCGAGCACCGGCGAGCATATCCCCTGACAGCCACCGCAAGCCCCGACTCTTCACCGCCTGAAAGGCGACCACCACTTGTCCAGTTTCATCTCCCTCGGCGGGGACTGTCCGTCGAACGGTGTGACTGCTGGTCTGGCCCGACACGCCGAGCGTTGCTTGGCGGGAGGGCAGCACCATGACAGAGACGATCGAGCCCCTGGTGAAACTCGATGAGGTCGAGCGGCATCAGTTCGCTCAACATCTGGTGGATCAGGCCAGGTCCGAAGGGCGACTTTTCAACCGTGTAACTCCGATCCAGGAGGTACACGATGAGCATGCAGGTCGAGGCGGTTGCTGAGGTGGTCGTGACGCAAGTCGAGGAGCAGGTGTCGACGAGCGTAGATGCCCGCGGTGACGGCGAACACGAGGACCAGAGCCGGGGGGTCAGCGCTTCTCGCTGCTCCGCGGCAAGCCCTCGGGTCCGCCAGCGGACAGACAGGCCACCGTGTGGCGTATAGGGTGTGGCGTCCGACGGTCCCCATGGACGCGGCCAGCTGCTACTTGAGGTCACTCCTAGACGGCGGAGGTGCGCGACTACGCCACCTCAGGCCCCGGGCTTGCTGTGCCGGACCCGGTGAATCGGAGCTCTCCCGCCAGGAACGAGCCCGCCATCGTCGGGGGAGCTGCCCGTGCGTCTCCGGGCGTCCATCATCTGAGCGAGGGTGGGAACGAGAGCGCCTTCGGGGGTGGGAAGACGATCACGTAGGTCGGACTCGGCGGCCAGACCGGCTGCGAGGTCCTGCCGCGCATGGACCAAGACACGGTTCACTTAGCCAGAAGACTGGCCACCACGTTGATGGTCGTCGCCAGGATCACCACACCAAAGAGGTATGACAGCACCGCGTGGCGCAGGGCCGCTTTGCGAATTGGTTTGGAGTTGATGTCCGTGTCAGAGACCTGGAAGGTCATGCCGAGAGTCAGTGCGATGTAGGCGAAGTCACCAAAGTCAGGCAGGTCACCGGAATGCCAGTCGATCCCGCCCCCAGCCTGGTAGTACAGCCTGGCGTAGCGAAGAGTGAAGACGGTGTGGATAGAGGACCAGGACACCACCACACTCAGAAATGCGAACGCGGTGATGAGGGTGTGGGCGGGGTTCTGCTCGTTTCCAGCCTTGACAAGAGCGAGGCCCACACCGACCAGGCTGGCGATGCTAGCGCCGATGAGGATGGCGTCGGCGGCCACCCTCGAGTTGTCCTCCATGACCGCCATAGCTCTGGTCTGCGCGGGATCCTTACCTCGCGTGCTCACCAGCACCCACGCGACGAACACCGCCCCGGTGACGTCCCAGCCGACCAGGTCGGCGATCTGCCAAGGGGTGAGCAGGATGGCTACCGCGAAGGCCGCCAGGCCGCTCGCCAGACAGGCCGCCAGCCGAGTTTGGGCGCTCACCTGCGCCTACCGTGAGCCGCATCGGTGCATGCCTCCGATCCTCTCACAAGCGAGCCGGGGAGGGATTGCCCGTCATCTCCGCCGAGCGCTGACCCGCGCGCGGTGCCGTGCGCGGACTGGCCGCGAAGACCGATCGCGCCGCCACCGGAGCCGCGGGCTGCCGCCTCAGTCCGCTATCCCCCCCACCAATATCAGCGCGCGCCGGTCTCTCAAGGACGCGACTAATCTCCCTGCCGCACCTACAGAGGTGCCATTCCTGCCAAGCGCGTGCCCGTAGGAAGCCCCAGGGTCCAGAGCGCTGGGCGCGGGCGTGGACATTGCACCCGGTTGTGGATGCCTTATGGCGCGGTCGACGTGACCGGCTCACATGTCACTCGTGGGCGCTAGACAGTGACACCTTCGTGAACGCTAACAGCCCAGACAAGGGCGAACCCGGAGGACACGCACCGCCTCTACGGCGCCCTGGCCGTCCTGGCCGGAATTGAGCGTGCGGTCGTCAGCCCACGCCCGGATGTCCTGGTGGACTCCCTCGTGCACCTCGACGGCAGCCGCTACGTGTGGTTTCTCAGCCAGGCCGCCGAGCCGGTGAAGCTGCGGCGGTCTCCCTCCGGGCCAGGGATTGGTGGACCTGGAGGCCGGCACACCGGTCGATGAGGGCAACCTGTGCGGCTATGGCGTGGCGGTCTACTGGCTCGCGGCGAGAGCGAAGCCATAGGCCGGGACATCCAAGGTCTCGCCTCCGGGCTGCACGATCGTCTCCACCGGATTGCCCTCTCGGTCGTACACCTGCACACGCCACCGACCGATGGGAAGCGTCGCCTCGTCGGAACTACCCGCGAGGCTCTTGTAGAGCATCAGCTCATGACCGCCCGCGTCCGCCAGCAGCGTGGATTCGACCGCGGGCTGGAGCAGCACCGCATCGACCTTGGCGTCCACCGCACCGGTGCCCGCGTACGTGAGCACGAGGGTGTGCTGTCCGGCGGACAACGGTCGTGGAAATTGAAGGCTGTCGATCCACAGATAGTCCGGGTTGGGCGACACACCCTGCGGTCCCGCTCCACCCTGCCAGTCGGTGCCCTGCGCGACACCGTCGACACTGACCGTGACCCCAACTGACTTCGGGGGCGACATCTGCTTGTCGAAGACGAGGTAGAGCAGATAGGGGCCGGCCGCGGGCGCTGTGACCGCAAGCGTGTCCCTGGCACCGGTGGCGAAGTCGACATACTGGCCGTTGCTCCACGTGGCCTCGCCGGTCCAGGCAGAGGCCGGCGTGACGACTGTTGCAGCACCGCCTAGTGTCCCCGATTCGGCCTCGACCTTCTGGTAGGTGAGCCGGCTTAGGACGGTGTCAAATCCGAGGTACTGCCTGGCCACGGGGTCATTGACCGCGTTCATGAGCGACAGCAGCCCTTCGATGGTGGATTCCGCGCCTGAATTGCGGTTGACGCTGCCGTCGCTGTTGATCCCGTCGAAGACCACCCCTGTCTGTGGCTGATACATCGGTGTGGCCGCAGGGTTGTCACCGAACAGCCAGCCGGCCGCGATCCCCGCCCAGCGCAGGAACACGGGGTTGCCGGTGGCCGTTCCGACCGCCAGCAGGCCGTCCACCGTCGTCTCATTGCCGTATGCGATCTGGGTCAGGTCGTTCGGCGCGGGCGACAGGCCGTTGATGGCGCCGAAGCTGAGTTGCATGTGCACGTCGAAGGAACTTGCATCACGCTGCGCCGCGGCCAGCCAGTCTGGCCGATCGAACGTCTGGGCGGCACTGGCCAGCGCCATCGTCATGTGCGCTCCCCAGGCATACCAATCGCTGACCGACAGCGCCGACGGCATCAGGGCGAGCCAGGGCCAGTCGCCGTAGCTGCCGAGTTGGAAGCCGGCCATACCGATCCCGAAGTCCAAGCCCAGCTTGCGTGCCTCTGGGCCGCCGCCCGCCTGAGTGAACGCGGTCAGACCGAGCAGCGCCTCGGAAGAGGCGTCCGCGCCGTCGGCGATCAGCCAGGCGGGGGTCTGGTAACCGTGGAGGGTGAGGTAATGGCCATAGTTGGGACCCACAAGCTCACTGTCGAGCTTCGCCATCGCCAGCCGCATCCGGGCGGCGAGGACAGAGGCGAACGCGGGGTCGGTTTTTTGAAACGCCTGGTAGCCCACGCCGATCGCCCAGATCGACCGGGCTAGCCAGGAGGAGGCGCCAGAGTCCGACGGGTTAGGCTGATCGGGCGGAGTGGGAGTAGGGTTGAGGGCGCCATCGGGCTGCATCCAGAGCACGAAGTTGCCCGCGTTCGGGCCTGAGGTCGTCTGCATATAGAGCACAAAACGCAACGCTCCGCGGGCCATGTCCAGGCTGTATTGGTCGTGATAGAACCGGTAGTGGGTGAGGTAGACGATGGCGGCTCGGCTCACATCGTCGGTGTCGAACGCACCCTGGGCGTAGGTGTTGGAGGCGGGGTCGTAGGCCCCGCCTCCAGTGCGCGTGTACGTCCCCGAGGCGGCATTGAAGTTCGCATAGACCCACCAGGTGCCGATCGGGCTGCCCGGGTCGGTGGTCGAGTGGCCGGCCGGTGGCTTGGCTGGGTATGCGACCGAGTCGTGGAGAAAGTCCAGGTGGGCCAGATTGACGATGTCGGGCCCCAGACCTGCCGCGGGGTCTTGCGAAGCGGCGGACGCATTTCCATACGGGGCAATGAGCACTGCCAGCGCGATGACGAGAGTTCCCAGGAGACGCATGATGGCTCCTCTGCTAACCGATCGAGGACTCCACGAACTGCCGTTGGAAGACCAGGAAGAAAATCACCACGCCCCGTTGCCAACCAATGCCCTTCATCTCATCTAGCTCTAGGTGATGGCTCAAGAGGCGATTCGCGACCTATGGTGTGATATCGTAACCGCGCGCAAGGCCCCCCGCAAGCCTTCGCCGTTCCCCCAGCATGAGCAGCGGGGGAGCTCGTGTCAAGACTTGTGGAAAAGCCTTCCAGCAAGTCGGTGAGATGAGCTATGCGGCAGCGCCCTCCTGAGTCGGCTGACGTTGAAGCCTGCCATCGGCGAAATGCTCGCCGGCGAGCAGGAGCGAGAGCTGGTTGCGGCCGTTGATCGCCCGCCAGTTGGTGCTGAGCCGCTGAACCGCCCCGGGAATCCT
>PLAX01000216.1 GCA_003135255.1 Candidatus Dormiibacterota bacterium | reverse complement strand
GGATCACGCTCATCCCATCTCCACGGCCAGCGCCTCCCCCAGCTCGCGCAGGAAGGACTCCACATCGGTCACCAGACCGAGGGTCTGCGCAGACCCGCGGTCGGCCAGCTTGGCGACCACCGCCGGGTTGATGTCCACGCACACCGTCCGGGTCGCCGCGGGCAGCAGGTTGCCGGTGGCGATGGCGTGGAGCATGGAGGCGCACATGATGCAGAGGTCGACCCCGGCCAGGGCCGCGCGCATCCGCCGCCGTGCCTCCACCATGTCGGTCACCACGTCGGGAAGCGGGCCGTCGTCACGAACGGATCCGGCCAGCACGTACTCGACACCGCTGCCAACGCATTCGAACATCACGCCGCGCCGGAGCATCCCGGACTCCACCGCCGCCCGGATGCCGCCCACGGCCCGCACCCGGTTGACCGTCCGCATGTGCAGCTCGTGCCCGGACTCGATGGGCAGACCCTTCTCCAGGCCGATCCCGAGGGAGGTGCCGAAGAACTGGGACTCGATGTCGTAGGCGGCCAGGCCGTTGCCGGCGAAGAGCACCTGGACATAGCCGAGCGCGATCAACCGGGCGAGATGCGGTCCCGCCCCGGTGTGGATGATGGCCGGACCCCCGACGAAGCAGATCCGGCCATTTCTGGCACGAACCTCGCGCATGGTGTCGGCGAGCTCGCGGATGACCTGGTGCTTGGGCTTCTCCGGAGAGAGCGAGCTGGTGGTGAAGCCGAAGACCTCCTTGCCCCTCCCCCGCTCCACCGGGATCAGCCGGACCCCGGCCCGGCCCACCACCACCTGGTCTCCGGCCGCCACGTCGGTCACCGGGACGGTGCGGGCGGTGCCTCCGGCGATCACCACCCCGCAGTCCATCTCGATGTCGTCCACCGTCACCCACTCGCCCCCGATCAGCACCGAGGTGGGCTGGTTGGTGGTGGTGTAGAAGAGGTCGGGAAAGACGCCGTCGGCGGGCGCCGGCAGGGTCACCGCATCCTCGGCACCGACGACGGTGGCGCCGTGCTCCTGGCAGGCGGCGATCACCGCGGCGAGCTGCTCCTCGTTCTCGGCCTCGATGGTGAGGCGGGCGAACGAGGACTCGTCGAGCCGGGTGCCGACCCGGAACTCCTCGACGTGGAAGGTCGCCCCCATGTCCATGACGCTGTCCATCACCCGGGGCAGCACCATGCTGTCGATGATGTGCCCAGAGAGCTCGATGACGGCGCGGGCGCTCATGAGCGAGACGCCACGGCCCGCACCGCCTCGATCCGGCGGCAGAGCTCGGCGGCCGCGGCCCGAGGGTCGGCGGCCCCGGTGATGCCCCGGGAGACCGGCACGATGATGCCGCCCCCGGTCGCGTCCAGCCCCGCGATGACCGCGGCCTCGAGGTCGCCTCCCTGGGCGCCGACGCCCGGCAGGAGGAGCGGGGCGGCTGGAGCCAGCCCGCGGACCTCGGCGATGGCCGTCGCGGAGGTGGCCCCGACCACGAAGCCGATCTGGGCGGCGCCCGACCAGCCCAGCGCCCGCTCCACGATCAGACGGTAGAGGGGCCGGCCATCCTGCAGCGGCGCCTCCAGGAAATCGGCGGCGCTCGGGTTGCTGGTGCGGGCGAGGATGAGGGCGGCCGTCCCGGCACGGGCCAGGAAGGGCTCCACCGCATCCCGGCCGAGCAGCGGGTTGACGGTGACGGCGTCGGCGCCCCAGACGTCGAAGAGGGCCCGGGCGTACGCCTCGGCGGTGTTGCCGATGTCGCTGCGCTTGGCGTCGAGGATCAGCAGCCGGCTCTCCGGCACCATCCCGCGCACCCGCTCCAGGACCCGCAGCCCCTCCGATCCGTGCTGCTCGAAGAAGGCCAGGTTCGGCTTGACCGCGACTATATGGGGCAGCGCCGCCTCCAGCATCGTGGCGCAGAAGCGCTCGACTTCGGCGGCATCCCGGCAGCCGGTGGGGTCGAGGCCGAGGCAGAGCGCGGACCCCAGCTCGCGGCCGGCGGCGGCCAGACGGACGGCGAAGGGCTCTCGGCTCACCAGACGTCGCGGGCCGTGCTGGGCTGGATCGCCCCCTGGTCGGCCCGGGGAGCGTAGGGCACCTCGATCCGCTCCTTCTCGGTGGAGGCGCAGAGAGGGCAGACGCGGGCCACCCGGCCGTCCAGGATCACCGCGGCCAGCCGGTAGATGGGCGTCGGACGTCCGCAGTTCTCACACGGGTCGAGGACGGCCACGGTCGCGCCTCCTCATGGTGGTCCTGGGCGGAGTGGTCGAGTTTGATTCTGCCAGATTCGCGTCCTCCCCCCCCCGCCGCTCTCCGGCAGGACGGGCATCGCGGCGCTCGCGCGAAGCGGCGGCTCAGGCTGGGCCGGCGGGGACGCGGCCACGCCCCTCTCTCCGGGCAGGGTGGAGGAGTGTCGATCGCCCCCCTCCGGGCAGATGACGTGCAGCAGGCTCCGCCTGGTGCGGCCCGGCTCGGACCGGGCACCCGACCTGACCTCAGGTGCCGATGGTGCTGCTGATGTTGGAGAAGACGTTCTTGACCTGCTTCCCCAGCGTGGTGAGGATGAGCAGCACCACGACGGCGATCAGCACGAGGATCAGGGCGTACTCAACCATGCCCTGTCCCTCCTCACGACGGGAGAGCCCGCGGTCCAGCGGACGGCACGCCACCTCTCGAAGGCTGAGGTACGTCGAGGTGATCCGGGTCAGGAGTTCTCCGGGCCAATTCCACGAATTCATGCCCAAAGCGTGACCTCGAAGTCTGCACGGAACCCTAATTCGATGTGACGGGGAGTCTGACGACCGTTCGCAGACCGCCGATCGGATGTTCCAGATTGATGGTGCCCCCGTGCTCAGCGGCGATGGCGAGAGCGATCGACAACCCCAGGCCCGTCCCGCCGCTCCGAGCGGGAAGCCGGTCGCCCCTCCTCAGCTGCTCGACGGTGGCCGGGTGATCTCCCTCCGCGAAACCCCCACCGTCATCCTCGATCGCGACCAGGCAGGTCCGAGCGTCCACGTGCGTCGAGACCGAGATGCGGCTCTTGGCGTGCCTCAGTGAGTTCTCCACGAGATTGTCGAAGAGGCGACCGAGGAGCACCGCGTCACCGGAGAGCTCGGCGCCACTCTCCCGCTCGACCTCCAGGGCCACCCGGGCACGCTCGGCCGGCTCGCGCCATCGGTCGTACAGCTCCTCCATCACGTCGTCCATCGAGAGAGGGGTCCGCCGCACCACGAGCGCATTGGCGTCCCTCCGGGCCAGGAGCAGCAGACCCTCCGTCAACACGCTGAGCCGGATCGCCTGGTCGCGGATGTGCTCGAGGCTGGCGACGTACCTTTCGGTCTCCCGCGGGTGCCGCAGGGTCACGTCCACGGCCACCCGAATGGCGCTGAGCGGCGAGTTGAGCTCGTGGGCGGCCTCTGAGGTGAACCGGGTGAGACTCGCGATGAGCGCCTCCCGTTCGGCACCGACACGGCCCAGGGCATTGACGGCGACAGTACCGAAGACGATCACCACGGCGACCGCGATGAACTGGAAGTCGGCGGTGAGCGCTGGCCACTGGCCGGTGACCTCGAGCACGGCCGGCTGGATCATGGCGACGGCCGC
>PLAX01000185.1 GCA_003135255.1 Candidatus Dormiibacterota bacterium | reverse complement strand
TGAGGAGGCACTCGAACGCTGATCACCGACGCTGGTGCGCACGCTCGGTGCTCTTGGACTGGGGACGATTCGGCAATGGTGGCCTGAGCTGGCTTTCGGCGCTGCATGCCGACTTTCCCACCGATCTACGAGCAGTGGAATGACCGAATCCTCTGAAGCCTCGGGATCCATCGGTGCGGCGGAGCATCACCCATGCTCTTCACCAAGATGAGCGTCGATAGGAACACTGTCTGCCGGGCAGTGCACCAGCCCCCCTCCCGATCAGTGAGACCCACGAAGTAGAGCGGAACGCTTTGTCGTTAGTTCCATCCTGCCCTATTCGATAGCTGGAAGGACTGGAGGCGCCCACGGAGTCACCACATTGCGTCAACCGTGGGCGCCATCCGGACGCCCTGCAACCGTCCCGCTGCTGCGGCGGGGCCTCTTCGGTCGGGGTCATAGGGATTCGGCCCAATTGCAAGGATGCTCCCCTCGTCCGGTGACAGGAGGCACACACTCGACTGTTCCTGCATGGCGGCCACGTCGTCTTCGACCCCCGGGATTGTGCCGTAGCCGGTGGGCATCGGAGCAAGGACGATGACCCGCCCGTAGCCATCCGCAAGCCGAGCATTGGCCGAAGAGACCATGCCGCCGTCGATCCATGATCGCCCACCGATTCGGACTAGAGGCCAGACGCCGGGCACCGCCCCGCTCGCTGCCACTGCATCGACTAATGCGATCCCTGAAGTGCGGTCGAAGATGTGGAGCACCCCAGAATCGGCATCGACAGCGGTAACTCTCAAGGTGTCCGGCCACTCCGTCGTGACGAGCCGACCCTCAACGATGGCGCGGCGAACGTGGGGAGGGACAGGTTCGGGATTCGCTTTGGCAATCTGGCCGAAGGCAGCCCCGACGCTGGTCGCATCGCCAGCTCCGAACGCGCTGAACCAAGCGGCGATCGTCTCCTGTGAGGCAGCAACGGTGAGCTCAGCTGGGTCGGGTTGTGACTGGTCTGCCGCCAGGTTCTCGAGGTCATAACCACTCGCCACGGCGGCACCGACGAATGACCCGGCCGATGTGCCTATCACGGCATGCGCTTTGGTCAGATCTACACCCGACACCGCCAAGCCGGCAAGCACACCGATCTCCCACGCAATCCCCGTAACGCCACCGCCACCCAAAACCAGAGCACGGGTCGGGGCTGTCTCTTCTCGCCTTATCACTGAACCTCACTTCCAATTCCACTATCGCTAAGTAATCGCATGAATCTTGTGGGAGGAGTTCGGCCCTTGCCGCCCGAACTCGCAAGCTTCCGCTTCCGTCGCAAGACGCCACCAGCTGACGGGATTGAGCAGCGTGGCGGTCCGGCGGTCATCGTCGGCATCTCCGTGGCCGCCGGAGCAGCAACACTCGTGACTGCGGATCGACCGGACATGGTCCACGGCCTCGTGTCGGCCTCTTTGTTCGCAACGGCACGATGAGTGCCAGCGAATCCTCTTGCGGGTGGCAATGGCCCGACTTTTGCCCGCTGCATCCGGGATGTCCTATGGCCCGGTCGCTCACCCATCTGAAAGGGTCGCCATTGTCATCACTTGCAAGGTGTTGCATCCACCGATGGAATCCAAGGTGGTGCTGGTTAGAGCCGCAGGCAGAAGGGATGACCGGCCGGGTCGCGCAGGACTCGCCAGCGTTCCGGCGCGGGTTGCTGTCTTTCTTTGACGGCTCCGAGTCGGATCGCCTGTGCCTCGGCGTCGTCGAGGTTGTCGGGGTCGTCGACGGCGAGGTCGAGATGGATCTGCTGTGATCGTTCGGCCGAGGGCCAGGTCGGTGGCTGGTAGTCGTCAACGCGAACAGCGCCGAGGTAGAGGTTGCCCGCCTTGACAGCACAGAAGTCCGGTGTCTGGACCGCGATCTCGCCGTCGAGCATGGTGGCCCAAAAGCGGGCCAGATCGGTCGGGTCAGTGCATTCGAGGTTGATCGCAGCAACACGAGCTACAGGCATGAGTTCTCCAATCGGGGCGTAAGTGTCCGGTCTGGCCGGGCGAGTCAGGGCTCGGCGGTCAGATCACGGTCAGGTGCGGGGAGTCGAGGAGGTGTCGGTCGCCGTCCGCGCCGTGACCCAGGGCAGCTGCCACGTCCTCGTAAGGAGCGCCAAGCTGAATCGCGCTGACCTCGTCCAACTGCTGGTAATGCTGCTCATCGAGCTCTACCTCCAGGGCACTGAGGTACTGCTCCAGATGGACCGGGGTGCGGGGTCCGACGATGGGGATCATCGAGGTCTGTTCGTCTGCGGCGCGGCGGCGCAGCCAGGCCAACGAGACCTGGACCGGGCTGGTCTCCAGCTCATCGGCGGCGGCAAGGACAGCGTCCAGGACGGCGTCGCGCCGGGCGGTGTCCTCGTTGCCGGCACCTCGAGCGCTGAGGCGGCCTTGCTCGCCCCGGCGGTACTTCCCGGTCAACAGCCCTCCCGCAAGCGGGGAGTACAAGACGACACCCAACCCGTGGGCCTCGGCCATCGGAAGCAGTTCCCGCTCCGCCGAGCGCTCGGCCAAGCTGTACTCGGTCTGGATGCCGGCCAACGGCGCGAGTCCGCGCAGGTCCGCGCTGGTGACCGCACCCGCGACCCGCCAGGCCGGGAAGTTCGACAATCCGCCATACCGGATCTTGCCGGCCCTGATCAGGTCCTCCAGCCCGGCTAGGATCTCCACCATCGGAGTGACCCCATCGGGAAAGTGGGGCATGAAGACGTCCACGTAGTCGGTCTTCAAGCGCCGCAGGCTTTCCTCCAGCGATCGGATCATGGTCTTACGGCTGTTGCCCGTCGTCCCCGGGCGAACCACAGCCTGCCTGCTCCCGGCGTACTTCGTGATGACGACGAAGTCGTCGCGCTCACGACCCAGGAGGTCTCCGAGGATGCTCTCAGCCTCCCCGTTCTGATAGATGTTCGAGACGTCGAACGTCGTGCCACCAGCCGCAGCGAACGTCTCGAAGATCTCCCTGGACCCCGCCACGCCAGCGGCGGTCTCGGCCGAGCCGAAGTTGGCCGTGCCGAGCACATACTCCGAGACCCGCAGACCGGTCTGTCGTCCAAAGGTTTGATAGCGCATGGGGCCTCCCGGGGCGTCGACTGTGGGGTACGATCGTGAACAATACCATTAAAAAGGAATGATCGTTCTATTTTATGCCGAAGGTCAGCCAATCCCACCTCGACGCCCGGCGACAGCAGATCATCGACGCCGCACGGACTCGCTTCGCCAGCCACGGCTTCGCCCGTACCTCCATGCCCGACCTCGGCAAGGCATCCGGGCTCTCCATCGGAGCGATCTACCGGTACTTCGCCAGCAAGGACGAGATCGTCACCGCCATCTGCGAGGAGGCCGGCCAAGCATTCCCGACCGAGCTCACCACCCCGGCCGTTCACGAGTTCCTCGAACACATTCGAACCATGGCGCGCGACAAAGACCACGCCCGCCTCGTCGCTCAGATCTACGCCGAGGCCGCCATCTCCCCGCCGCTGGCCGCGCTCGTCCGACAGCAGCTCACGGCGCTACGAGACTCGATCGCCGCGCTCCTGCCCGACCGACGACCAGCAGACGTCGCCCGAATCGCCGAAGCGTTCGCAGCTCTCGGTCTCGGCTACAGCCAACAACTCGCCGTACGCGGCGATCTCGACACCACACCCTTCGCCACCGCACTCATGGCGATCATCGACCAGTAGCGAAAGCACCCCCACGTTTCACCATCGAATCCCGGCTCGTCGGGCGCCAGACCCTTCCGCCCCACCGGAAGTAAGAAGAGCCCCTTATGCCACCCCAAGACCGCGCTGCGGGACTCGAACCCCGTCAGCCGAGGTCGATGACCGGGCCGGCGATGATTGGGGAGCGGTTCGTATTGCTGGAAGCAGGGACCGCCCTGGCTGCCACTCCCGGTGCCGCTTCTGTGCTGCTGCCACTGCGGACTGGTACGCGTCAACCGTCGTCTGCCGACCACGCTTCTGTTTCCGAGTCAAGCTCTCGAAAGCTCCGCTGGGACACGACTCCCCGCGCCGGCGAGTGTGACGGGGCGCCAAAGTGCCAGCAGAAACGGCCACGAACTGTCAGTAGTCGCCGATGCTGGCACCGCCGAGGCCTCGGTGAGATAGCTTCGGCCATGCGGAGCATCCGCCGACGCTCAGGAGAACCTGGTGGCCAGGTCCTCGGCCTCACGCTCGGAGGTACGACGCCGACGCGAAATGGCCGTCGGCATCCTGTCTCAGCTTCGGGATCAGGGACGACCGATCTCAACATACGTGGACCGCTTGGCCGCCGACCTGGGGGTCACCTTGCGAACGGTGTGGCGGTGGCTGGGCGGCGCTGCCAAACCGCCGGTGACCGTGGGGCGGCTGGAACATCGAGGACCTCGCGTATCACGGGGGCAACGTCAACGCACTCCACCGCGCCCGTCCCACCGGCGGCCCGAGCGTGGACACGCTCCGTCGCGCCTTCGCCCGAGCGCTGACTCCTGGTCCGCGGGCGGCATGAAAGGGGGCGAACCGGCCAGGAGGGTGTACGACACGTTCCTGACCTGAGTTGCTGCTCACCGGAATGAGACCTGGGAGGCCGACCATACGCAGCTCGCCATCGAGGTCATCTTCCCCGACGGCAGGGTTGGCGCTCCGTGGCTGACGCTCATCCGGATCCTCTACGTGCTCCGCGCCCACCGGCCTCACGATCGCCTCTGCGACTTCCTCCTCCTCGGCGAGAGGGCTCATCTCACCCCCTGGCCGCCCCTTCACGGTGAGGGGCCTAGCCTTGTGCAGTCACGGCGACTCGTGGGCTGCGACCTGGAGTGGCACCTCCCTCCCCCACGTCAACGGCAGCGCCGGGAGCCACACGAGTGGCGCCCCCACCGTGCCCCGGCCGTCACGGGTCACTGAACACCAGGCTACTGACTCATGCGTCTTTACAATCAGGTGCCGCGCCTCATTGGCCTGGTCGCCGATCATGACCACGCGTCCAGAGCCTAAGGCGCGGGCCGTCTGGCCGATGGAGAGCCCGATGGTTCCACAGCCGATGACCGCCACCAGCTTGCCGCTCACCGACCCGACCCGATGGATCGCATGCACAGCCACCCCGTAGCAGTCAGCGAGAGCCGCACTATCGAACGACACGGTGTCCGGGATTGGCCAGACGTTGGTGGCGACGCAGGTATCGTACTGTGAGAAGCCGTGGCTCGATTGCCGCGTACCATGGAGCAGGCCCAGGTGCCTGCACAGATGGGGCAGGCCGTTGCTGCACTCGCGGCAGGACCCGCAGGAGATGAGATGCTCCGGCTGCACGGCGACCCGCTGCCCCACCGACAGCCCGGTCACCGAGCTTCCCAGCTCGACGATCTCACCGGCCAGTTCGTGACCCTGCTCGATGCCGACACCGCGCGGCGGCTGCCAGGACCCGATGCCGTTGTAGCCGAGGAGATCGCTGCCGCAGATGCCCGCGGATCTCACCCGGATGAGGACCTCCTCCGGCAGAGGTTCCGGGATCGGCCTCTCCTCGACCCTTATGTCCTTCTCCCCATAGAAGATAGCCGCCTTCATCGTCCGGACGCGGGTGACTGCTGTCATCGCGTGTCTCCTCTTCTTAGTGCTCATGCGAGATCAACCGGCCTGGCGTGAGAGGCAATGGCGCGGTCGTGCGCAACTTCGGCAGGGACGGCCACCATGAGTCTGCTGGACCGGCGCCTCGAACACATTCCCCTGAGACCGTGCCCCGCGCGGCACTCGCCATCGCACCGGCGTGAAGCTCGAGCGCCGAGACCAGTGGGGGGACAAGTGCTGGCGAAGAGATTGGCAGGCCGGCCGCCACCGGCCGCGGAAAGCACGCGTGCGATGCTTGCCAGCCGCCCCTACCAGGCGGCAGCCTCAGCCCGTCGCCGCTGTCCGGTAGGGACGGAAGAAGGCGCGCAATTCCT
>PLAX01000099.1 GCA_003135255.1 Candidatus Dormiibacterota bacterium | reverse complement strand
GCGGTGGACCCCCTGCTCGACGATCGGTTGACGTCCCTTCCCGACCCGGCGCTCGAGGCCCTGCATGGCGGAGCGGCGATCGCCAACGCCCGCCTGGCCTACGCGACCTTCGAGCGGCACTTCCGCGGCGAGGAGCTCGCCGCGCTGCGCGAGGCCGGTGCCTCGTTGCAGCGGCCGCTGTGGGCGAGCACCAGCGCCAAGAACCCCAAGTACCGGGACGTGCTCTACGCCGAGGCGCTGATCGGCCCCGACACCGTGGACACCATGCCGCCCTCGACCATCGAGGCCTTCCGGGACCACGGCACCGTCGCCGGCGACACCGTGCGCGACGACATCGATGGTGCCCGGCACGTGTTCAGGGCTCTGGAGTCCGCCGGGATCAGCATGGAAAAGGTGACCGAGGGTCTCCTGGTCGCCGGAGTCGGGTCCTTCGCGGCCTCATACGACCACCTGATCGCCAGGATCGGGGAGAAGCTCGAGAGCCTCCGAGCCGGGGCCGCGGAGAGATGAGGTCCCACCTGAAGCTCGGAGGGCCCAGTCTCGCCGACGTGGTCGCCGAGAACGCGCGTGCCCGGGTCGCCGAGCGGATCTGGGCCCGGGACCCCGACCTCTGGAAACCGGGCGACGCGGCCCACGCGGCGGTGATCGGCAACCGGCTGGGCTGGCTCGACGTCCCGCTCGCGATGCGCGGGCGGGTGGCTGAGCTGGTCGAGCTTGCCGCCGAGGTGCGCCAGGCCGGCTATGCCGATGCCGTGCTCCTCGGCATGGGGGGGTCCAGCCTCTGCCCTGAGGTGCTGCGCAGCTCGTTCGGGAGCGTCAGCGGCCACCCCGTCCTCCACGTGCTGGACACCACCGACCCCGAGGCGATCGTGAACCTGGAGCGGCACCTCGACATCCGCCGCACCCTCTTCCTGGTCGCCAGCAAGTCGGGAACCACCCTGGAGACNNGAGAACCCGTCCGACATCGGGGGCCGCTACTCCGCGCTCTCACTCTTTGGCCTGGTGCCGGCGGCGGTGATGGGCCTGGACGTCGGGCTCCTCCTCGACCGCGCCATCGCCATGCGGACGGCCTGCGCCGCCACGACACCGCCCGAGCAGAACTGGGGCCTGGTGCTGGGCAGCGCGCTGAGCCTCGCCCGTGCCGCAGGCCACGACAAGGTCACCATCCTCGCGCCGCCCCAGATCACCGGCTTCTCCCTCTGGGCGGAGCAACTGATCGCCGAGTCCACCGGCAAGGAGGGCAAGGGCTACATCCCCATCGGGGAGGAGCCGGTGGGCAAGCCCGGCGTCTACGGCGACGATCGCCTCTTCGTCCTGCTCCGGGTCGGCGACGACCCCTCCCAGGTGGACATGCAGGACGAGGCCCTGGTCGCGGCCGGACTTTCACTGCTGATCCTGGAGCTGCGGGATGCCTACGACCTGGGCGCCGAATTCTTCCGCTGGGAGTTCGCCACGGCGGTGGCGGCAGTGTCGCTCCAGATCGACCCCTTCGACGAACCCAACGTCAAGGAGTCGAAGGACAACACCGGCATCGTGCTGGCGGCCTACGAGAAGAGTGGGAGCCTGCCCGAGGAGGCGCCGGCCGCGTCCGGCGACGGAGCGATCGTCTACGGAGGGAGCCCCGCGGCCTCGGTGGANNAGGAGTTCCGCACCGCGATCCGGGATCGCTACCGGGTGGCCACCACCATGGGTTTCGGCCCGCGGTTCCTGCACTCCACGGGGCAGCTCCACAAGGGCGGGCCCAACACCGGCATCTTCATCCAGGTGACCAGCGACGACACCGTCGACGCCTCCATCCCGGGCAAGCCGTTCACCTTCTCAGTGCTCAAGCGGGCCCAGGCCGCGGGCGATCTGCAATCGCTGCGCAACCACGGCCGCCGGGTGATCCGTCTCCACCTCGCGGGCAACCTGGACAGCCGACTGGAGCAGCTGGCCCGGTCACTGCACCACGCCGCCGGGTCGTCGGCGCCCTGACCGCCGCGCCGCCGATGATGGAGCGTCGCTGATGGCAGCAGAAACAGGCGACACCTCCCGGACCGTGGACGCGACGGTGACCGAGGAGCCGGCCGCGTTCACGGTCCGGCTGCCGGCGCCGCCGCCCGCGACGCTGGTCATCTTCGGGGCGACGGGCGACCTGACCAAGCGCAAGCTGGTGCCCGCCCTCTACGCGCTGGCCGTCGACGGCCTCCTCCCCGAGCGTTTCACGGTGATCGGCGCGGCTCGCAGCGAGCTGACCGACGATCAGTTTCGCGCCGCCATGCGGGACGCCGTCACGCGATTCGCCCGGCTGCGGCTGGACGAGGAGGTCTGGAGCCGCTTCGCCGAGGGGCTCCGCTACGCCTCCTTCTCGGATCGGGACGGCGGCCTCGACGGGGTCAAGCGGGCGCTCGAGATCGCCGACCGTGAGCGGGGGACGGCGGGAAACCGCATCTACTACTTCGCGATCCCGCCGAGCGGGTTTGCTCAGCTCGCGGAGCGGCTGAGGCATGAGGGGATGAGCCGCGAGGAGGAGGGCGGCGGTTTCCACCGGATGGTGGTCGAGAAGCCGTTTGGGCGCGATTTCGCCACCGCCCGCGAGCTCAACTCCGCGCTGCACTCGGCCTTCGAGGAACCCCAGATCTTCCGGATCGACCACTACCTGGGCAAGGAGACGGTCCAGAACATCCTCGTCGTCCGCTTCGCCAACGGCATCTTCGAGCCGATCTGGAACCGGCGCTACATCGACCACGTCCAGATCACGGTGGCCGAGACCCTCGGGGTGGAGGGACGCGGCTCCTACTACGAGGAGACCGGCGCACTCCGCGACATCATCCAGAACCACGTGATGCAGCTCGCCGCCATCATCGGCATGGAGCCGCCCAGCAACTTCGAGGCGGAGACGGTGCGCGACGAGAAGGTCAAGCTGCTGCGCGCGATCCGGCCGATCCACCCCGATGACGCGCTGCTGCACACGATTCGCGGTCAGTACGCTGGGGGGTCGGTGGACGGTGCGCCCGTCCCCGGCTATCGCGACGAGCCAGGGGTCGACCCGGGGTCGCTGCGCGAGACCTTCGTCGCCATGAAGCTGGACATCGACAACTGGCGGTGGGCGGGCACCCCCTTCTACCTGCGCACCGGCAAGCACCTGCCCAGCCGGGCGACGGAGATCGCGATCCAATTCCGGCGTGTGCCCCACTCCCCCTTCGCGGGCCACAGGGCCATGCCGGGAGGCATGCCGCCACCCGACGGCATCGCCCCCAACCAGCTGCTCCTGCGCATCCAGCCGGACGAGGGGATCACCCTCCGCTTCGGGGCCAAGGTCCCCGGCCAGGCGATGCGGATCGAGAGCGTCAACATGGACTTCTTCTACGGCTCCAGCTTCCAGCGCGCCTCCCCCGACGCCTACGAGCGGCTGCTCCTCGACTGCATGCTCGGCGACGCCACCCTCTTTGCCCGGGAGGACGAGGTGGAGGAGGCCTGGCGGGTGTGCACCGCGATCCTCGACGGCTGGCGCGCCCACCCCCCGGATCGCATCCACTGCCCCAACTACGAAGCCGGGACCTGGGGCCCCGCCGAGGCCGACGACTTCATGCGCCGGGACGGCCGGGAGTGGCGCCGTCCGTGAGATCGCGACTTCCCGGTGTCGTGACCGTTCAGGACGATCCGGCGGGGATGGCTGCCGCCGCCGCCGACTGGATTGTGGAGATCGGCGGAGCGGCGATCGCGAAGGGCGGGCGCTTCCGGATCGCGCTCGCCGGAGGCAGCACGCCGCGGACTCTCTATCGGGTGCTGGCGGCGACGCCTCACCGGGAGCGGGTGGATTGGGGGCGATGGGAGGTCTACTTCGGCGACGAGCGGGCCTGCCCTCCGGACGACCCGGCCAGCAACTGCCGGATGGCGCGGGAGGCGTTGCTCGACCTGGTGCCGGTCAGACCGGAGCTC
>PLAX01000115.1 GCA_003135255.1 Candidatus Dormiibacterota bacterium | reverse complement strand
GGGTGGGGGAGAAAGGGGCCGGAAAGGCGCTCTTCCCGGCCCCCCTCAGATCATGGCTGGGGGTTACGCGGCCTGGGTGAAGAGCACCGAGAAGGTGCAGCTCTGACCGACGGCACCACTGTTGGTGGCGCTGTAGCTGGCGGTGGTGCCGACGGCGAAGTTGAACGTGTTGCTGTTGCCCAGGTTCCAGGAGCTGGAACCGGCGTTCGTGTTCAGCGAGGTCGAGGTGGGGATGGAACCAATCCCGGCCTGCTGGTTGACGTAGGTGGAGTTGTCAGATCCCGAGCCGGTCACCTCGAGGGTGAGGTACGAGCACAGCAGGCCGCTGGGGTCAGCCGGGGTGCTCAGCGTGAAGGTGCTCGGCAGGCTGGCGGTGTCCGTGATGGCCACTGTGTTGCTGACACCGGGCCAGTTCCAATCGAGGCCGCTTCCACTGACGATGACGTTGCAGATGGTGTTCTCGGCGCTGGTCGAGGTGCAGGTGGTGTTGCCGCCCTTGACGACGTTGGTGTGGCCGATGCTGCCGGTGGTGAAGGCGTTGCCCGCGTTCTGGGTGTAGGCCTGCCATGCGGCCAGGCCGCCCCAGCCGACCAGGGCCGTGCCTGCGACGGCCGCGCCCAGGACCAGGGCTACCCGGACGGATCGCTTGCTCTTGCGCTGTTCCATGATCTTCAGTTCCCTATCTGTGCCTTCTGATCGTTCGATGCAGCTAGTTCAAATGCACTAGACGCTACTGGTGCAGCCTAGGGGGGTCGATCTCACGAAGCCCCGCCCGATACCGCCACAGCCAGGTAACGGTGTTCGGTTGAAGTGGTGAACTGATCGCTCCGTATGCCGCGTTCCGCTGGACGGGCAAAGGAGAGGCCGGAGCAGGAGATCCTGCCCCGGCCTTCCGGATCAAGGCGTTGCTCAGGCTGCCGTCTGGCTGAAGAGGAGGCCGAAGGTGCAGCTCGTGCCCTGGTCGGCGTAGTCGCTGCCGAAGCTGCCGCCCGGGGTCACGGTCACGGTGTAGGTGTCCGCGGTCGCCCCGGTGCCGGTGCCGGCCGCGCCGCCGCCGGTCCAGCTGAGGCTAGGGGTGGTGGCGCTGCTGTAGAGGTTCACGCCCGTCGTCAGCGCGGCGGTGGTCAGGGCGGTGTTCGCGATGACCGTTCCGGTGTCAGGGTTGGTGGTGTTGAGGTCGGTCACCTTGAGCATGAGGTCGGCGCAGAGGCCACCCGATGCCGCAGCCGGCAGCGCCAGGGTGAAGGTGCTCTTCAGGTTGCCGGTGTTGGCGATGATGATGGTGCCGACGGTGCTCGTCCAGGTGGCCGGGTCGACGTTGGCGACCGAGATGGTCGCGGCGCACCAGCCGGTGCCGCTGGTCGGGATCGAGCCGAGGTTCGACACGCAGCTCAGGCCGTTGGCGTGCGAAAGGGTGCCGGCGGCTACGCTGTTGCCGGCGTTCTCGGTGTAGGCGTTCCATGCTGCCAAACCGCCGAACCCAACCATGGCGGTGCCGGCCACGGCGGCGCCCAGCACCAGGGCCACCCGTAGCGATCGTCTGCTCTTCCGTTCCATGATCCTCATTCCTTCAAAGTCTTTGACCGCTCTAGCCAGATAGGTCAAATGCACTAGACGGCAAGGGGCAGGCTAGGGGGGTTGATCTCACGGAGCACCAGCCGAAGAGGCGACAGGGGGGTAACGGGCTTCGGGTGAAACCATGAACGCGAGCGATGCGTCTGATCCGCTCCGGGTCGATCGGAGCGGAGCGTGACGGGACGGTGCCCTCCGCCTTGCGCACCGACCGCAGTCCGCCGCTCGCCGCCGAGACCGGCCCTTCCTATATAGAGAGTCCACTCAGATGGAAGGGATTCCCTCTCCCCCCGTCTCCCGGCCTCCGGCTGCTCCTGCTTCGGTCGGGGCCTCTCCTCGGTCGCGGGGAGGCTCTACCGAGGCACCGGCCGTCACACCGGGAGGGTGGGGTCGTGTGACGATGACGTTGTTGTCTCTTGAGCGTCCCAGGCTGGCTGAAGGCGTCTTTCCCCTCCATCCCTTCAGGCGACCATAGCCGCCGTTGCCCCGGGGGGGATGCCCGGGGGTGGTCGCCATGATTCAAGAGGTCGCCGCCGGATGCTTGCCGAGGGAGCGGGATGCCGCCCGCAGGTGGGAGGTCGGGACGAGAGAGCCGCTGGGCGGCAGATCGTCCTGGCCATGATCACCGATGCTGACGGCCGCCTCGCCTTCGCCAACGGCGACCTGCTTGCTCTCGGAGGGTGGCGCTGGAGCGACCTGAGCGGCCGTCCCTGGCACGAGGTGCTGATCGCTCCCGAGCACCGGCGTCGCGTGGTCCGAGCCTTCGATCGGGCGGTGGCCGGCAAGGACGAGACCGCCTGCGTCGAGGCGCCGCTCCGCACCAGCGACGGTCGGGTGCGGATCGTGGCCTGGTCGGCCACGCCGAGCCTCGGCGAGGACGGACGGCCGACCTCCGTCACCTCCGTGGGGGTCGACGTCACCCGGTGGACCGAGGAACGCGACCTCCTGGCCGCGGAGAGGGACTTCGACGCCTCGCACGACCGGCTCACCGGGCTCCCCAACGCCTCGACCTTCCGCTGGCGGCTCGGCAGCGAGTTGAGCGCCGGCCGTCGCTCAGGACGCTCGACCGGCGTCCTCCTGGTGGCGCTCGACCGGCTGCGCACCGTGGTCGAGACCCTCGGCCAGGAGGCGGGGGAACAGCTGGTCGCCGAGATGGGGGAGCGAGTCTCGGACTGTGTCGGAGCCGCCGCCGGCCGCACGCCGTCGCTCACGCTGCCCGCCGGCACGCCGGAACCGATGAGCGCGTGGATGGTCGCCCGCTGGTCGGACGACGAGTTCGCCGTCCTCCTCCCCGGCCTGGTCTTTCCCGAGGAGACCGTCTACATGGCGCGCTCCATCGTGGCGACCGTCGCGGCGCCCTGCACCGGCTCCGCCGCCGACCTCCGGCTGAGCGCCGCGATCGGGATCGCTCTGGCGCCGTCGGACGGCGACCATCCCGCCACCCTGATGCGGCACGCCGCCATGGCGCAGCACGCCGGGCGCACCTCGACGGAGCACATGGTCCGCTTTGTGCCCGCCCTCTCCCAGGAGGCCGAGGGCCGGCTCCTCATCGAGCAGCAGCTCCCCCTCGCCCTGGAGCGGGGGGAGCTCAGCGTCGCCTACCAGCCCGAGGTCGACGCCGTCTCTCACCGCATCGTCGGTCTCGAGGCGCTCGCCCGCTGGCATCACCCGGTGCTCGGCGAGGTTCCCCCCGTTCGGTTCATCCCCATCGCCGAGGAGATAGGGGTCATCGCGGAGATCGGCCAGTTCGTCCTGCAGAGCGCGGTCCGGCACGCGGCCCAGTGGCGGTCGGACGGGCTGGGAGACGTTCGGGTCGCGGTCAACGTCTCGGCTCACCAGCTGACCGACCGCAGCCTCGTCGCGGCCGTGCTCGAGTGCCTGGACCAGACCGGGTTCCCGGCCCATCTGCTGGAGCTGGAGGTCACCGAATCGGCGGCCATGGTCGACGCGCAAGCCGCGGCCGATGTGCTCGGTGAGCTCTCGCGCCAGGGGGTGACCATCTCGCTGGACGACTTCGGCACCGGCTATTCCAACATCGGCAAGCTCCACCACCTGGCCGTCAGCACGATCAAGATCGACCGCAGCTTTCTCCTCGAGGACGAGGCGAATCCCTCCTCGGACCCCGGGGCCCTGATCCACGCCGTGGTGACCCTCGGCCGCAACCTTGGGCTGCGGGTCATCGCCGAGGGGGTCGAGACGGAGGAGCAGCTCAGCCGCCTGCAGCCCCAGGGCCTGGACGCCTACCAGGGTTTCCTCTTCTCACGCCCGGTGCCGGCCGCCGAGATCCTTCGACTCCTGCGCGAGGGTCGGCCACTCGGGTCCGATCCCGGCATCCGGATCGCCTGACGCGGCTCAACCGGCGCGCTCGTTGGCAGTCTGAGTCGCGGCGACGGGGAGGAGCTGGTCGAGCTGGAGACCGCCGAGCCGTCCCTCTGCCACCAGGCTGTTGACCAGATTGTCGACCCGCCACACCAGGATGATCTGGAGGGCCCCGACGCCCTCGACGGTCCCCTGGGTGGTGGTGGCGTGCCCGCCGTCGGCCAGTGGGCCGGTGGAGACGGGCACCGCACCGGCGCGGGCATCCAGGGCGGTGTCGAGGCGGATCATGGCGGCGGTCGCGCCGCCCGTGGTCGCGAAGGAGGCGACCGCCACGGTGAGCGTGATCGGGCCGTTGCTGGTGCTGAACGACACGTTGCGGTCGTACTCGACCGCCGCCGCTCGCACCAAGCCGTCCTTCCGCACCGCGGTCGAGCTGGCCTCGTCCAGCCAGCCCGACCCCACCTGTTTCACCGCCTGGTAGANNCGGGGCGGAGCTCCCGCAAGCGGCCGCAGTCAGCACCACCAGCGCCAGCACCCCGAGCGCTCGCGCTGTGCCCGAGCGCGCCCTCATTCCTGGCGAACGGCGCTCACGATGTCGGCGGCGGCGGCGCGGTGAGCCGGCAGCACCCCGGCGAGGAGCACGGCCACGACCACGCCTCCCAGCAGGGCGATCGCTGTGGTGATCGGGAAGACGAAGGCAGGAACGAAGCCGGGGCTGGTGCTGGCCGCGAGCAGGGGCACGGCGAGCAGGCAGCCCACCCCGATGCCGAGGACGGCCGCGACTCCTCCGAGCAGGCCGGCCTGCGCCAGTACCAGACGCCGGGCCTGACCCCGACTGAGCCCGACGGCCCGGAGCAGGCCCATCTCGCGGCGGCCCTGGCGGACGTTCACCACCAGTGTATTGATGACCGCCAGCACGGCGATCGCCACCGCCAGCCAGGCGACGGCCGCGAGGATGCCGACGGTGCCGCTCAGTGCCTGTTCGGTCGCCGACTCGATCGTGCTGACCGAGGTCGCCGAGAGGCCGTACCGGCTCGCCACTGCGGCCGCGGCCGATCCGCGTCCCGCGGTCAGCACCTCGAGATCGTCGAAACCCGACGCCTGGCTTCCGAAGGACTTCACCGCCTGTCCGGAGTCGACGAGCAGCGACTCCCGGCCGTCACCGGCCGGGAAGGAGTGCTCGACGATGCCGGCGATGGTGAAATTGGTCGTCCCGCTGCCTGTCGCCACCGGGAGCACGGTGCCCACCCACCAGTCATCCGCCTCCGCCAGGCTGAGCGGCGCCAGCAGGTTGGAGCCGCCGGCGAGCGCCGCGAAGGCTCGGCTGCGGCTGCCGGCCACCAGTTCCAGGCCGCCGTCGCGCGCGTAGGTCGCGCTGTCGAAGGTGGTCATCCCGATCACGTCGCCGTCGACGACGGCGGGGAAGAAGCGGAGGCTGGTCAGCCGTACCCCCGCGTCCTCGCCGATCTGGGCGGCGATGCCGCTCGGCTGGGTCACCGGGCTGTGGATCAGGGTGTCACCGATGAAGAGGTGGCTGATCCAGACGTCGCCGGAGGCGAGGCTTCCCGTCACCAGGACCCCGGCGGCCATCGCCGCCGCGATGGCGGTGACCAATCCGGAGAGCGTCAGCGCGGTGCGGTTGCGGCGGCGCCTCAGGCTGGCCTCCGCGACCTCGGTCTCCGGCCAGACCACCCGCAGCATCCGTGTCAGGAGACGCGCCAGGGACGGGGCCAGAAGCGGCAGGCTGAGCACCACCGCGAGGAGCAGGGCGACCGCACCCACCGGTGCCAGGGCGCCGCCGGCCAGATCCGACACCACCGCCAGGGCGGCGAGCGGCGGCACCGCGCCGATCGCGGCGCCCTGGACCCGCTCGCGCCGACCGGCACTCTCGGGGCTCAGGGCTTCGAGGATCGGCACGCGCGCGGCCGTTGCGGCGGGGACGGCGGAGGCGACCAGGGCGGAGAGGATGCCGGCGAGCACGGCGAGCACCACGGCCAGGGGGCTGACCTGGAGCCCGACCGCGGGCGCGGTCGAGGCGGCTCCAAAAGCGGCCTGGAGGGCAGCTCCGAGCCCCACGCCGACGACGATCCCGGCCGCCGCTCCCGAGAGGGCGAGGACCGTGGCCTCGGCGGCGAGGAGATGGAACACCTGGGCGGCCGAGGCGCCCGCCGCCCGCAGCAGGCCGATCTCGCGCCGTCGCTCCAGGGCGGCGAGACTCACCGTGTTGGCGCACACCCCGGCTCCGATGACCACGCTGAGGACGCTGACGAGGACCAGCAGGGAGGAGAGCTGGGAGGCTGGGTCGCTCGAGTCGATGCCCGGGTCAAACGTGGTGACCGCCCCGCCGAGCCGCTGATGGACGTTCGCCGCCGCCTCCGCCGAGCTGGTCCCCGGAGAGAGGCGGAGAGCTGCGAGCGAGGCGCGGAGGCCAAGGTTGAAGGAGGAGAGCAGCTCCGGGGCCGGGACGAAGATGACGTCGTGGGTGAAGCTGGCGCTCACGCCGCTCGCGTCGGTGATCCCGACCACCGTGAAGGAGCGGGGGCCCGTCGACGTGGTCAGCCAGACGCTGCCGCCGATGCCGAGGCTGCCGCCCGGAGGGGCCAGGGTCGGAAGGAGCGCTGCATCGATGGCGATCTGGTCGTGGGCCGAGGAGGTCGGAAGGCGTCCGGCGCTGACACTGATACCGCGGAGCGCGGCGCCCCCACCCTGCATTCCCACCAGGGTCACGGTCGAGGCCGGCGCGCTCGCTTCCGGGGCCTGGGCCGTGACCCGCTTCTGGTACAGGGGGACCACCTCGCTGACCCCGGAGAGGCTTCTGAGGGAGGCCAGCTGCGCGGTGCTGAGGCCGACCCCGGAGCTGGTGCGGACGTCGAGTCCCGATTGCCCGGCACGGAGCTGCGCCGACGCATCAGCCTGGGCACCGACCCCGGCGACCTCGATCTGGACGCCCAGCATCGCCGCCACCCCCAGCCCCACGGCGGCGGCGGTCAGCGCCGCCCGCGCCGGCCGGGAGGCGAGGTTGCGCGTGAGCACCGGTCGGAGACCTGGCTCGAGGCCGGCGGTCACCAGCCAGGTCGCCCAGCCCACGATCCATCGCGTGATGGAGGTGACCAACCCGGTCATGCTCCGCGAGACCGGGTCAGAGGTCATGCCGCTCGAGCCGGCGGACGAGTGCCCGGAAGCCGGCGGTCTCGGCGCCCGCACCGCCGCCCTCCACCCGCACGTCGTCCACAACCCTGCCGTCGGCCAGGACCAGCACCCGGTCCGCGTACGCGGCCACCCGCGCGTTGTGGGTGACCAGGACGGTGGTCTGGGACCGCTCGCGGCAGAGGCGGCTGAGCATCTCCATCACCTCGTGGCCGCTCTGGCGGTCGAGATTGCCGGTGGGCTCGTCGGCGAGGAGCAGGGCGGGTGCCGCAGCCAGAGCCCTGGCCAGGGCCACCCTCTGCTGCTCGCCCCCCGAGATCTCGTCGGGGCCGTGGCCCTGGAGACCGTGAAGCGAGAGCTGGTCCATGAGCACGCGGACACGTTCGGACACCGTTCTGCCGTCCAGGCCGGCAGCGTGCCTGCTGCCACGCAACCGGAGCGGCAGGGCCACGTTCTCGGCGGCGGTGAGGCTGGGGATCAGGTTGAAGAACTGGAAGACAAAGCCGATGTGGTCGCGGCGGAATGCCGAGCGCTCGGCGTCCCCCATCGCGTAGAGGTCGCGCCCGTCGACCAGGACGCGGCCCGAATCCGGCGGCTCCAGCCCGCCCATGATGTGGAGCAGGGTGCTCTTACCGGCGCCGCTCTGCCCCATGATGGCCA
>PLAX01000008.1 GCA_003135255.1 Candidatus Dormiibacterota bacterium | reverse complement strand
GGCTGGTCTCCGCCTGCATCACCGTGAGCGGGGTGCGCAGCTCGTGCGATGCATCGGCGGTGAAGGCGAGCTGCCGCTGGCGCATGCGCTCCAGCGGGCCACCGACGCGGCTGCCGACCGCGAAGGCGCCGGCGAAAACGAGGACGAGGAGGAGGGGGCCCACCGCCAGCTCGGCAAGCACCAGGTCCCCCATCTGCTGCCCCGCAGGGGTGAGGCTCGCCCCAACGACGAAACCACCGTCGCCGATGCGCTTCCCGAGCAGCCGGAACGGGTTGCCCGCGACGTCGGCGGTGATCGGCGGCGTCGCCGCGCAGAGACGGGAGGGCAGGGCGGGAGCGACGCCGACGGGCTTGCACCGGCCATCCGGTTGGATCACCCAGGCCAGGAGGGGTTCATCGAAGTCGCGGTCAGGGTCGATCATGGCCAGCGAGGCAGTGGGCTGGGCCGCGGCTCGCGTCATCCACTGGCTCAGGCGCCCGTCGATCGCCGTGGTGAGGCTGTGGGAGACCAGCACGTCGGTGGCGGTGAGCACGCTGCAGAGCCCCACCGCCACCAGGGCGGTGGCAAGGGCGGAGGTCCGCAGGGCGCGCCGACGTAGCCGGCTGCGAGCCGGCGTGCTCATCCGCTGACCAGCCGATATCCGGTGCCGCGGACCGCAACGATGGCGACTCCCGCGTCACCGCCGAGCTTGGCGCGGAGCCGGGCCATGTGCGCCTCCATGGCGTTCCAGCTCGCTTCGGCATCCGGCCAGACCTGCTCGGCAATGCTCTGCCGGGTCACCACCGCCCCGGCCCGGCGCAGCAGCAGTTCCAGGATGGCGTACTCGCGCGGCGTCAGAGCGACGAGCCGTGCTCCGCTGTGGACCTCGCGCGTCGCGGGGTCCAACTCCAGACCGGCCACCCGGAGGGTGGGACCGGCAGGCGCACCACCCCGCCGGAGCAGGGCCCGGAGCCGAGCCAGCAGCTCCTCGAAGTCGAACGGCTTGACCAGGTAGTCGTCGGCGCCCGAGTCCAGGCCGCGAACCCGATCCTGGGAGGTGTCCCTGGCGGTGAGCATCAGGATCGGCAGGCGAAGCCCCCGGCGCCGCGCCTCGATGATCACCTCGGCTCCGTCCAGGCCTGGCATTCGCCAGTCCAACACCGCCGCGGCGAATTCGCCCACCCTGAGCATGTGCAGAGCGTCGTCACCCCGTTCCACGGTGTCGACCAGGTAACCGTTCTGGCGAAGGCCGCGGGCGAGCACCGAGAGCAGCGCCCTGTCGTCCTCGGCCAACAGGAGTCGCATCTCCGTTACGGTACCTCCCGGCAGGGCGCCCAGGGGCAGGCTGCGGTCAGCGCGCGATCAACCACGATCGGGATCCTGGCCCCCCAGCCTTGCGGAATCCTGAAGCCATCTGGGACGAGCTGACACGCCGTTCCCCGGCCGAGCCCGCCATCGCCGTCAGCTTCCCGTCAGCCGGTCGGCTCAGCATCGCCGTCATGGCCCAGCCCACTTCATCGACAGCCTTGTCGCGCGCCGCCGGCAGGCCGGTGTCTGCTGCCACCCGGCACTCGCTGCGGGTCCCCCGCACCTGGGGACTGCGCCCGGGCGACGTGATCTAGCTTCGGGGAGATCTGGCTGACTGCGCACAAGGCGACCTTCGTCCTCCGGTTCGGTCTCATGGCGATCCATGTCGTGGGACACCTCGAGCAGGCACCCACCCTGGTGCTTCGGGACGCCGGTGAGCGGCCGCCGCTCCCAGGTCGGACAGGCCGCCGAGCTTGGGTCACGGCCTCGTTGGTCATGGGCGTCGCGCTGGCGGCGAGCACCTTCGCATGGCAGTCCCCGTTCGTGATCCCACCTGGGCACTGAGCGCTGGACTTGGAGCCGATGGCATCGCAGGCGATCGCTGACCCGGCCGTCGAACGCCCGGCGTGCGAGGCTGGATCGGCCGGGCAGCCCCGCCCCACCGTCAGGGCAGCGTCAGCATCACCGGTTAGCGTGTGAGGCACAAAGGATATCGCCGGCGGCCTACGCCGACACCAGGAGGAAACCGTCATGTGGCCACGTTGGAACACTCGCTCGATCGTTGTCCAGAGCTTCCCCGCCCTGCCAGCCGAGGTGGTCCCCGGACCTCCCGTCGCCAGCAACGCGCCCTTGATCCGCACCCGGGACGCCGTCTCTCCGCCGACCCGAGGGAGGTTCGCCGTGTCGGACGCGACCCTGGCCGAGCTGCTGTGGGTCCACCCGCGCTCGGTCGCCGCCGGCGTGCGTCCACGCGAGCGACCCCCGCCCGCTCATCAGGCCCCCTCCGAGGCCTCCCTCGTGCGGCATGCTGTCCACGGGAGCAATCCAGCTCAAATAGCGAGGTCCCCAGTTCGAGTTTGGGCGCCCCGACCAGCGGCCCGATCGGGGCTGATCGATGACGGGCTAGTTTACAGCCATAGCTGGAAACTGGTAACCTTGAGCGTGTGAATCACACCGAGGTCGTGTGGCGGGAGTTGCTCGCCCGCGAGGAGTTGGTCGGCCGCCGCCGCTACGCGAGCCTCGCCTCCGTCGCGGCCGAACTGGGTCTCCCCGTGTCCACGGTGCACCGCGCCCTGCAGCGGCCGATGGCGATCGGCGCCGTGACCCGCCGGCCGGGCGGCGGCTTCAGCCTGGTCGATCCCCTGCGCTTGCTCCTGCTCTGGGCTGGCCATCGCGACATGGCCGGTGACCTGGCGTTCCGGCGCGAGATCGGTGCCCCAGCCACCGAGGTGGAGCGCCAGCTTCCAGAGGGCTTCCTCCTGAGCGGCTTCGGGGCCGTGGTGGCACGGCGTGGGGGCAACCGGGTTTCGGACTACGACCGGGTCCTCTGCTACGGCGACCCGGCGCGCCTACCCGATCCGTGGCCTGCCGGGGAGCGAGGTGGTAGCACCGTCCTCGAGGTGCACAGGTCCGATCCCTGGCTGGGCCGGTACGGACCCGTAGTGCCGCTCTGCCAGGCGTTCGTCGATCTCTTCAACACCCCGGGCTGGCCCGCCGCTCGCTTCATCGAGAGCCTCATCGTGGAGTTCGCGCATGCCGCCTGAGCTCTACCCTCCCGAGCTCACCAGCCTCAGCGAGCGGACCCTCGGAGAGGTTCTCGCCGTCGTTCCGGAGGCCATCCTCATCGGCGGGTGGGCCAGCCACTTTCGAGTCGGGGCACCCCGGAGCCACGACATCGACCTCGTCCTGCAGCCTCATGAGCTGGATATGCTGGCTGCCCGCTGGCCGGTGACCAAGACGACCCACCTGGGGACGAAGTGGCGTTCGGAGGTCAACGGTATCCACGTCGACCTCTACGTCCCTCACCAGTCGACCCTGGGCACTCGGCTGCAGCTGCCGGTGAGCGCTCTCCCTCCCCACGCGGTGAGCCTGCAGGGGCGGCGCGTGCTCGACGCGCCGGCTCATCTGGCGACCAAGCTCGCCGCCCTCCTCGACCGTCCCGACACCTTGCCCGGGGAGAAGGATCGCGAGGAGGTGTGGCTGCTCCTACGGACCGAGGCGCCGGATGCCGGCCAGGTCGCGTCCGTCCTTGGCGCCTCAGGGCTCCAGGGATCGGCTCTCACCGCGGCGGTCGATGAGGTGCTTGGCTACCTCCGCGACCTCCCCCTCTCGAGGCCGGAACGCGCGTGGCTCCGGACCACCTCTGCGCACCTCGGCGCGGCGGTGGCCGAGCTGGGCGAGTTCGGGCCCTGAAGCGGCACGGCCGGTAAGATGGATCCCATCGTTGACGTCGTGCCCCGCCCCGAGCCGTTCATTTCACAGACCGCCCCCGGGGCGCTCGAGGACCTCCGCGCGCGGTTGCGCGCGACACGCTGGCCGGATGCGCCCGCGGACGCAGGGTGGTCGCTTGGCACCGATCTCGACTACCTCCGCGAGCTCGTCGCCTACTGGGCGGACGGGTTCGACTGGCCGGCTCAGGAGGCGGCGCTCGCCCGGCTCCCCCGGTTCCGCGTCCGAATCGGCGGCCTCGGGATTCACTTCGTGCACGTCCGGGCCGCCGCGCCAGCCGGTCCCGTCCTGCCGCTGGTCCTCAGCCACGGCTGGCCAGACTCCTTCTGGCGCTACGCGAAGGTCATCCCGCTCCTCGCCGACCCCGGCGCCCACGGCGCCGACCCCGCCGACGCGTTCGACGTGGTCGTGCCCGACATGCCGGGCTTTGGCTACTCCGATCACCCCACCGGCCCGCCCCTCGACTCGATCGCCGTCGCCAGCCTGTGGGCCGAGCTCATGCGGGTCCTCGGCTACGCACGGTTTGGCGCAGCGGGCGGCGACATGGGCAGCCACGTGAGCCGCTACCTCGGGCTCGACCACCCCAACCGGGTAGTGGCCGTCCACCGCACCGACGCGGGCATCCCGGTCTTCACGGGCGACCCGACGGACCTCGCGCCCGAGGAGCGCGCCTGGATCGAGGGCGCGGCGGCCTGGGGTGCCACCGAGGGCGCCTACGCCGCCATGCACCGCACGAAGCCCCAGACCGCCGCCTTCGGGCTCACCGACTCGCCCGCCGGGCTCGCCGCCTGGATCGTCGAGAAGCTCCGGGCGTGGAGCGACTGCGACGGGGACGTCGAGCGGCGCTTCACGAAGGACGAGATTCTCACGAACGTCACGCTCTACTGGCTCACGGGGACGATCGGCTCGTCGATGCGCATGTACCGCGCGAACGCCGCGATTCCGCCCGCGCAGCACGCCCGCCGGGTCGAGGTGCCGTCCGGCTTCTCGCTCTTCCGCGGCGACATCGTCCGCCCGCCGCGGGCATGGCTCGAGCGCACGACGAACGCGGTCCGCGTGACCGAGCCCGCTCGCGGCGGGCACTTCGCACCGTTCGAGGAGCCCGAGCTCTACGCGGAGGAATTGCGCGCCTTCTTCCGCCCCTACCGGACAGCGGCGACGGGGCACTCGGCGCCGGTGTCCCAGCGGTGCTGACGGGCACCCTCGACGTTACCGTGTTGACGGTGGCGCGGGACGACGGTTGGGAAGCTTCACCGAGTCGGCGTCGCCAACCGGGAACCCTGGTCAGCTTCGGCTGATGGAAACTCGCCAGGCGAGTGCGCCGCTCGGGAGATTGTTGGTGGCGATCGTGGAGGCTTCGATCGAGTCCACCTGCCACCCATCGCGGAAGCTGGCCCTGATCTCGTCCTGAGTAACCCGCCGGGGTCCCCAGTCGCCGGGCTGGCGGTCACTGAAGCACAGCAGGTAAAGGTGGCCGCCTGGCGGAAGGACGGCCCGGAGGCTGTCGACATACCGGACCCGGTCACCATCGTCAAGGACATGAAAGAGTCCGCAGTCGAGCACGTTGTCGAACTGTTCGTCGAGGTCAGATAGCCGAAGGGCGTCCCCAACGAGGAACCGGGCGGTCAGGCCTCGGTCGCGGGCCTTGCCTTGCGCGATGGCGATCGCGGTCTCGGCCGTGTCGATGCCGGTGGCCTCGTGTCCGAGGCGAGCGGCCATGAGAGCATGCTCTCCGGTCCCACAGCCGACGTCAAGCACTCGACCGCGCAGAACGCCTCCCTCAGCAAGTTCCAGGAAGGCAGACTGAGGTCGGCCGATGTCCCACGCGGGCGTGCCGGCGTAGGACGCGTCGAAGTCCTCGTGCCTCCGTCGATTGGGACCCGGCGCAGCGCCGCGTGCCCCCGTGGCGTCGCTCATGCACGATATGTATCACGACATGGCCCGGGGACAGCGTGGTGACGCCACCGCCGCGATAACCGATGTCGTCCCGGCGGAGCCCGAGAACCCGCCGGTTGGCCTCGTGGTTCGGCAGGCCCGCCTGTGGGGCGTCAGCCTGGCCCGGCCTGGAAACCAGGGAGGCACAAGCCTCAGTCCGGTTGTACATGGTCACCAGCGTAGGGCCACGCCCGGGCCTCTAGCCTCGATCTTTCACTNNTCAGTGAAAGATCGGGGCTAGGAGGCCCTGCCAGTACCCGTAGTGGGAGGATCTTCCAAGTCGGTCTCGGACCTCGTCCACTGGTGCCACGAGGTCTCCAACGATCAGGACCGGGTACCGCACCGAGGTGCGCCCCGAGCGACAAGCAGCGTGCCAGACGAAGGGATCCATCATGCGAGCAGCGATCTTCAACGGCCCCCATTCCGTCACCGTCGGTGAGCGACCGGACCCGGTCATCCAGAGCCCCACCGACGCCATCGTCCGGGTCGTCCTGGCCTGCGTGTGCGGATCCGACCTCTGGTACTACCGGGGGATTACGCCACACGACGTCGGGCCGATCGGCCACGAGTTCATCGGTGTGGTCGAGGCCGTCGGCGGCGAGGTGACGGCGGTCAAGACCGGAGACCTCGTGATCGCACCGTTCATCTTCAGCGACATGTCCTGCCCGAACTGCCTCAACGGTTCGACGATCACCTGTCCGGCGGGAGGCGTCTTTGGCGACGGGCGCATCGACGGCGGTCAGGGGGAAGCGGTCCGCGTGCCGCTTGCCGGCAGCACTTTGGTACCCGTGCCTGGCGAGGGCCATCCCGATGAGGTCCTCAAGTCCCTGCTCGCCCTCTCCGACGTGATGTCCACCGGGCATCACGCCGCGGTCAGCGCGCGCGTTCGAGAGGGGTCGGTGGTGGCCGTCGTCGGTGATGGCGCCGTCGGGCTCTCCGCGGTGCTGGCGGCGAGCAGGCTCGGCGCCGAGCGGATCATCGCCCTGAGCCGGCATCCCGGGCGCCAGCAGCTGGCGAAGGAGTTCGGAGCCACCGACATCCTCGAGGAGAGAGGTGAAGCCGCGAACGAGAAGGTGCTCGAGCTCACGGGCGGTTTCGGTGTCGACAGCTCGATGGAGTGTGTGGGAACCGCCGAGGCGATCGCCACAGCGTTCGCCATCGCCAAGGCCGGATCGACGGTCGGCGTCGTCGGCGTTCCCCACGGAGGTCCCTCGTACGGAGAAGTCTTCTTCCGCAACATCGGCTGGGACGGTGGTCCCGCTCCGGCTCGGATCTACATTCCCGACCTGATGCGGGACGTGTTGGACGGGCGCATCGACCCGGGGCGGGTCTTCGACTTCGAGACCGACCTGGACGGGACCCCAGGTGCGTACGCCTCCATGGATGAGCGGCGAGCCATCAAGTCCATGATCCGGGTCAGCTCAATATGAGCGAGCCGGGAGGTGCTCGGCGTGCGGCAGAAGAGCACGAGCGGCTGATCCGTCCCTTGGTGCGCAACGGTACCGACGCGCGAGGATGAGCCATGTCACGATTCCGCGCGAGCCGAAGCCACCGGCAGGACGCGTTTTCTGCGCTGCGCTCGGTGGTCGTCGTCGCCCGCCTCTTCACGCCGCGGGGTGGCGTTTCATGGCGCGATCGCCGCACTCGTCCTCGGACGCTGTCGCGACGCACGGGGCGCCGGTCACG
>PLAX01000107.1:4350-4898 GCA_003135255.1 Candidatus Dormiibacterota bacterium | reverse complement strand
GGGGATTGCCCTACCGCGGGGCGTGCTCGGTCAGGACCCTCCGCACCTCCTCGGTCACCGAGGTGTGGTGGTGCCGGGCGCTCTCTCGGTAGCGTGCGAGGAGGCTTTCGGGCAGACGCGCCGTGACCCGGGGACTGCGGCCCGTCTCCGTGCCCCGCAGTCGCGGTCGTCCAGGCCGGCGCAGCACCGCCACCACGTCCTCGGGACCCATCTCCTCGACCTGGCGGGCGAGCTCCCACGCCTCCGCCTCGCTCAGGCCGTCCTGCTCACTGGTGAAGGGACTGGTCACGGCAGCCCGTACTCCCGGCGCCAGGCAGCTCGGCAGACCATGGCGTGGATGATCCGGCGGCCTCGCCCCCGATCGATCCAGCCGATCTCCAGCAGGTTGGCCTGGCTGTCGTAGCCGAGCCGGATCGTCACGCCGTTGCGCAGCACGAACTCTGCCACCGGGTTTCGGTATGCCTCCCAGATGCGCTGATCACTGATGCCATGTGCCTTCGCCGAGGGTCCGATCGGTGGCCCGGCACTCGGCGGGGTGGGGGTCACCT
>PLAX01000107.1:0-4317 GCA_003135255.1 Candidatus Dormiibacterota bacterium | reverse complement strand
GAAACCCGCGACCGGGGTGACGGCGGCTCTCAGAGCCCCAGGTAGCTGGCGGCGTTGTCGCGGTAGCGGTCGCCCTCGCGGATGTAGCGGCGGATCCTCGTCACAGGCCGTATCGAGGCGGGCCACGTAGCTGGCCGCTCACTGCTCGGGTCGCTCAGGTTGGATCCGCAGGGAAAACGCTGAGCACGGTGTCGGGGGCGACGGGGACGGCGAGGAGCTCCGGGCGTGCGAGCACCGCCGAAATGAGTTCCTGGTCCCCCGCCACGAAGGTGGAGTCGAGGTCCACGTCACCGCCCACCGCCCACCTCCGGTCCTCTGGCCACCAGAGTGCGGGTGCATGGTACCGGGCCATCAGCGGGGCCGCGGTCACCGGACCGGTGAGCAGGATATAGGACCGCGCGGGCAGGTGCAGGAGCGCAGGGCCTGGTTCCCCGAAGCTGGGGAGGTCACCAAATCCTTCCCAGATCGCGAACCAGCAGCGGCCGGGCGTCGCGGTGCGGGGTTCAAGGCATGTGGCGAGGGCCTCCAGGATCACGGCCCCCGGCTCCGACCCCCCCTCGATGTCACCCCGCATCTCCCCCTCGCTGTGGAAGACGCGGGCGTACGCCGGGTACCCGGTGGGCACCATTGACGCGACCCGGGTGGGCTGGCGCGGGCGACCCAAAAGCGCCCAGCCATGGTCCAGCGCCTCGTTCAACCAACTTGCTCCCTCGGCGCTCTCCGCTCCCGCGACGCCGGGAACCTCCCAGGCTGTGACGTTCCGGTACGCGGCGGCGGGCTGGCCGACGAGGGTCAGAGCGCCGATCCGCCTTGCCCTGTCCGGTGTCCAACGCTCCGGCTTCGGCGACGGCGACGGGTGTCGCGGACCAAGGCCGGGCCTATCCCCTCCGTTGCTCACATCCGGGGATTCTCCTCCGTCGAGTGGTTGGGCTGAGCCCTTCGTCTGGGTCAAGACCGCTGACGAGATCCTGGCGACGCTTCACCGTTAACGTTCCCATGAGACAGTGCACTAGCGTACCCTCTGGTCGGGAGCTCAGACCTGGATCCGTGAGTAAGGTCGGCCGGGGGCTGGTAGCCAGTGATGGTGGGCTCGGGGTGGCCACGGACACCGGGTAGGTCAGGCCCGCTGTGGCGTCCGGAGGGGTGCGTGGGTCGACAAGAGGCCGATCGTGACGGCGTGGGCGCTTGCCGAGGGGCGATCAACCATCTCGAGGGCAAGCTGCCGCCCATCGTGGGGGCGGTGCGGGTGAGGCCGCGGGCCTCAGGTACCCAGCGGGATCAGGCGCAGCCGGTCATGCACCGCGATGATCCGGTCGGCCCACAGGCAGCCTCGGGGCAGGTGGAGGTGGAGCTGGCGCCCGCCCCGGGTCAGCCGGCCCGGCGCCGTGATTATCCAGCGGCGCACGGTCGTTGCGAGACGGTGACTGGGCTCCTCGGAGATGGCCTGGTCGGCATCGGCGACCTCATCATCGAGAGCGGGAACACCCTCTGCAGCCAGCGGCTGGGGCAGGACGTCGAGGAGGACCGCCGAGAGCATCGCCACCAGGTTGACGGCGATGACCGTGGCCGCCTGCCGGCCCCGGTTGGCCCGCAGCGTCCCAGCGGCAGGTGGATTGCGGATTTCGGGTGAAAGCGANNTCGGATTCGCCGAACTCCGCAGGTGGATCAAACCGCATCCCAGCTTGGTGTCCTTGATCCGCTCCTCGATGTGGGCCCCGGCGCTGGCACGCGACCGGCTCTCGCACGTCGCCCAAACCTACTTCTGTGCCGAGATCCTGGCGTCTGCCAACGCGCCCCTTGTCGCTCGCCAGGCCCAGTCCGAACCTTGACGCCCTTGCCATCACCTCCGATAGGAGAGCCGCTGGGCGAACCCGAGGACGATTCGGCCGACCACTGAGAGGTGATCCACCCGGAACCGTCCCATAGCGGGCAGTTGGGTGGAGGTAGCGAACCCCCTGGCCGGGAGCCCTAGAGCATGGGGCAAACCGACCAGGGGGCTGTGACGACGGACCTCGGGGAAGTAGTCAGGATACCAATGCGGTCACTCGCTGTCGAGCGGGGGCAGTGCCCCTAGCCGCACGCGAGGTTGACGTTGTTGCTACTCAAGCCCTCCGAGTAGATGTTGCCCGCGTAGTTCATGGCGGTCCCGTAAACATAGAGATAGAAGGTGTGTGTGGAGCTCCCATTGCAGTTGTAAGTAGCGTTGGCGTTGATGCTTGATGTTCCGGCAACGGGCCCCCATTGAAACGAGGTCTGCGGGTACGTGGTTTGGGCGAAGCCGACATTGGTCCATGAGCAGAAGAACAGAATGCAATCCTGTCGGTACAGCCATGACTGGACTTGAGCTGTTTGGATCCCTACCGTCGTATTGCAGATAACCCAGCCCTGGGAGTTGATGTCGGCAGGTCCATGGGTGGAGGTATGAGGATTGTCAGCGCGGTCGCGGCAGCCCCAAGGGTTTCCCCACAGCGTAGCGCTCGACGCCGGCCCCATCGTCTGGGACTGGCCGGGGCTGACTGCCGGCCGCAGCCCGGCGCTCGACTGTCCTGGGGGTCCTGGGGTTGGGGTCGGAGGTGCCGCAAAGGCCGTCGTAGCGCCCACCGATCCGAGCATCCCCAGAGCTGCAACAGCCATCAGAATCCTGTGCGATAGCTTCACCATGTTCCTCCTACGCCGGGCTCCTGCCAGACGACCCCTGTCACCCGGCTCGGGCAGGGGCGGCGGCTGCGCCAGCACACCGCGCATAGGACCGTAGCCGGTCTGGGGAGCGGTCAGCCACATACAGAACGTATGACGACACCGCAGTCGTCATACGTTTCGTAGGGGACGTGGGGAGAGGGCTCGACGAGACCGAACACCCAGCTTCGAACGGACACTCGCGGACCAGCTCCTTGCTGTGCTCAGCGCGACGCCAAGAGCGACGGCGATCTCCGGGTCGCTGGCCCGCTGGACGAGGAGATGGAGGACCTCCCACTCGCGGGGGGTGAGCCGGTGCGCTTCGGCGTAGGAGCCGGCCAGCAGCCGTTCCAGGATCTGGCCGTGGCGTGGACTGAGACCGCGCCGCGCCTGTGGGATGGTTGTCGGCTGGGCCACCACAGCGCACGCTACCTTGACGGCACGGAGAACCAAGTCGAGGTCGGCCCACTCCCGCGCCGCTGGAGCCAGCTCGCGCAGCCGCGCCGTTGTGGGCAGGATGGCATCGCGATCCACCACCTTTCCCGGCAAGTGGTGGCGGTGGTCATCACGAGCAGGGAATCCAGCCAGCTCGATCGCCTGCGCTTCCACATCAGTCGGCGCTGAGGACACGCGGTCAGGATCGCGAGGCCACGCCACGGCGTCATCAGGGAAAACCCGCGACTCCGCGGATGGGGAGTTCGGCGCCGACCAAGCCGGCGCGATGATGTGCGCTGGCGCCAGCGCAAACTGGGAAGGCCACCCGATAGCCTCTTCGAGGCGTCTCTGGTCTGACACGGCTCCACGTCCCCCGCTCGGTGCGCTGAATTCACGTGAAGCCGCAGCCCTCCCCCGAAGGCTCGCGATCCCTTCCCGGCGGATTGTGACAACCCTCTCCGAGGGTCCGCAGCCGGGCCCTGCTGGCGATGTCGCGCTGGGGCTACGGGCTGGCCTTCGGCTCTCTATTCGGCTATGCCACGTACGGTTACGTTGGCCTGGATCCGCCAATCCATTCGATCCCCGTTGGCATGTTTACTTGCAGCAACGCCGCCAACGCTCCGTTGTGGAACGGCGCCCCTCCAAACGGGCGTTCGCAGAGGCTTGGGCCGGATGCGGGGAATTCGCACGTCCGGTTCTGAGGGGGGGCGGTGGCGGCAACGTCACCGCCCTACCCGACGCCCGAGACACACTGGGCTTATTCGCGGCGGCTCGATTTCAGAGCCCGAGGTAGCTGGCGGCGTTGTCGCGGTAGCGGTCGCCTTCGCGGATGTAGCAGCGGACCATCTCCAAGCTCTTGTGCCCGGTCTGGCGCATGATCGCCCGCTCCGAGGCGCCCTGGGCGGCGGCCTCGGTGGCGAAGCCGCTGCGCAGCGAGTGACCGGCGAAGTCCTTGGGGTCGAGCCCGATCCGGGCCACTGCCCGCTGCACCACCCGAGCGATCCCCTGGGGGCTGAGCCGCCCCTTCGCCGCTGTACCGACGCGATTGGTACGCCTCGCTGCGGGCCGGCCGTTGGGGACGATCCGGGGGAAGAGCGGCCCCGTCGGCTCGAGTAGGGCCAGTGAGAGCCAGCGCTGCAGGGCGACCACCGGGCAGGTATCGGAGTGGCGGCCCTTGGGGATGCCGATGGTGCGGCCGTGTCCTTC
>PLAX01000012.1 GCA_003135255.1 Candidatus Dormiibacterota bacterium | reverse complement strand
TCCATCTTCCCCGCGATCCGCGCCTCGCGGATCGACGTCCTCCGCGCCGTCACCACCGAGTAGCGGGCGGACTGCGGCAGACTGTCCCCATGCCCGACCCGGCCGATCGTCATGCGTTCGCCGAGCGCATCAGGCTCCAGCTGCGGTCGCGCTACCACGGCGTCGAGGTGGTGATCGACGAGGCGGCCTTCGCCCTGCGCCTCAGGGGGGCCGGAGTCGACGTCCCGCTTCCCCTTGGGCCGCTCCACCACGCCTGCGAACGGGCTCCCGAGCGTGCCGCGAGCCTCATCGCCGACTACGTCCGGCGGGCGGAGCGCCAGCTCAGCCCGAGGGCCCCTGCTGAGGTGAGCCCGAGCCGGCTGCTCTGGTGCGTCCGAGGCGTCCGCTACCTCGACGGCCTGAGCCGGGCGGCAGAGCTGACCACCCGGCCCCTCGGCGCGGAGATGGTCGCCTTCCTCGCCGAGACCATGCCGGGCTCGGTGATGCGCGGGGTCCCGGCCGCCGACCTTGCCGACGCCGGGCTGGACGATGCAGCCGCTCGTGCCCACGCCGACGCCAACACCCAGGCTCGCTTCTCCTCGCTCCCGGAGCGGATTCGCGCCGCGGAGCGCATTCCCGCCGATGGCTGGAGGCTGGGCAGCGACAGCCTCTTCCAGGGGAGCGTCGTCCTGGTCGCAGAGGTCCTGGCCGCCTTCGCTGAACGTTCCGGCGGGGACGTGCTCCTGGCGCTGCCCGACCGCTCCGAGGTCCTCGCCGTACCCGCCGGGCTACCCAGCGCGGAACGCTTCCGGATGCGCGTGGTGCGGGCCTGGCGGGAGGCGCTGAACCCGTTGTCCAGCGGCATCCTGGTCACCGACGGCGCCTCCCTCCACGAGCTGGAGGCGGCGCCCCGCAAGGACGGCTTCGAGCTGCTCGGCTGGCTGCGCCGCTGACCCGAGGACGGGTCAGTCGCCGGCGCGGCGGTCGCCGTGGGAGGAGGTCGGGAGCGCGGCCACCGGCCGTGCCGCCAGCCGCCGCCGGTCCTGCTCTCGCTGCGCCGCCAGGGTGGAGGCGGCGGCGACCGCGGCCGCCCCGATCAGGGTGATGCCCACACCCGCGGCCGTCCTCCAGCTGGAGCGGGAGCCGCCGGGGACCGGCAGCGAGGGCCCTTCGCCCAGCCAGATCGTGATCGCCGTCTGGTCCGCCGACTCGCCGCCATGTCGGGCGGCCGTCCTCTCCACCCGCACCGCGGCGGGGGCCAGAGGGTGGCGATCGCCTCGCGACAGCCCTGCGCTCTTGACGACGGCCTTGACGAGCGGCGACGAGACGGCGCGCAGCTGGTCCAGCGTTGCCATGGCNNGCCGCGCCCCCCGAGCTCCCCGACCACCAGGGGAGTGCGTACAGCGCCCGGATCGAGGCCGCGTTCCTCGGTGCCCTGGCGGGTGAGCGTGCGGCTCAGGCGCCGGCTGCGGCCGGCGATCTTCTCGAGGTTGCCGATTCGATCGCCACCGTCGGTGGCTTCGACGCCGACGACCTCCGGCGCCGCGGCCTCGCCGGCTCCTCCCAGGCGGGGCCCGCCGGCCTGCTGCTGCGGGCTGTCCCCTTTGGTCTGCTCGCCCCGCTCGACCGCCCGCGGGTGCGCCGGGACGCCTACCGTGTGGCCGCCCTCGCCGGGGCCGACGAGGGGACGGCGGTCGCCGCCATGGCCGCCGCGCTGCTCATCGCGGACCTGACCCGCTTCGATCTGGCCACCTCCGTGATGCGGGTGTACCAGTCCCTCCTCGAGGACGCCCCCTTCGCCCTCCTGGAGCGCCTCCGCATCGGTGGTGACCTTCCTGCCGCGGAGGGTGACGACGACCCGGGTGCCGCCCTCCATCTGGCCATCACCGCCCTGTCTGGGACGGATCAGATCGAGGCCGCCATCCAGGGTGCCGCGGGGACCGGCCGGCGGGCCGCCATCAGCCTGGCCGGGGCGCTCGCCGGTGCCCATCTCGGCGCCGCCGGTCTCGACGCGGAGTGGAGGGCCGGAGTTCCCCACGCCCACCGGGCGGTCGCCCTGGCAGCGTCGGTGGCGGCCCGGGTCGCGGCTCTGGAGGAGGCCTCGGCAGCCCCCATCTCGTTCGCGGGGGACGCGGGACCGGCCTGACCGGTTAGAGTTCTGGCCTCGTGGCAGATCTGACCCTCATCGCCGTCACCCGTTCCGAGCGTGGACGCCATGTCCAGGCCGTGCGCCGCCACGGCCAGGTCCCGGCCATCCTGTACGGCCACGACCTGGCGTCTCAGGCGATCTGTGCCGACACGGCCGAGATCGTCCGGGTGTGGCACCGGGCCGGGCGCACCCACCTCATCGATCTGAGCGTCGACGGGGCCCGACCCCGCAAGGTGCTCTTCAACGACTTCCAGATCGATCCGCGCACGGCGCGGCCGCTCCACGCCGACTTCTTCGCCGTCAACCTGCGTGAGCGGCTGGCGGTCGATGTCCCGATCCGGACGATCGGCGAGGCCCCGGCGGTCACCGAGCTCAAGCTGGGGACCCTGCAGCAGGTACTCGCGACCCTGCGCGTCGAGGCGCTCCCCGGCAACCTGCCCGACCACCTGGCCGTGGACGTCAGCGGGTTGAGCGAGGTGGACAGCGCGGTCCGCGTTCGTGACATCGTGCTGCCCGAGGGTGTGACCCTGGCCGGCCACATCGACCCCGACGAGGTGGTGGTCAAGGTGGCTCCGGTGCGGGCGGCCACGACCGAGGAGACCGCTGCCGAGGCCGCTGAGACCGAGCCGGCCGTCATCGAGCCGGAGACGCCCGAGGCCGACTGACCGCGGCGTGTCGCGACCAGGCCACGGCCGGTCACGCATCTGCAGCCTGCGCGACAACATGGCGGGCAGGCTCGATGACGCTTCACGATGTGCAAACGCGTGGTTGGCCCCGCACCTGTCACAGCTAGCATGTGACGTGCCGGGTCGCATCAGCCCGACGGCGATGAGGTCCGGCGCGACGCCCCTTGGGGGGGGTGCCGGGGTCAGTCAGACCCAGGATGGGGGGTGGCGCGACCCGCAGGGCGTGCCACCCCGGGTCTCTCCTCCGTTCGCCACCCGGCGTCTCGATCGCTGACGTCGGTGCTCGCGTCGTCGCTGCGGGTCAGGCGCCCCGCTTCGCCGCTCCGCCGTCCCTCCCGGCGGATCCGCCCCAGATCCGAGTGAGCAGCTCGCCGCTCACGGTGTCGGGGTCGTGGGCGCGGTAGTCGACCCAGAAGCTGGCCACGACCACGCTCCGCCCGTCCGGCTCGACCCGGGGCTGGACGCTTGGCGGCGGATCGCTGGCGATCCCGGGGACCGCCGCCAGCGCGCCCCGTGCCACCTCCGTCAGTCGAGGCAGATCGGTCCCGGGTTCGACCGGGAGGGTGACGCTGTACCGCCGCTGGTCGAACGCCGTCGAGTTGAGGATGACGCTCGTGAAGACGGTGAGGTTGGGCATCACGGCGAGACGCCCATCCCCGGTCCGGAGCGCCGTCGTCCGTAGCGCGATGGTCTGCACCACCCCCTCGCAGTCCCCGATGGCGACGTGGTCGCCGATCCGGAAGGGCTTCTCCAGGAGGATGAAGATCCCGGCCAGGATGTTGCGGAGCAGGTCCTGGAAGGCGAGCCCGATGGCCAGGCTGAAGATGCCGCCGAAGGTCAGCACCCAGAGCACGTCCACGCCGCCCGCCACCAGCCCGCCGGCGACCGCGAAGACCCAGGTGAAGATGGTCAGGACGTTGCGGGTGAGGGCGTGGACCTGGGCATCGGCCTGGCGCCGCACCGCGGCGACCACCACCCGGCGCAGCACCTGCCCGGCGATCAGGATCAGCAGGCCGACGGTGATCCCGTCGAGCACTTCCTGGACCAGCGGCCCCAGGGCGTTGCCGCCACCGACGCGTGTCTGGACCTGCTGGCAGACCCACTGCAGCGGGTTGCTCAGACAGTGAGTGCCGGGGGGCGTCGCCGTCGCCGCCGTCACCGCCGTCAGGAGGAGATGCATCAGCCCGGCATCCTACGCGGGCAATGCCGGGCCGAGGGCCCGCGGGGTCGAGGGGTCTCCCGCTCGCGGCCGGGACCACTGGGTCGGTGAGACCGGGTGGCGTGCCCGACCTCTGTCGTCGTACGGTTGCGGGGATGCCGGGATTGGTCGCCGCCGCCGCGCTGATCGTCGTGATCCTCGCCGTCTGGGCGGGGTTGCTGGTCGGCCATCATCTCCTCACCTGGCTTCTCATCGGGCTGATCTCGGGGGCCCTGGCGGGGCGCCTGGTGCGCGGCAGCGGGCTCGGCTGCCTGATGGACATCATCGTGGGCCTGGCCGGGGCGGTGATCGGGGGATTGATCGTCCATCAGGCCGATCCCACGCTGCTCTCCGGTGCCGGCCTCCTCGGCCTCGTCGAGGACGTCGTCGTCGCCTTCGTCGGAGCCGTCATCCTGCTCTGCGCTGTGCTCCTCGTCTCCCCGCGGAAGCACCGCCGCGCGGGCGCCGGACGCAAGCACCTCAGCGGCCGGTGATCGGAGCCCAGCCCGGCCCGGCCCGCGCCCCGGGCCCGGGTAACCTCGAGCAGCGGGTCGTGCTGGTCCGCCATGGCGAGACGGAGTGGAGCCGGATCGGCCGCCACACCGGGCGCACGGACATCCCCCTCGATCGAGCGGGTGAGGCCCAGGCCCGCCTGCTCGGCCCCCGCCTCGCGGAGTGGACGTTCTCGGCGGTGCTCTACAGCCCCCTCCAGCGGGCGCGGCGCACCTGCGAGCTGGCCGGCCTGATGGCCGGGGCGCTCCCCGACCCCGACATGCAGGAGTGGGCGTACGGGGCCTACGAGGGCCGCACCGCCGACGAGATCCGCGCCGACCGGCCGGGCTGGGTGATCTGGAAGGACGGGGTGGCCGGTGGGGAGACGCTCGCCGACGTGGGGCGCCGGGCCGACTCCGTGATCGAACGGGTCCGCGGGGTGGCGGGGGACGTCGCCCTCTTTGCCCACGGGCACTTCCTGCGCATCCTGACGGCGCGCTGGTGCGACCTCCCCGCGCTCACCGCGGAGTCCCTGGCGCTCTCCCCGGCGGCGGTCTCCGTCCTCGGCTACGAGCGAGAGGATCCCGCCATCTGGCTCTGGAACGACATCTCCCACCTCACTGGCGGGCAGCCCTGAAGCTCCTCTCGCAGTCGATGTCGAGAGTGGCCAGCAGCTCGCCCACGAAGTAGACGGGCCCCACCGCGAGCACCCGCGGGCCGAGGCTGTCGAGGTCCACCGCTTCGAGGCGCATCACCGCACCGCCACCGGGGCCACCCGTCGAACGCCCGCCCGGAACCCGGACCACCGCCTGGCCGTCGAGAGCGGCGAGGAGCGGATCTGCATCCCGGTGGTGAGGGATGAAGGTGAGCACCGCGGTGGGTGGACCAACCGCCGCCGTGGCGTGCGCGATCGCTGCGGTGATGGCGGCCGGGTTGGTGGCGCAGTCGATCACCCATTCCTGGTCGCCGAGCCGGTGGTGGCTCAGCCGGCCGGGAAGGCTGACGCTCCGCAGCGCTGCGTCCAGCGCCGCGGGCCCCGGCGCCGCCCGGCCTGCCAGCTGGAGCAGGCGCAGGGCCGCGACCACCCCAAGGCGGCCATTGAGGCCGCCGAACCCGGGAGCCGGTTCCGGCCCGGGCCGGTCACCGCTGCCCACCACCCAGTGAAGCTCGCACCCGTGGCGGCGCGCGGCGAGCCGCACCGCCATCCCCGCTCCGGGGTCCTTCTGGGCCGCCGCCACGACGTCGCGGGTCGCCGCGGTGATGACGCCCGTCTTCTCTGCAGCGATCTCGGCCGCGGTGTCACCCAGGACCCCGATGTGCTCGGCGAGGATGGGGGTCACCACCACCACACCGGGCGCGAGCAGCGAGACCTCGTCCGAGGCCCCGCCCATCCCCGCCTCGAGCACCACCGCCTCGCAGCCGCGGTCGGCGAAGTGGCGCAGCGCGCTGAGGGTGAAGAGGCCACTCGGCGAGAGGTAGCCGTCGTCGGGGAGCAGGTCCGACACCCGGGCGAGGGTGGCGGCCACCTCGCCAACCAAAGCATCGTAGTCGCGGGGGGGGACAGCCAGCCCGTCGACCCGTATCCGCTCCCGGTTGCTGCGCAGCCCCGGGCTGGTTAGGGTCCCGACCCGCAGGCCCGCGGCGGCGAGCGCCGCCGAGGCGAAGGTGGCCGCGGTGCCCTTTCCCTTGGAGCCGACCACGGTGACGACCCGCTCCGGGTGGGCGCTCCAGGCGTCGAGGGCGACACCCAGATGCGGCGCGAGCGCGCGGGCTCGGCGCAGGCTACGTCGCTGCCCTCCGCCTCGGCCTGCGACTCGCTCCGCGAAGAAGGCCTGGTCTGTCTCGATCCGCTCGCGTCGCATCGCGGCTCGACCGTACACGGAACGGCCCCCCGGCCCCCCTCCCGGCTCACCGAGTTGCCACCGGCGGTCTCCACCGCCTTCCCGGTATCATCGCCCGGGTTGAGGCCCGCCTGGCGGGGAGCGGGCCGGCCTCAGTCGAGGGGCACCTTCAGGTGGTCCCGCGTCACTGCTTCCGGGGACCGAGCCCGCCGGCTGTCCCCGAGACGGAGGTCCTACCGACCATGAGCCTGGACCGCTCCCCCGAGGCCGCGCCGCGTCTTCGTGGCTCGCGCCGGCGTCGTGCCTCGCGCCGGCACCCCCGCGTCCCACGGGTACGCACCATCCTTCTCGTCCTGCTCGGCTTCATCCTCTCGGGGGTGGGCGGCGCGCTCAACTTCTTCTGGCCGACGATCACCGCGGCGGTTGGCGCCACCGGTCACACCATCCAGGCCCCGACGCCCACCTCGCTTCCCGGAAGCCCCACCGCCGCCCCGTCGGTCGCGGCCGGGTCCCAGGCCCCGTTCACCGTCCTGCTCATGGGCTCCGACAACGACGGCAAGTTCACCACCTCCTCGGGCACGCCCTACTTCTGCTGCGCCCAGTCCCTGATCCTGGTCCGGGTGAACCCCGCGGCGGGCAGCGTCACCATGCTCTCCATCCCGCGCGACCTCTGGGTCCCGATCTACTCGGCGAAGGGGGAGGAGCGGAGCGACGGCAAGGTCTCTGAGGCGTTCGGCGATGCCGGCGACGGCACCAGCGGGGCGGACGCTCAGATCGCCACGATCGAGCAGGACTTCCAGGTCACCATCGACCACTATGTCTGGATCGGCCTGCAGGGACTGATCAACCTCATCGATGAGGTGGGGGGCATCGACATCGTGGCGAGCCACCCCGTGATGGATGACAACTACCCATACGACGTGGCGGGCAGCACCAACCCCTACGCCGCGGACCGGGTGGCAGTGCTTCCCGGCGCGCAGCACATGGACGGTCTGGGGGCGCTCGAGTACGTGCGCTCGCGCCACGACGACATTTCCGAGGATATCGGCCGCAACGTGCGCCAGCAGCAGGTGCTCGTCGCCCTGCGCCAGAAGCTCTCCCAGCTCAGTCTCGGCGACATCAACAACCTCGCCTCCGCGCTGAGCGGCGAGGTGCTCACCGACGTCCCGCTCACCCAATTCTCCCTGCTCCTCGGGATCAGCAAGGACGTCGGATCGGGGAGCATCCAGCACGTCTACCTGACCCAGTACAGCGACGGGACCGAGGATGGCCAGGACGTCCTGGAGCCGGACATGAGTGCCATCCTGGCGGTGGTCCACCAGTACTTCCCGTCGTCATGAGCCGCTCTCGCAGGTTGCTCACCTGGATCGTGCTGCTCGTTCTGATGGTGGCGTTCGGTGCTGGCGTCAACCGTTACCTGGCGAGCGGCAGCACCGTCGCGTTCGCCCCGGCCGAGAAGCCGACCCAGACCGCCGTCAAGCTCTCGCTGCCGGGGACGGTCTACTTCGCCGACGGCGGGGGTCTCTTTGCCCTGACGGGGGCCCACATCACGCAGCTCCAGGCCGAGGGCCAGGGCTGGACCCAGCCCGTGCTCATCCCGGGTGGGGCGGGGCTGCTCGCGGTCAAGGTGACCGCCAACTACTACTCCGATCTCTACGAGCTCGACCTGAGCGGCAAGGTCGAGGCTCAGCTCAGCCACGACTCGGGGAAGGTCACCGCCACCCAGCCGGGGGCCGACGACTGGATCTACTACCCGGCGGTCGGGCCCGGCAACACCCTCTACTTCAGCTACGACTGGCCCAAGGGAAATGTCGACGACCTGGCGCAATGCTGCTACCAGGTGGACCTCTCGATCTGGAAGACGACGCTCGGCACCGACATCGACCGCACCGCCGTGGAGCACAGTGACGGCATCACCCAGGAGAGCTGGGCCAACTACTACACGGGCGGTGACGTCAGCCCGCTGCCGCTGGCGAGTGGCGGCCTCATCTACGTCGACTACGAGGCCGCCAACGACAACAGCGAGGTGAGCACTCCGGTCCCCGGCGCGGACCCGGGCGACGAGGTCAGCCAGATCCGCATGGACCCCACGCCCAATGCCAACGGTACGGGCCATGGCACCCCGCTCACCCAGCCGGGTGACGACTGCGCTCAGCCCGCTCTCAACCCCGACGAGACCGAGATCGCCATGATCTGCACACCCGTCGTGAACGGGGCGCCGAGCAGCAGCGAGTCCGACCTGGTGGTGGCGAGCTTCGACGCCGCGACCGGCACCCTGGGGCCCCTCAACCGCATCGCCACCGGCACCATGGCGGCGTCGCCCACGTGGTCGCCGGACGGTACCGACCTGGTCTACCTCGCCCCCGAGGCGGGGGATGGCTACTTCGAGCTCTGGTACGTCAAGGACGCCACGACGTTGCCGGCGCTGCAGGCGAGGCAGGTCACGAGCGACCTCGACCTCGACGGCTCCGCGCCGGTCTGGACGCCCTGACCTCGAGACACCGGTGCCTTCCCGAGAAGGAGGTCTGAGGTGCTCGTCGACCGCTGCAAAAGGAGAGGCCCGACCCCCGAGGGGACGGGCCTCAGCGAAGGAGAAGGCGCCAACCGGATTCAAGATGTAGTGGGTCTTACCGGCGGCTGACCCCATATGTTGATGATTCGTCAGGGGTGTGTCAAGCCTCGGTGGGGTACCGGACTCGCCCGGTGGGCGAGTCCCCTACCCCGACAGCCCGCCGGGTCGCGGCCGCCCCCCCCGGGGCCCCGTGACGGCGCGGAGCAGCGTCCGCAGCCACGGGGGCGGGAGGGTGGCCGCGGCCGCCCCCCTCCGCGCCGCGGCGCCCGCAGGACGGCGCGCGACCGCGATCGCGGGCAGAGCCGTCGTGGCCACCAGCACCGCTGTGGATGCGGCTGCGCGCGGGACGACCACCCCCTGCAGCTCCACGGTGGCGTGGGTGGAGATGATCGCGGTGAGCTCAGCCCCGCTCATCGTCTCCACCTCCAGCAGCCGCGCCGCCAGGGCGTCGAGCAGGTCCCTGCGCGCCGCGAGGATCGCCCGGGCCCGGCCCAGCGCCTCGTCGAGGAGCCGGTCGACCTCGTCGTCGACCCGGCGGCCCAATTCATCCGAATGGGTGCGGGCCAGCCCCATCTCGCCGGCCTCGACCACGCGGACACCGAGTCCCGACATCCCCAGCTCGGTGACCATCTGGCGGGCCAGCTGGGTCGCCTTGAGAAGGTCGTCCGCGCCCCCGGTCGTGATGTCCTCCCGACCGAGGACGAGCTCCTCCGCGACCCGTCCCCCGAGCAGGCCGGCGAGGCGGTTGCGGAGCTGCGACTTGGAGCCGAGCGCCCGGTCGCCCTCGGGCACGGTCAGGGTCCAGCCCAGCGAGCGCCCCCGGCCGACGATGCTCACCCGGCGGACCGGGTCGGTCCCGGGCAACGAGGTGAGGACCAGGGCGTGCCCCATCTCGTGGTAGGCGATGGTGCGCCGCTCGTCCAGGCTGAGCAGGCGGCCCCGCCGCTCCGGCCCGGAGAGCACCCGGTCGACGGCCGCCTCCAACTGCGCCATGCTGATCACCGACAGCTGCTCGCGGGCGGAGAGGAGCGCCCCCTCGTTGATCAGGTTGGCCAGGTCGGCCCCGGTGAAGCCCGGCGTCCGTCGGGCAAGGAGCGAGAGGTCGGCGTCTGCCGCGAGCGGCTTGCAGCGGGCGTGGACGGCGAGGATCGCCTCGCGACCGGCGACGTCCGGCGGGTCGACCGTCACCTGACGGTCGAATCTCCCGGGTCGGAGCAGCGCCTCGTCGAGCACGTCGGCGCGGTTGGTGGCACCGATGACGACGATCCGCGCCCCCTGGTCAAAGCCGTCCAGCTCGACCAGCAGCTGGTTGAGCGTCTGCTCGCGCTCCTCGTGGCCGAGGTTGACCCCGGCGCCGCCCCGGCGCCGGCCCACAGCGTCGATCTCGTCCACGAAGACGATGCACGGGGCGGACTTCCTCGCCTTCTTGAAGAGGTCGCGCACCCGCGCCGCGCCGACCCCCACGAACATCTCCACGAACTCCGACCCGGAGACGGAGAGGAAGGCGCAGTCCGCCTCGCCCGCCACCGCCCGGGCCAGCAGGGTCTTGCCGGTGCCCGGCGGCCCGACGAGGAGCACTCCCTTGGGCACCCGGGCTCCCAGGTCGCGGTAGCGGTCGGGGTCCCGGAGGAAGGCGACCAGCTCTCCCATCTCCAGCTTGGCGTCGTCGCACCCGGCGACGTCGGCGAAGGTGCTGAGCGGCTGGTCACCCGCGACCGCCTTGGTCCGGGAGCGCAGCAGCCCCACCGGTCCACCCGCGCCCTGGCGCCAGTAGAGGATGACGATGACCATCACGATGATCAGGGTCGGCACCAGCACCAGGAGCAGGGTGGTGAGGGGCACGCCCCCCTCGGGCGTGAAGTTCGTGTAGTGGTTGCTGGTGAAGATGTTCTCGACCGCGCCCTGATCCGCGTTCGGTGTCAGGTGCTCACCGCCGGCGGCATCCCACCAGGTCACCTGGTCGGGGGAGACGATCGCCTGGCGAGCCGGGGCGAGGGATATCCGGTCCTGGGGCGCGCCGGTCCCGCTCTCGGTGTTGAGCACCGCCTGCGTCAGCGTTCCCAGGCTGGCCTGGGGCGGTGACGGCGGCTGGTCCCGGACCTGCACGTAGATGACCACCACCACCGCCAGGAAGGCCGCCCAGAGGGCGAGCAGGGCCACCTGCTTGCGCGTGGACATCAGGACCGATCCGCCGGCGGAGTCCAGCTGGACATCGTCCTGAGCGCTCCCACTTCCCTCGGATCTGGCGCGCCACCGCAGGGGCGACAAGACGAGGAGGAGCGAGCGCGATCACCCCTCCCGAGCGGGGAAGCCCCAGGTACCGTCAGCCGAGTATAGGCGGGCGTCCATCAACGCGCCAGGCGCGGCGAATTGCATGCGATGTGGCGCGGCCCCTGTCGCCCCCGTGTGGGGAACCGGGGGGCCCGATGTCACATTGCCGGTGCAATGTCGCGCACCAGCAGTGTGGCCATCCCCGACGTCCACACCGTCCTGCGGTCCCGCGTGATCGCGAGCCCCTCGTATCCGTCGATCCCCGCGACCCAGGGCAGCCCCTGCTCACCCATCACGAACGCCGCGGTGGCGAAGGCATCGGCGTAGGTGAGGCTGGGGCCGACCACGGTCATGCTGAGCAGCCCCTCCGGGGCCCGTCCGGTGCGCGGGTCGAGGATGTGCTCGCCGCGCTCGTAGGCGCCGCTGGTGGCGATCGCGAGGTCACCCGTCTCGAGCACCGCGGCGACCCGGTCGGCGATCTCGGGGTGGCGGATGCCGACCCTCCAGCGCTGGCCGGGAGCGGCCTCCCCCCGGGTCACGATGTCCCCCCCCGCCCCGATGAAGAAGCGGCGCGCACCGGCTGCCCGCAGCAGCTCCGCGGCGCGCTGCACCGACCAGCCCTTGACCAGGCCCGAGGGATCGAGCCGGCCCCCGCAGTGGATGTCGAAGCAGCCCCCGCTCCGGCGCTCAACTTCGGCGCAGAGCCCGAGCACCTCGCGAACCTCCGGAGAGCACTCGCTCTCCAGGAGCTCGCCGCGTCCCAGACGGCTGACCTCGCTGCCGTCGCGGTAGGTGCTGAAGGTGGCATCCACCTGGTGGAGCCAGGCGATCGCAGTCTCGATCGCAGCCTCGACGGCCGGCTGCATCGGGTGGGGGTCGCGGACGTCGATGGTGACCGTCGTCCCCATGACCGGCTCCACCCGCACCGTCCGCCGCTCTGCCGCACCGGCGTCAGGCACGCGCCAGATCCAATGCCGACTGGACTGACTGGGCGTAGCCCTCGCTGGTGAAGGTGGCGCCACCGATGATGTTGATCTTCGCGCTCTGGGTCTGGAGCACCTCCTCGCGGAGCAGTGGAAGCGCCTGGGAGTTGATGAACACGGACTGCTGATGGCCATTGGGGTACTGGATGGTCTTGACGTCGGTGATCTTGCCGCCCGAGATCACCACCTGCACCTGAACGTTCCCGTACGGGTTCGCGTAGGTCTGCCCCGTGAACGAACCCGACTTCAGCCCGCTCGCCGCCGGCGTCGGGGTGGGGGTCGCAGTCGGAGTCGGCGAGGCGCCGCCCGAAGGCGGTGCGGCCGAGGGTGTGGCCGTGGGGCTGGGCGTTGAGCTGGACGACGAGGTGGAGGATGGCGCCAGGGTGGCGATCGGCGCCGCTGGCGGGGTCCGGAAGCTGAAGAGCAGGACGGTCCCGATCGCGGTGGCGGCAAGGGTGACGGCGGCCCGGATGGGCATTGCAGGGGGCACTCAGGTGAGGAACGCAAAGCGTTCGCAGTGGACCTGCGCTGCGGGGACGCGGAGGGCGCGCAGGCTGGTGATGACGGCGTCGACCATCTCCCGCGGTCCGCAGACGAAGACGTCGCGATCCCGGAGGTCGGGCACGGACGCGGCCAGGAACCGCGGTGAGAACGGCTGGGGGTGGACCTCCTGCCCGCGTTGCCCAACGATGTAGTGGATGACGCCCCCTCGGGCTGCGACCAGCTGGTCCAGCTCCGCCTTGAAGACGACGTCATTCCAGGAATGGGCCCGGTAGAGGAGGGCGATCGAATTCTTGCGCTGCGGCATCTCCTCGATCAGCGCCCGGAGCGGGGTGATGCCGATCCCCCCGGCGATGAGTAGCGCCCGTGGCCGCCGGCGCCGGATGGAGGTGAAGGCTCCGTGCGGGCCCTCCAGGATCACTGGGGTGCCGGGGCGAAGGCTGGTCAGCGAGCGGGTGAAGTCACCGACCTGTTTGACGGTGATGCGGAGGTACTTGCCGTTCGGCGCCGCCGAGAGCGAGAAGGGGTGGACGCGCCACCACAGCTCGCGGGTGACGAAGCGGAACTTGAAGAACTGGCCGGCCCGCATCGGCAGTTGGTGAAGGTCGCGGCCGGTGATGTAGATCGAGAGGACGCTCGGGGATTCCGCCACCAGGTGATGCACCCGAAGGCGGTGGCGCCGCGCCATCCGAAGCGGGATCGCGAGCCGGAATGTGACGACCAGGAGGGCCGCGGCCACATAGAGAGCCACCCAGTATCCGACCGCCCACGGGTCGCCGGAGAAGTCGGTGCCGGCGGTCAGCTGATGAGCAAAGGCGAGCGCGATCGCCAGGTAGACATAGAGGTGGATGAAGTGCCAGGTCTGGTGGGAGACGCGACGGCGCGCGGCCCGCACCGAGGTCACCGCGACGAGCACGAAGAGAGCTGCTGCGACGTAGGCCATCAGCATGTAGGGGTAGGTGGTCAGGAATACCCAGGTCTGGATCGCGAAGGAGCGTCCGTCGGCCATCGCGTAACCGGCGGTGGTGAGGATGACGTGGCCGCAGATCAGGCAGACGGTGGCGAAGCCGAGCCAGCGGTGCCAGCCGGTGATCCGATCGATCCCGAAGAGGTCGTCCAGCCACGGGCTGCGCGACATCAGCACCACCTGGACCAGCGCGCAGTAGGTGCCCAGCAGGGCGGCGATCTGACCGGCCCCGGTGAGCACCGCCGCCGGGTGCGTCAGATTGGGGAACTGCCCGTGGCGAACCCACATCGCCACGATGAGGAGGGCGTTGGCGGCGAAGATCAGCATGACGTCGCTCGGGCGCAGCCCCCAGCGGCGCGGCACGCGCTGGGACCGCCGGGTTGCGGCGGAGGAGGCGACGTCCAGGTCAGGACGCACGGCTACAGCCGTGGCGGGTGGTGTGGGCATCCGATGGAAGTTTCAGGTATGCCTCCTTACGGAAACCTGACGTTCCCGGCTCAGGCCGTGGTCGGATCTCAGCCGACGTCGAGCAGCACCTTTCCCACCGCCCCGCTCTGGACCGCATCCTGGGCCGCCGCACATTCCTCGAGGGGGAAGCGGTGCACCGGCAGCTCGGTGAGCGCCCCTGCCTCCAGGGCGGCGCTGACAGCGGTCACCCCGCGGAGGAGGTCGGCGATCGGCACGCCGTAGAGGAGCACGAACCGGAGGACGACGTTGGCGCCCATGCAGGCTCGGATGGGCAGCTCGGGATCCGCGGCGCCATGGTTCGCTGCGTACACGGAGACCACGGTGCCCGGGCCCGAGAGGCCGAGGTCGAGGCTGAGATTGGCCGCCAGGTTGACCTCCACCACCCGGTCGACCTGCTCGGTGAAGGCGCGGATCCGCTCCAGGACGTCCGGCTCCCGGTAGTTGACCACCAGATCGGCGCCTGCGGCCCGGGCCAGCTCCGCCTTGGCGGCGCTGCTGACCGTCGTAACCACCCGGGCGCCCGCGTGGCGGGCGAGCTGGATGGCGAAGTGGCCGACCGCGCCGGCGCCGCCCGCCACCAGGACGGTGCGCCCGGCCACGTCGCCGTCGGCGAAGAGGCAGCGGTGGGCGGTCACCGCGGGCACCCCGAGGCTGGCGCCCAGCTCCAGCGACGCACCCGTGGGCAGCGCCACCGCCTGCTGGTCCGAGACCACCGTCCACTCGGCGGCGGTGCCCCACCGTCTGCCGGCGGCGGCCATCCAGACCCAGACGCGCTGCCCCACCCGATCCTCGTCGACGCCCGGTCCCACGGCGTCGATCACCCCGGAACCGTCGTGGTGGGGGATCTGGAACTCATCGGCCGGCCTGGCCGTGGCCCCGCTCCGTGACTTCCAGTCGGTGGGGTTGACCCCGGAGAAGCTGACCCGCACCCGCACCTCGCCGGGCCCCGGCTCAGGGCGAGGGAGGTCGACGACCCGCAGCACGTCGGCGGCAGCTCCCAGACGGTCGTACACCACAGCCTTCATCTGCCACGCCTCCACCAAGCTCTCAGGTCTGATCGGGCCAGCCCTGGACCTCAGGCCATGCCGGCGGTCCTAGGGAAGTGCAAACCCCACGCGCCTCAGCATGATCGCATTGCGGTCCAGCCGGGTCCCCTCGAACACCGACCCGAACCCAGCCATCGGGAAGTTGGCGGCCAGCTCGCGATGCAGGGCGGCCATCTCCAGGGTGGTCTGGGCATGCTCCGGCTCGGCCGGGCCGTCGTGGTCGATCATCGTGCTGGCGATGCCCAGCACCCCGTCGCCGGCGTCGAAGAGCTCGACCAGCCTGGCCTGGCACGGCCAGTCCACCAGCGACCCGGTGGTGACCTCCCAGAGACCGTGCCCCTCGCCGTCCGGTGCGGGGCGGGCGTGGATGGCGTGCATGTGGGTGTGCCCGTTGAGCCAGAGGACCACGTTGTCGAAGCGGAGGAGGGTCGAGAGCAGCCGGGCACCGGCTCGGGGGATCGTGCCGTCCGGGTGTGACCGGGTGCTCACCGGGCCGTACGACCCGTGGTGCGAGACGACCACCACGAGGCGGTCCTCCGCCTCCGTCCGCACCCGCCGGCCGTCGGCGGTGCGATGGGAGGAGTGCACCTCGGCGAGGCGGTCCTCGAGCCAGCCGAGCTGTGACTCGTCCATGCAGAGGTCGGCCGATCCCCCCGGGCAGGCGGTGTCCAGCACGATGAACCTGACCGGGCCCGTGTCGTGGACGTGGTAGGCGGTGTGATCCCGGCGGTTCCGCTCGTCGAAGCCGTGGGCCCGCGGTGCCGTCCCGTCACCGTGCGCGCCGACGTACTCCCCGATGCTGCAGTGCCGCCGCTCAGTGTCCGGAGTGACGTCGACCGCGGGGCCGGCCAAGAAGTCCTCCGGCCGGTGGACAAAGGTGTCGTGGGCGTGGTCCCGGTCGAATCCGTCGGGCAGCGCGATCGGCTTGCGCCGGGCGACGAGCGCGTCCTGGAGAGCCGGGGTCATCAGCCCGACGCCCCGGCAGAGCGTGTCGTGGTTGCCATGGCAGCCGAGCCAGGGCAGGCGCAGTCCGGGTGCCTCGAAGGGCAGGAGGGCGTGCTCGAGCAGTCCCGGCAGCACGGGGTAGCCGTACTCGCGGACAAAGAGGTCGGGCGCACCCGGTCTGCCGTCCGGCACCCAGAAGAAGTCGTCAGGCCAGTCGACCGACTGCACCCCCTCGTAGTCCGGTGAGCCCGAGTTGGGCTCCACGCGGCCGCCGTCGAGGAGCCGGACGAGGGTGTGCACCTCGTTGTGCTGGCCGTTGTCGATGGCGTCGCCCCCGGTCAGGACGAGCTCGGTCGCCGCCCCAGTGATGGGACCGGCCAGGCCGCCGTTAAGGGTGCGCACGAGCGCGTCGAGGGCGTGTGGGGTGAGGGCCTCCTGGGGGCGCTGCATGGGGATCAGCTCGGCGAATCGGGGATCGAGAAACTCGCGGTCGAGGAACTCGAAGCGGGCGGGCGACTGGACATCGCCCACGTGGAGGTCGGTCATGTGGGCGACGCAGGCCAGTGCCCTCCGCTCACCCGCCGCCGCAGCTCGGCCGTCCCCCGCCGGCGGCGCGCCGGGCTCACCCAGCAGTTCGGTGCGGATCACGTGCTCCTCTCCCGGGCCCGGCGCGACCGCGCGGTACGGAGCCTGGGTGCCCCTGCTCAGGACGTCGCCCGGGCCGAGGGTCCGGAGGTGGGTGAGCGACACCGGACCTACGGCTTCCCCTGACCGTTGTCGCGGGTGATCAGCACCGGGTCCTGGCGCAGCGCGATGCGAACCCGCGATCCGCCCGGGTGAGCGATGGCGTCGGCCGTCGGGACCTGGACTAGCAGCGTGGTGTCGCCCAGGTCGACGGTCAGCCGGCTCACCGCGCCGAGGAAGGAGACGGCGATGACCGTCCCCGAGAGCGGCCCGTTGGAGCCGTCGAGAGCCGGCGCCAGTGACACCGCTTCCGGCCGCACCAGGGCCACCGCGGGTCCGTCCGGCGTGTCGCTGGCGATGAGGGGCAGCCGGATGCCGCGGACGTCGACGGCACCTCCGGTCACCACCCCGGCCAGGCGGTTGGTGAGGCCGACGAACTCGGCCACGAAGGGTGTCGCCGGCTGGGAGTAGATGGTGGTGGGCGGTCCCATCTGCTCCAGCCGTCCGGCGCGCATGACCCCGACCCGGTCGGCGATGGCGAGCGCCTCCTCCTGGTCGTGGGTGACGAAGAGGGTGGTGATGCCGACCTCGCGCTGGACGCGGCGGATCTCGTCCCGGAGCTGGCTGCGAACCCGGGCGTCGAGGGCCGAGAGCGGTTCGTCGAGGAGCAGGACGGACGGCCGGATGGCGAGCGCCCGCGCCAGCGCCACCCGCTGCTGCTGGCCACCCGAGAGCTGGTGCGCGTAGCGATCCGCCTGGGTGCTCAGCCCGACCAGCTCGAGCATATCCCCGGCCCGCTGGCGGCGTTCGGCGACCCCGACCTTGCGCATGCGCAGCCCGAAGGCGACGTTCTCCCGGGCCGTCATGTGGGGAAAGAGCGAGTACGCCTGGAACACCATGCCGGTGTCGCGCCGGCTGGCCGGTAGGTGGGTCACGTCCCTGCCATCGATGACGACCTGCCCACCGTCGGCATCCTCCAGACCGGCGACCAGCCGGAGGGCGGTGGTCTTGCCGCATCCCGAGGGCCCCAGCAGGGCGACGAGCTCCCCTGCTTGGATCGTGATGTTGAGACCGTCGAGCGCGGTGGTCGATCCATAGATACGGCGCAGGTCCTCGAGCCGTACCTCGGCGGCTGACCGCGAGCCGCCCCACGATGCACCTATCGGACGGGTGTCGAGCGCACCCATCTCAGGCCCTCGCCGCGCCGCCTCGGCGGCGTGATAGAGCCCGGCCGAAGAACGACAGCACGAGCAGGAAGAAGAACACGAAGACCAGCGACACGACCGCCAGGGCGATCGACACGCTCGCGTTGCCGGTGCCCAGGATGGAGATGGCCACCTGCAGGTTTTCGAAGTTGAGCAGGTTGGCGACCGTGAACTCCCCGAGCACGACCGCCACGCAGAGCAGGCAGGCGTTGGAGACCGCGCTCGACATGTTGGGCACGATGATCCGCCACATCACCGTGCCCCAGCTCGCGCCCAGGTTGCGGGCCGCCTCCGAGAGGGTGCGGATGTCGACGGCGGAGAGACCCGCGTCGAGGGCGCGGTAGCAGTACGGGAGCACGAGGATCAGATAGGCGAACGCCAGGGTGAGGATCGAATCGCTGACGTTGATCTCAATCCACTGGTAGATCGGCGCGAAACCGACCACCAGCACGATCGCCGGGATGGTGAGCGGGGTGAGGCAGACCAGCTCGACGGGGCGCACCATCCGCGGCACGCGCAGGCGGATCCAGATCATGGTGGGGAGGAGCAGGGCCAGCATCCCCACCGAGGTGATCACGGCCAGCTCGAGCGATGCCGTGATGGCGTCGACCAGCTCCGGATCGGAGCCGATGCTGGTGAAAGCGCTCAGGGTGCGCGGGCTGCTGAGCCCGACCCCGCGGGTGGCGAACTCCACCATGGCCGCGATGGGCAGCAGGAAGAACAGGCCGAGCACGACGTAGACGACGGTCTTGAACGCTGCCAGGCGGCGGCGCCGCCGGCGGTTCATGTCAGGCGACCCCGCACGGCCGTCATCGCGGGAGCCAGCGCGCCGAGCGGCGCTGCAGCCATGAGTAGAGCACGATGATGACGGCGACGACCACCACCATGCCGAGGGCGAGCGCGGCGGCGAAGTTGGCCTGGTTGAGACCGACCTCGCTGCTCAGTGCCCGGCTGATCTGCAGCGGCACGATGACCCCGCCGATGTCCAGCAGCGCGGCCGCGGTCGCATACGCTGAAAAGGCATTGGCGAAGAGAAGCAGCCAGGCTCCCAGGAACGCAGGCAGCAGCAGCGGTCCGGCCACGTGCCGCCAGTAGTGCCAGGTGGCGCCGCCGAGGGTCTCGGTCGCCTCTCGCCATTGGGGGCGGACGCCGTCGAGCGCGGGCATGAAGACGATCACCATCAGAGGGATCTCGAAGTAGGTGTAGATCAGGGTCAGCCCGGTGAGGGAGAAGAGCCAGACGCCGTTCGGGTAGAAGGTGATGCCGTGCTGCTGGAGCCAGATGACGATGAAGCCCTCGGTGCCGATGGTGGCGATGAAGGCGAATGCCAGAGTGACGCCGCCGAACTGGGAGAGCACCCCGCAGAGAGCGGTGACCAGGCGGCGCAGGATCCCGTCGGGTGAGCCGGTGGCGACCGCGTAGGCCAGGACCGCTCCGACCACCGCCCCGATGCTCGCGCTCACGGCCGACAGGACCAGGCTGTTGACGAACGCGCTCACCACGTACGGCTGGTTCAGCTGCGCCAGGTTGGCCAGGGTCGGTCCGTGAGGGCCGCTGAAGGCTCCCACCACCACCAGCGCCGCGGGCAGGACCAGGAAGACCCCGCTGTACACGAGGAACGGTGCCGCGCCCAGCCAGGTCGTGGATATGCGGAGGCGCCCCCCCAGGGGGCGCCTCACATACGTTCCTTCAGTGCTGGCGACTGCGGTCAACTGCCGACAGCCGCAGACCAGTTGCTGGCGAGGTAACCGGCGGCGGCAGAAGCCTGGCTCTGATCCAGGGTCACCGGCGTCCCGCTCACGGACGGCAGCGCTGCGGCGCTGGTCTGGTTGATGGTCCGGTTGGCCTGCATCGCGGACATCTCCACCGGGCGCGCGCCCCCCTGCAGCCAGAGGTTCTGGCCGGTGGCGGAGTAGAGGTACTCCTCCCACAGCCGGGCGGCGGCGGGATGGGGTGCGGTCTTGGTGATCGCCTGGGCGTAATACCCACCCAGGACGGCGTCGGACGGCACGAAGACCTTCCAGCTGGGAAGGCTCACCACGCTCGCCGAGTTGAGGTAGTCCCAGTTGAAGACCACGGGAGTCGTCCCGTTGTCGATGGTGGCCGCGGTGGCCGTGACCGGCACGAAGTTGCCGGCCGCGTTCAGCTGCTTGAAGAAGCTGACACCCGGGCCGATGTTGGTGAGCGACCCACCGCTGGCGAGCGACGTCATCATGACCCCGTTGAGCGCTGCGTTGGCCTCGGTCGGGTCACCATCGAGTGCGACCGCGCTCTTGAAGGCGGGAGTTAGCAGGTCCGACACCGAGGTGACGGTGTACTTGCTCGAGTCGTAGCCGATCGACATGTAGCCGCCGTAGTCCTGATACCAGAGGCCGCTGGCATCCTTCTGATCGGCTGGGATCTCCGACCACTCGGAGACCTCGTACGGTTCGAAGAGGCTGGTGTTGGCCCAGGCCACCGCCATGCCGATGTCAAGGACGTCCGGCGCGTTGCTGGTGCCGGCCTCGGACTTGACGGCGTTGACCTCGTCCTGGCTGCTCCCCTGGGGGTTGGCCTGGTTGACCTTGATGCCGTACTTGGCCGAGAAGTCCTTGATGATGGTGCCGTAGTTTGCCCAGTTGAGGGGCAGGGCGATGACGTTCAACTGACCCTCGGCCTTCGCTGCGGTGACCAACGCGCTCATGCCGCCGTTGGATGCTGCGGACGTCGCGGTCGACCACGAGGGGTCGCTGGATGCCCCGCACGCGGCCACCGTCGCCACCACAGTCAACGCGAGACCGAGGCGCGTGGCCCTGGCTGCGTTATTCCTCATAGCCTGCTTCCCCTTCCGACTGACGTTGGACCTACGGTCGCGATCATGCAGGGAGCCATTTCTGGTTCGCAACCGTACAAAAGCACCGCGTGAATGGGGCGCATCCACATCTTCGCCAGGCGTTAGCGAATTGATAATCGCGCTCTCCCGGATTGACAATCTCGGCATGGTCGCTGCCCGCCGGCTGCGCGACCGCCGCGCCACGGATCCGTGTCGAAGGCCACGCGCCCAGACGGTTCGGAGGACCCTGTCATGACCGTCGGCGGCAGAGCATGATCGACGGGGAGGAAGAGACGATGCCAACACTCGTTGCCTATGCCAGCCGATATGGGGCCTCGCAGGGGATCGCCGAGCGGATCGGCGCCAGGTTGACCGGCGCCGGTCAGCAGGTCGAGGTGCGGTCCGTGAAGGACGCCGGCGACCTCGCCGGGTATGACGCCTTCGTGATCGGGAGCGCCGCCTACATGGGCTCGTGGTTGAAGGAGGCAAAGGACTTCACGCGGGCCCACCGAGCTGTCCTCTCCACCAAGCCGTTGTGGCTCTTCAGCAGCGGGCCACTCGGCACCGCGACCACCGACTCCCAGGGAAGGGACGTGCTCGCGGCGGCCGCCCCCAAGGAGTTCGGCGAGCTGGCCACGGCCCTCGGCCCCCGGGATCAGAGGGTGTTCTTCGGTGCTCTCGATCGCAGCAAGCTGCGCGGCGCTCACCGGGTCGTCGGGGCGGTGCCGGCCGGGCGGAAGCTGCTGATCGAGGGCGACTTCCGCGACTGGGAGGCGATCGACGCCTGGGCGGACGGCATCGCCCGGGCGCTCGGGGACGCGGCCCCAGCGGAAGCGGTATTGTCCCCGGATCGCTGAGCGCCCCTCCGTTCCGATCCCCAAGGCGGAGCTGCACCTCCACATCGAGGGCACGCTCGAACCGGAGCTCGCCCTGGAGGTGGCCGAGCGCAACCGGCTGCCCCTCCCCTACGCGGATGCGGCGGAGCTGCGGGCGCGATACCGATTCCATAACCTCCAGTCCTTCCTCGACGTGTACTTCGAGACCATGGCCGTTCTCCGCACCGAGGAGGACTTCGCGGATCTGGCGAGCGGCTACCTGGGCCACGCCCGGGCGGACGGCGTCCGCCACGCCGAGATCTTCTTCGATCCGCAGGCGCACATCGCGCGCGGGGTGCCGATGGCGACCGTCGTCGACGGTCTCTGGTCGGTGCTCGCCCGCAGCGAGGAGCGATACGGCATCACGAGCCGGCTCATCATGTGCTTCCTGCGGGATCGCAGCCTGGCATCGGCGATGGAGGCTCTGGAGTCCGCCCTGCCGTACCGGGATCGCATCGTCGCGGTGGGGCTCGACTCCGCCGAGGTGGGCCATCCTCCGTCGCAGTTCGTCGAGCTCTTTGATCGCGCCCGGCGCGAGGGCTTCCGCTGCGTCGCCCACGCCGGTGAGGAGGGGCCCCCCGGCTACATCTGGGAGGCGCTCGACCTGCTGCGGGTCGTCCGCATCGATCACGGGAACCGCTGCCTGGAGGACCCGGCGCTGGTGGCACGCCTCCGCGACGAGCAGGTCCCACTGACCGTCTGCCCGCTCTCCAACGTGCGCCTGGGGGCGATCGGTCGCATGGAGGATCATCCCCTCCCCGCGATGATCAATGCCGGCCTTCTGGTCACCGTCAACTCCGACGACCCCGCCTACTTCGGCGGCTACATCGACGACAACTACCGGCTCATCCAGCGCTATCTCGGCATCGACGACGCCCAACTCGTCCAGCTGGCGGGGAACTCGTTCCGGGCCGCGTTTCTCAGCGACGCGGAGCGGGCCCGGTACCTGACGGAGCTGGGGGAGTACTCGCCGGCGGATCGCTAGCCCGCACCCGCAACCTGGCCTCTCCGCGGGGAGGCTCTTCCCCGGGCGCCCGGCCCCCACTGGCCCGCGCCCGGCCCCCACTGGCCGAACGGTCACAGAGGTCACGACCCGATCACGCCACGACGCATACCGGCGACGACGCGAATGACACGCTCGCTCCGTCGATAGACTGGCCGCCGTGGACGCAATCGCCGACACGGCATCTCTGCCCGATCTCCTNNCTGGAGGCGCGCCAGCGGCACGAGGCCGATCCCTCCGCGGCACGCCGTCTCGCGGAGAGGATCGCCGCCATCCGCGAGGCCGAGGACGAGCTCACCTCCGTCTCGGCCATCCTCCAGACCATGGGCGGGCCGATAACCTGGCGTGAGGCTGCCGGCCAGGTCTGAGGGGCCGGCGCTACTCGGGTCCTCTGGGGCTCTGGAGGATGTGCTGCAGCAGGGCTGCGAGCAGCGCGGCACGCTCCGGCATCCTCTCCACCTCGACCCACTCACCCTCGGCGTGGGCGTGGCCCCCGACGGCGCCGAGGCCGTCGAGAGTGGGAGTTCCGATGGCGGCGGTGAACTGGCCGTCCGAGCCACCCGGTGCGAGCACCCCCCGGAGAGGAGGCAGCCCGAGGGTCGCAGCTACGGTCTGAGCCCTCTCGAACAGCTCGCGCGAGATCTCGCGGGACATGGGTGCGCGGTCGATCCCGCCCCGCACGGTGATCTCCGTCCCGTCGAGATGCGGCCGGAGCCCGCGCATCGCCCTCTCGATCCGCTCCAGCTCGACCCTCGACGCGGCGCGCGAATCGACCCGGAACTCCGCATGGGCCGGCACCGTGTTAGCCGTCGTCCCCGACGACGCCAGGGTGGGGGTCGCGGTGGTCCCCAGCCGGGTGTCGGCGAGGCCGGCCACGTCGAGCATCTGCCGCGCCATCTCCAGGGTCGCGTTGGCCCCCCGGGCGGGCTCCGACGCATGCCAGGCCCGCCCCTTGATGCGCACGGTGTACTGCGCCGTCCCCTTGCGGGCGACCTTGAGCGCACCGTTGTAGGAGGCCTCCAGGACCAGGGCCGCCTCGAGCCCCGAAGCCGCCTCCTCGATGGGCGCACGGGAGCTTGGCGATCCCACCTCCTCGTCGGTGGTGACCAGCAGACGCACGCCCTCGGGCGTGCCGAGCGCGGAGAGGGCGAAGAGCGCCTGGACGATCCCCGCCTTCATGTCCACGACCCCGGGGCCCGTGGCCCTCCCACGGTCGACGCTGAACGGCCAGCGTGCCAGCGTGCCGCGGGGCCAGACGGTGTCGACGTGGCAGAGGAGGAGGGCGCGCGGCCGCCCCGTCTCCCACACGAGGTGGGCGGCGCCTCCGGCCTCGACCCGCCGGCCACCGCTCCCGACGAGGCGCGCCAGCATGCCGTCGACGGTGTCGAGCGCAGCGCCGAGCAGCGCGCGATCGTCGCTCGGCGACTCTTGGTTGACCAGCGTCTCCAGGCAGTCGACCATCTCCGCCTGGCGGTGGCGCAGACCCTCGAGCAGCGCGCGAGCCGGCGTCGCCGGCGGGGGCGGGGTCACGCCGGCCAATCCGATCCGTCGGCGCCGAAGACGTACCACCCGGGTGCGATGGCGCCCACCGGGCGCAGACCCTGCGCCAGGAGAGTGGTCATGACGTCGCGGAGCGCGCCCCGCCACTGGTCGGCCTGCCGGCGGTCGCGGCTCCGCACCGCGAGGATGTCGTCGGGGATGCGCGCCAGCGCCCGGCCCGGAGGCTCCGGGGCGGTCTCCGCCCACGCCGCCAGGCCGGCGAGCAGAGGGCGGCCGCCGGCGTCGATGTCCAGGACCACAGGGGCGCCCTCCCGGAGCAGGANNTCGTGGAGCGTGCCGTAGAAGTCGACCAGGTACTCGCCGGCCTCGGCTCCGAGCTTGGTCAGGTTGAAGTGGGCGTTGCGGGCGACCAGCGGATCGAAGGTCCAGGTCACCGATTCGATCCCGTTGGCCAGGGCCCAGGCGCGCTGCCGGAGCTTGAGGGCCAGACCGACCCCGCGCAGCTGGGAGCCGGGGACGATCCCGGTGATGTGTGAGTGGAGGGTGGGCCGACCCTCGTGGATGCCCCGGAAGGAGACGGTGGCACCCACCATCTCGGTCCCCGACCGTGCGGCCAGGATGCAGTTGCCGCTGTGGGCCAGCGCCCGAAGCATCTCCATGGCGACGGCGTCGCCCTCCCGGTGCCAGACGGCGTCGATGACCCGGTTGAGCTCGACGAGCTCGTCGATCTCGTGAATTTCATCGACGGTCACGCCGGCACGCATCGCCGCCGAGAGCGCCAGGTTGGCTGCTCCCGTCTCCGGCTCCGTCATCCCGGTCGCACCACCGAGCGCCGGGTGGTCAGGCGGTCGATGACGTCCCGCCGCACCTCGACACCCAGCCCCGGCCCCGTGGGCACCCGCAGCCGGCCGTCGTGCAGAACAAAGGGCGCGGTGATGTCCTCGTGGAAGTAGCGGCCGGACGCCGAGGTGTCGCCGGGAAGGGTGAAATCGGGCAGCGCCGCCAGGGCCAGGTTGGCGGCCCTGCCGATCCCGGTCTCGAGCATGCCGCCGCACCAGACGGGGACCTCGAGCGCTGCGCAGACGTCGTGGATGCGCTTCGCCTCCAGGTAGCCGCCGACCCGACCTGGCTTGATGTTGACGATGCTGCACGCCCCCATCTCGATCGCCTCCGCGGCGACCGTCGCCGAGAGGATCGACTCGTCGAGGCAGATCGGCGTCAGCAATCGTCGCGCCAGCTTGGCATGACCCAGAAGCTGCTCCTCCGGCAGGGGCTGCTCGATCAGCACCAGGTCGAATTCATCGAGACGGGCGAGGTGCTCCGCGTCCTCTAGGGTGTACGCCGCGTTGGCGTCGACCTGGAGCAGCATCTCGGGCCCGAACCGTTCCCGCACCGCCCGCACCCGGTCGATGTCGAGGCCGGGCTCGATCTTGAGCTTGATGCGGCGGTACCCCTCGTCCACGTAGCCGGCCACCGTCTCGAGCAGCTCCTCGGTGGTGTCGGTGATGCCCACCGAGACGCCGCAGTCCACCTCGGTGCGCACCGCTCCCAGGTACTCCGCCAGTGACCTGCCCGCCACCCGCAGCTCGAGGTCCAGCCAGGCCATCTCCAGGGCCGCCTTGGCCATCCGGTGCCCCCGGACAGACGCGAGCAGGTCCCCCAGCTCGGCGGCGGTGACCCGCTCGCGGGCCAGCAGCCGGGGCAGGAGGCGCTGCCCGATCAGCTGCTCGGCCGCCTCGGTGTACTCGGACGAGTACCCGGGCTCGCCCATGGCGACGCACTCGCCCCAACCCTCCCCGGCTTCGCCGAGGAGGTGGACCAGGAGGACGTCACGGTCCGTCTGGACGCCGAACGAGGTGCGGAAGGGCGCCACCAGGGGGATGGCGATCCGCACCAGCTCCACGGCCTCGACGCGTGGTCCGGTACCCGGCTTCGCCGCTCCCCGTGGGCGCGAGGCGGGGGTCGCGGGCAGGGTCATGTCGGCGGCTAGTGTAGCCAGCGCCGAGGCGCCGATCCGGCCATCCCCTCGCCCCCGCCTCTGCCGTTTGCGAGCATCTTCTGCGCGATCAGTCATGGACAGCAGTCGGAGCCCCATTCGGAAGAGGGCGGAGTCGTGGCTCCGGCACCACCGTGGTCGAGCCCTGATCGCGGCCCTCCTTGTCCTGGCTGCGGCCGTTGCCTTTCTCGAGGTCTGGCAGGCAACCCGTGGCGGAGATGGCGTCAGCCGTGACTCCGTCGACTACCTCGCGGCAGCCCAGTCGATTGTCCGTGGTGATGGGGTCACCCTTCCCTACGCTTCTTACAACGAGCCACCGCCGGTCGACGTCGTCGGTCGGCAGTCCGAGCCGCTCACCAACTTCCCCCCTCTCTTCCCGTCGATGATCGCTCTCGGCTCGATGGTGTCAGGGCGAGGCGGCCTCGATGTCACGCGCCTGCTCAACGCTCTGGCGTTCGCCCTGATCGTCGCGCTCACCGGGCTTCTGGTCTGGCGGATGTCGAGGTCATGGCTGTGGGCGGCCGCTGCCTCCCTGGCGACACTGTTCAGTCCCAACCTGATCCTGGTCAGCTCCATGGTCTGGAGCGATGCATGGGAACGGTGCTCGTCCTGGGCTGCGTCCTGCTACTCGCGGAGTACGTGCGGGCGCCTCGATCTCTGCTGCTGCTGGCCGCTGCGCTGGTGGCGAGCGCGGCGATCATGGACCGCTACGCGGCGATCGCGCTCGTCCCGGTGGGCTTGGTCGCCGTCTTGATGTCCGGGTCACGACCGCGACGGGCGCTGCTGGGAGTGGGCTGGACCGCCGTCGCCCTCCTGCCCGTGGCCGCATGGTCGGCTCACGACTTTCTCCAATCGAGCGGCTTCTCGCGATCAGCGGGGTGGCATCCCCCATCGGCGGCGATGCTGACGTCCGCGATCGAGACGATGTTCGACTACCTCTCCCCTGTGCCATGGCTGCGTGGCGCCATCCTGGCAACGCTCGTCGCTGCAGCCCTCGCGTCGATCACGCTGAGAGGCCGGCGCACCCGGTGGGGATCTGACCGGAGCTCACCGCTCATCGGCAGCGCCATCGGGGCTTATGTCGCGGTGCTTGTGGCAACCGCATTCCTCTTCGACGTCTCGCTCTCCGTGGACTACCGGACCCTATCGCCCATCTACGCGCTCTCCGTGGTCCTCGTCGCCGTGCAGCTGGGGCGCTGGTCCGCCGGGTGGCGTCCGCGTCTCCAGCTCGGTGTGGGGGTGCCAATGCTGGCGCTGGGCGCGATATCGGCGTCCTGGTGCCTCCAGACAATCCCCACGCTGAGCGCCGGTTTCGGGTACACGTCCCCATCCTGGGACCGATCGCCGACTCTCGCGGCCCTGAATCGTCTGCCGGCGGGCCCCCTCGTGGTGACCAACGCCCCCGATTTCGTGTGGTTCCGCGATAGGCGTGGCACCATCGCCGAGCCCAGGTTGGTCATCGCCAAGTCGGGGCTTCGCAATGCCGGCTACGGTGCCGAAATGGATCAGATCGAGACCGTGGTGAGCCGGCAGGGTGGGGGCTGGCTGGTGCTCTGGAACGGCGATGCCAGGTGGTACCTGCCCAGCACCGGGCAGCTGCAGGCCGCCCTTCACCTGGTGCCCTACCAGACCACCAGTGATGGGGAGATCTTCGAGATCCTCCCGCCGACCCCTTCCTCCTGATAGTGCGACCCGTACCATCTGATCACAACGTCTTCGCCACGACGACGCACTCCAACGATCAGACCACTGGAGGGCACGAGATGACCATTGCCTGGGAGGTGCCGGGACTGCCCTTCACCCTCTCGCCGTCATCCGGCGAGGTGTGGACAATCGACGAGGCCACCGCCACGGTGACGGCCAGAGCGGACGCCCACAGCGACATCTTCATCGACCCGGGAGCGGACACCCAGCTCAACGCCGAGTCCATGCTCAACGCCGCGACCCTGCTCGGCGTCCCCCCGGATGGTGACTTCCAGCTCAGCGCACGCGTCACCGCCGAGTTCGCCTCCACCTACGACGCCGGCGTGCTGCTCCTGTGGATCGACGACCGTCACTGGGGCAAGCTCTGCTTCGAGTACTCCCCCGACGGTGAACCCATGATCGTTTCCGTGGTCGCCCGCGGCGTCTCAGATGACGCCAACGCCTTCGCTGTCGACGGCCGGACGGTGTGGCTGCGCGTCTCCCGCATGGATCACGCCTTCGCCTACCACGCCTCCCTCGACGGCAGGAGATGGCGGATGATCCGCTTCTTCACCATCGACGACACGTCCACGCCCGCTTCCATCGGCTTCGAGGCGCAGTCACCGACCGGTGACGGCTGCGTCGTCAGCTTCGAGGACATCCACTTCACCCGGGAGCGCCTGGGCGAGCTGCGGGACGGCTCGTGATTCAGCCCCTGTTAGTACGAGCAGACGACCGATCCCTGCGCGAAGGGCATCAGCTGCAGCCGGAGGTGGCTCCGCAGTTGTGGCACTTGTAGCAGGAGCCGGAGCGGACCATCAGCGAGCCGCACTCGCTGCACGAGGGCGCGTCGGCCTGGTTCTGGAAGGTGCTGGTCGGTGAGATCGGCTCGAGGCCGAGCGACATGAGCACCTGGGCGGCGTTGGCCGGGCCCTCGACCGCGGGGGTGGTCTCCGTCTCCTCGGCATCGCGGCGGATGATGCCGATCTCGGTCTGCTTCTCCGCGCTCAGGAACCGGGAGCCCAGCCACCGGAAGATGTAGTCGACGATCGACTTGGCGATCGGGATCTCCGGGTTGCGGGTGAAGCCCTGCGGTTCGAAGCGCATGTGGGCAAACTTGTTGACCAGGAAGTCGAGGGGGACCCCGTACTGGAGCGCGAAGCTGACCGCGATCGCGAAGGAGTCGGTGAGCCCCGAGACCGTCGACCCCTCCTTGGCCATCTTCACGAAGATCTCACCCGGGGTGCCGTCCTCGTAGAGGCCGACCGTGATGTAGCCCTCGTGGCCGCCGATCTCGAAGCGGTGGGTCAGCGCCTGGCGCTCGGCGGGCAGCTTGCGGCGCAGCGGACGCTCGACGATGCGCACCTTCTCGCCGGTCGTCTTGTCCATCGAGGTCGCCAGTGGCTGGGACCGCTTGCTCCCGTCGCGGTAGATGGCGAGCGCCTTGAGGCCCATCCTCCAGCCGTCGATGTACGCCTTCTCGACGTCCTCGACGGTGGAGTCGTTGGGCATGTTGACGGTCTTCGAGATCGCTCCCGAGACGAACGGCTGGACGGCCGCCATCATCCGGACGTGGCCCTGCCATGCGATCGACCGCTTGCCATTACGCGGGGTGAAGGCGCAGTCGAAGACCGGGAGGTCGTCGTCACGCAGCTTGGGTGCGTCCTCGATGGTGTCGTTGGCGTCGATGAACGCCACGATGTCGGCGACCTCGCCCTCGCCGTAGCCGAGCTGCTTGAGCGCGGCCGGCACGGTGTTGTTGACGATCTTGAGCATGCCGCCGCCGACCAGCTTCTTGTACTTGACCAGGGCGATGTCCGGCTCGACACCGGTGGTATCGCAGTCGAGCATGAAGCTGATCGTGCCGGTCGGCGCGATGACAGAGATCTGGGCGTTGCGGTAGCCGTGGCGCGCGCCCAGCTCGTGAGCCTCGTCCCAGGTGGCCCGGGCGGCCGCGAGCAGGTCGGCGTCGACGGTGGAGGAGGGGATTGCGTAGGCGGCCTCGCGATGCTTGGCCATGACCCGGAGCATCGGCTGGCGGTTGACCGCGTAGCCGTCAAAGGAGCCCACCTCGCGGGCGATCCGGGCCGACTGGGCGTACCCCTCGCCGGTGAGGATGGCGGTGAGGCAGGCGGCGAGATCGCGGCCCTTCGGGGAGTCGTAGGGGATGCCCTTGGCCATCAGCAGGGCGCCGAGGTTGGCGTAGCCGAGCCCGAGCGGCCGGAAGGCCTCGCTGTTCTTTCCGATCTTCTCGGTAGGATAGCTGGCGGGGCTGACGACGATCTCCTGGGCGGTGATGGTCATCTGGACCGCGTGGCGGTAGTCGTCGATGGCGAAGCTGCCGTCCTCGTTGAGGAAGCGGAGCACGTTGATGGACGCGAGATTGCACGCCGAGTCGTCGAGAAACATGTATTCGCTGCAGTTGGCCACCACGAGGCCA
>PLAX01000156.1 GCA_003135255.1 Candidatus Dormiibacterota bacterium | reverse complement strand
GGTCACCACGGTGCTGGCGAACACCCCGGTCGCGACGCTGGAGACCACTGCCGCCAGCCTGACCCCGCTCAACTCGCTGACCGCGGGCGGTCAGGACTACGTGGTGATGACCTTCAGCTTCCCGTCGGGGGCTCCTGGCAACATCACCCAGCAACCGCTCTGCAGCGGCAAGGTGGATGGTACCTCGGCGAACGAGAACCTCGAGGGTTGTTCCTCGACACTGACCTACAACTTCACCGCCACGCAGCGGGCTGGGACCAGCAGGTAACCGAGGCAGAACGGATCGCTGAGGGGAGCGGGCCCACCGCTCCCCTCAACGCGTTTCCGGAGGTTGGAACGTCATGAAGGCTGAGGTGCCGCGGGAGGGGGACGAGGCGGCTGAGAACGGCCCCGTCCGGGTGGCCGTCTCTACGGCGACCGCCCCGACGAGGAGGGGTGCTCGCCACCTCGGCTCCCGGGTCCACGTGGCCGTCGAGGCTCTCGTGCTGGTCTGTCTTGGCCTCGCGGTCCTGGTCGTCGTCGGCACGGCTTTCGACTGGTGCCGGCTGGATGTGGTGCTGAGCGGGTCGATGGCGCCCACGCTGCGGCCGGGCGACGTCCTCCTCGCCGTCTCCGAGCCGGACTCCCAGGTCTCGGCCGGCCAGGTGCTCGCCTTCCACCCCCCGTACGATCCGAGCATCGTGGTGGTCCACCGGATCATCCAGGTGGTCCATCACGGCGACAAGGTCGAGATCCGGACCCAGGGCGACGACAACAACACCCCCGATCAGTGGACCGCCATTCTCGAGGGCAAGTCGGCCTGGAAGGTGAGCTGGGTGCTCCCCTCCGCGGGGTTCGTGGCCATCTGGGCCACCTACCCGTGGATCCACCTCCTGGCGCTGCTGGTCGTCATCGGGATCGTGGTCTGGGAAGCACTGAGACGCGTCTGGCGGGCGGAGCGCAGATGATTCCTCTTCTTGGCAGCCGGCGGAAAGCGTTGCTGCTGGGAGCGGGCGTGGCGGTCCTCGCCCTCGGAGAGTGCGGGGTCGCCTTCGCGATGTTCACTGACTCGACCACTGCGGGGCCCGGGAGCTTCCAGACCGGAACACTTCCGACCCCAGGTGGCCTGGCGGTCAGCAATGGTGGTTGTGCCGGCGGCGCAGAGCAGACCAATGTGACCAGCAGCTGGACCGGTTCACCGGCCCTCGACGGCAGCGGCAACTACCTGGTCGCCGGCTACAGCGTCCTGCGCTCCGCCGGCTCCTCTGGCCCCTACAGCACCGCCGGCACCGTCAGTGGCACCCCCCCTCCTACGGCGTACACCGACACGAACCCTTCCGGCGCGGCGAGCCCGCTTGCCGTCGTTGCCTCGGGTAGCGGGAGCAACGCCCTGAGCATCGACACTTCGACCTACGCCGTCGCGACGGTGACTCTCGGCGGGCCTGTTGGGAAGGAGCCGAACGCACTGCAAGTGACCCCGGACGGAACCAAGCTGATCGTCGCGGAGGGCGCGGCGCACCAGGTGCAGATCGTCTCCACCGCAACCGGCGCAGTCACCGGCACGGTGAGCATCCCCGCAGTGGGAGCCACGCCGTCGGAGCCCAACGCGGTGGCGGTGAACCCGGCGGGGACCACGGCCTGGATCGTGGATGCGGCCAACGCCCGCGTCTACCCGCTGAGCCTCGCCACCTCCACCCTGGGAGGCGCGATCACGGTGGGGGCCCAGGGCGACCCCACCGCCATGGTGGTGACGCCCAACGGGGCGCAGGTCTTTGTCGCCGACTACGGTGCCCACCAGGTGAGCGCGATCGACACCTCCACTGACGTCGTCACCAACATCGCGGTCGGAGGTACCACCGGAATCCCCATCGCGCTGGCGGTGACCCCCAACTCCGGTCACGTCTACGTGGCGGACGAGGGCAGCAGCCAGATCGACGACATCACCACCTCCAGCGACACCGTGAGCGCGACCATCGCCGTGCCCAGCCTGGCCGACACCGACGGCTTCGTGCCCAACGGTGGAGATCCCAACATCCTGGCGGTCACCCCGGACGGCGCCAAGGTCTACGTGGCCAGCTTCGGGGGTGGGTCGGTGGAGGACATCACCACCAGCAACGACGCGGTGGCAACGACCTTCGCGTTGCCCCCCGGCGGCGTTCTCGGCCCCGCTGCGCCCAACGCCCTGGCTCTGACCCCGAACGGTTGTCAGCTCTATGTCAACGACTACGACAACAACAAGGTGGACCTGATCGACGTGAGCGCCGACACTCTCGCCGCCTCCACCACAGCGGTCGGCCAGACCGGAGATCCGACCGGGATGGCGGTGACCCCGAACGGCGCGGCGGTGTACGTGGCCAACTTCTACGACCCCAGCGTGAGCGTCATCGCCACCAGCAGCTACACGGTGACCCGGACCGTCGGGATGGCGAGCGGCAGCGCTCCGTACGCGATCGCCATCATTCCCAGTTCCTACTACTACGAGGTGGCGGGAACGCACGGGGGCTGGACGAGCGTCCCCAGCTCGCCGGCCATGTACACGCTCGGCTGGAACGTCGGCGGCTGGCAGTGATGGGACGGCGCCTCCGTCGCGACTGAAACGCTCCTGGCGGGGGAGGGGAGTCACAGTCGTGCGTTTCCGGCAAGCCTCCCCTTGCCAGGGCCGGCCCCGTTCAGGGGGATTCCGCCTTCCCCTCGACTCCGCCTCCCGACGCAGCGGAGGCGCCCCAGGGTCGCGGGATCGCGGCCCACCTCGGCGCAGGCGGCGTCGATGCGCTCCAGCTCGGCGGCGAGGCCGGGCAGGGAGCTTGCGACGCCGAGCGCGCTTCCGTCCGGCGTGGGCGGTCCCTCGGTCACCCAGGTGGTGCCGAAGCGCGCCGCGAGTCGTATGCCCCTGGGGCCTCCCGCCGCGATGGCGAATGGCAGGCGGGGACGTTGCAGGCAGCCGGGGTGCATGGGGGCGCCAAACGCCGGGTAGTGGCGGCCGTCGTGGGTGGTGACCGGCTCGGTGAGCAGCTCGGTCCGCGAACCGGGGTAAGCGCCTCCGGGCGCTGCGCCCGCCCCTCTGCCCACAATCTGGATTCGAGTGGTGCCTACCTCTTGATATCCACAATTATGGACTGTTACCATCATCTGGGAGTAAATATCAAAAGAATGGAGGTGCCATGACTGCCCCCGCCATCACGGCCGAGCACCTGGCCCGCGCGTTCGGCCCCACCAAGGCCCTGGTGGACGTCAGCCTGGACGTGGCGGCGGGCAGCGTGTGCGCCCTGCTGGGGCGCAACGGCGCCGGGAAGACGACCACCGTCCGCATCCTCACCACCCTGCTCCCCGCCGAAGGTGGGCGTGCCCAGGTGGCGGGCTTCGATGTCGCCAGCCAGGCGGCCCTGGTGCGGACCAGGATCGGCGTGACCGGCCAGACGGCGACGATGGACGAGCTGCTGACCGGGGCGGAGAACCTCGAGACGATCGGGCGCTTCTGCCATCTCGGGGCGGCCATATCCCGCCGGCGCACAGGGGAGCTGCTCGAGCAGTTTGACCTCGTCGGTGCGAGCAGACAGCTGGTCAAGCGCTACTCCGGAGGGATGAGGCGCCGCCTCGACCTCGCCGCCAGCCTGATCCACCACCCGGAGGTCCTCTTCCTCGACGAGCCCACCACCGGCCTGGACCCGGTCGGTCGCGCCGAGATGTGGACGTCCATTCGCAGCCTGGTCTCCGGGGGAACGACGGTGCTCCTGACGACCCAGTACCTGGACGAGGCCGACCGGCTCGCCGACACCATCGTCGTCATCGACCGCGGCCTGGTCGTGGCCGAGGGGACGCCGGAGCAGCTCAAGGCGTCGATCGGACGGCCGTTCATCCGGGTCACCCTCACGGAGGCGGACCCCGCGGCGCTGGAGCAGGTCGGGCGGCTCCTCGGTGAGGGAGCCGAGGTGAGCGGAAGGTCGGTGAGCGCGCCTGCCAGCGACGGCCTCGCCAGTCTCGACCAGGTGGTGGTCTGGCTTCGGGACCTCGGCGTGCCCGTCCACGAGGTCGGGCTGGAGCACCCCAGCCTCGACGAGGTGTTCAGCACGGTCACCGACCACTCCCACCATCCGGGGGTGCATTCGGCCAGCGCGGGGGGACGCGGAGCATGAGCGACACCGCGGTGCGGGCCGAGCGGCAGCTGCGCGACGGCCTGCTCGACGCCTATACCGCCACCCGGCGGTTCCTGATCCGGGGCAAGCGCCAGCCCGACGTGATCTTCGGCACCCTGCTCATGCCGGTCATGTTCGTGGTGCTCTTCGGCTACGTCTTCGGCAGCTCGATCGCCGTCCCCGGCGGCAACTATCGCTCCTACCTCATGCCCGGCCTGTTCGCCATGTCGGTGCTGTTCAGCGCCGCCAACGTCGCCGTGGCGGTGGCCACCGACATGAGCGAGGGCGTCGTCGACCGCTTCCGGACCCTGCCCATCGCACGTTCCGCGATCATCATCGGTCGGTCACTGTCGACCCTGCTGCTGGGCATCCCCGTCCTCGTGGTGATGATCGCCTGCGGCCTCGCGGTGGGGTGGCGTCCCGTGGACGGCCTCGGCAACGCCATCCTCGCCTTCCTGCTCTTTGAGCTGTTCGGCGTCGCAATCGGCTGGCTGGGAATCCTGGTGGGGCTGCTGGCGGGTTCCGCTCAGGCGGCGGACGTCATCATCAACATCCCGATCTTCCTCTTGGGCTTCATCTCCAGTGTCTTCGTCGACCCCGCCAACATGCCCGCGTGGCTGCGGGTGATCGCCTACTGGAACCCGATGTCAGCGCTGGTCACGGCGGGTCGCCAGCTCTTCGGCAACACCATCGGGCCGCCACCCTCCGGGGTCTGGTCGCTGGAGCACCCGATCGCGACCACCTTCGCCCTGGCGATGGTGATCATCATCGTCGTCGCGCCGATCTGCGTTCACCGGTACAGCCACAGCATCCGCTGACGCCGGACCTCGCCGGGGGCACCCTCCGCGGCGGGTCAGAAACCGGGGAAGATGCTCCGCAGATCGTCCAGGGTGACGGTGGGGGAGTCGAGCTGCAGCGGCGGGGTGTGGGCCCTGTCGAGCCGCCCGTACACCAACCGGAGGAGCGCCTCCGCCGGCAGACGGAGGGAGCCACTCGACGCCGGGCCGCTCCGTGCCTCGAGGCGGACCCCGCCGGTGGAGAGGGTGAAGTGGCGCTCGGGATCCGTGGTCGACACCGCGAGTGACTCCGGCCGGGCGGCCGGCCTGCCCACCCGGGCCGCCATCTCGGGCAGGTAGTCGACGAGAAGCGCCGCCGCGTCGGGCGCGAGGACGGCAGCGGGATCGAGGGCGATGGCGACGTCCCAGGTGTGCACCGCGTGCTCGGAGAGCCGTGCGCGCAGCAGGCCGACGAAGTCCATCTGACTGCCGAAGGCAGAGACGCTGAAGGCGGCGATCTGGGCCGCATCGAGGGCCTCGAGACGCCGCACCAGCCGTTCGTTGGCGTCGACGCTGGTGGTGACCTGGGCCTCAGGCGGCAGGGCATCCCACCTCTGCCAGATCGGCAGCATGGTCGCCTGTCCCGGTGCCGGGCCCCCAGAGAGGCCGGCATCGAGGAGCAGCCAGAAGAGCTCGGCCTGGCTGCCGAGGTGCGAGAGCACCTGGGCCAGGGTCCACTCGCTGGCATACGAGGGGGCGGTGACCTGGCCTGGCGACAGGCCCGCCACGAGTGCCCTCAGCCGGTCGTGCGAGCTGCGCACGGCGGCGAGCCAGGCTTGGGATTCCGGCATGTCAGCTTCCCCCGTTCATGGGTTGGTGTCGCCTATCGTCGCGCGATCACCCCGGGGCGTCAGCCTGAGTGCGGCACCGTCCGTGCCCGTCGCCGTCTCTGTCGCGCCCTCGGAGTATCCGAAACTTTCGTCGACGCCCTCGAGCACCGGGGTGACCCGGGTGCGCAGCGGGACCTCCTTGATCAGGCAGACGAGCACGAGGGCGATGACCGCAAAGGGTACGCCGGCGAGGAAGACTGAGCCGAGCGACTGGGAGAAGGCGTGCACGACGCCGCTGTGGATGACGGCAGGCAGCTTGTCCAGGACCTGCGGGCTGGCGTTGCCGATGCCCCCCGACAGCCCGCCGAGGTGGAATCCCTTGGGGAGGTCCGTGACCAGCTTGGCGATCAGCACGTTGCTGAAGATGGCGCCGAAGATCGGCACCCCGATGGAGCCGCCCATGGAGCGGAAGAAGGTCGCCGTCGAGGTGGCGACGCCTATGTCCTTCTGGGTCACGCTGTTCTGCACCACCACCACCAGGACCTGCATGACGCCGCCGAGGCCGAGGCCCAGCACCACCATGTAGGCGGCGGTGACGATCGGCGGGGTGGCCGCGCCCATGGTGGAGAGGAGAAAGAGGCCGATGACGGTGACCGCCGTGCCGAGGATCGGCCAGATCTTGTACCGCCCAGTCCGGCTGATCAGCTGGCCGCTCACGATCGAGGTGATGAGCAGCCCGACCATCATCGGGACGAGCAGCAGACCGGAGTTGGTGGCCCCCTCTCCCTTGACGATCTGCAGGTACTGGGGCAGGAAGACGATCGACCCGAAGAGGGCGAGGCCGATGATGAAGCCCGCCGCGTTGGTGATCGCGAAGACGGAGTTGCGGAACAGGCTGAGCGGCAGGATGGGCTCGACTGCTCGCCGCTCGACCTGGATGAATGCTCCCAGCAGCGCCACCGCGCCCAGTCCCAGTCCGAGGGTCTGAGCCGAGGCCCAGGGGTACTCGGTCCCTCCCCAGGTGGTGAGCAGGACGATGCAGGTCACGCCGGCGCCCAGCAGGGAGGCCCCCAGGTAGTCGATGCGGTGCTCGCGTCGCTGGCTGGGCAGGTGGAGGACCAGGCCGGTCGCGACCAGGGCGGCGATGCCGATGGGGACGTTGATGTAGAAGACCCAACGCCAGGTGGCGTGGTCGACGAGGAACCCGCCCAGGAGGGGCCCGGCCACCGTGGCCAGCCCAAATACGGCGCCGAAGTACCCCATGTAGCGGCCGCGCTCGCGGGGGGAGACGATGTCGCCGATGATCGCCTGGGAGCCGACCATCAGGCCCCCGGCACCGATGCCCTGGAGGGCCCGGAACCCGATCAGCTCGGCCATGTTCTGGGAGAGCCCGCAGAGCATCGAGCCGACCAGGAAGATGACGATCGCGCCCTGGAAGATCCGCTTGCGCCCGTAGAGGTCTCCGATCTTCCCGTAGAGCGGCGTCGAGATCGTCGAGGTGAGGATGTAGGCCGTCACCACCCAGGAGAGCTGGGTGAGGCCGCCCAGGTCGCCCACGATGGTGGGCAGCGCGGTGGAGACGATGGTCTGGTCGAGGGCGGCGATCAGCATCGCCAGCATCAGAGCGCCGAACACGACCATGAGCCGCCGCCTCTCGGCGACGCTCCGGCGCTCGATCTTCAAGGTGGAGACCTCTCCCGTCATGCGGCCTCCTCCTCGGCGGCAACGAGCTGGGAATGCCGTCGGAAGAGGAGCGATGGCCACCAGGTCCAGCGGCCCACCAGCACCACGAACGCGGGCACCATGATGGTGCGGACGAAGAAGGTGTCCATCAGGACCCCGGCGGCGATGCCGAAGCCCACCTGCTGGATCTCCCCGGACTGCGCTGAGCCTCCGGCCGCGAAGCCGAGCACGGCGAAGGTGCCACCGAGCACCAGTCCGGCGGTGGTGACGGTCGTTCCGGTGACCCCGATGGCCTTCTTCACCGCATCCCGCAGCGGGAGCCCATGGGACTCCTCACGGATCCTCGTCATCACCAGCACGTTGTAGTCCGAGCCCAGAGCCATCAGGAACACGAACATGAGGAAGGGCAGGATGAACTGGACTCCGCTCTGGCCCCCGAGGTGGACAAAGACCAGGCCCACCAGCCCCAGGGCCGCGAGGTACGAGAGGACGACGCTCGGGACCAGGAAGAGGGACGCGATGCCGCTGCGCAGGACGATGGCGAGGAGAAGCGCGATGATGATCGCCACCGTCGGGATGATGTGGATCAGGTCGTTCTGGGAGATGTTCTCGACGTCATAGGCGAAGGCGTCGAGGCTGAAGATCCCGCTGTCGGCGGCGCCGGCGGCATGGGCTGCGGCGGTCGTGTCGGTGCGCAGCGCCGGGATGTTGGCGCTCGCCACCGGGCTTCCCGCCGGCCCGACCGTGGGCACCACGGCGAAGACGATCGTCCGCGCGTCGGTGCTGACGAAGCTCGCCAGGGCGCCGTCGACTTGCGCCACCGCCGGGGGAAGGGCGGCCAGGGCGGTCGGGTTCAGCGGCCAGCCCAGCGCCTGGTGCAGGGCCGCGATCTCCGTCGCCGTCAGGGTCACCCCGGTGGGCCCGTTGGGGTCGAGGGGCCCGATGACGCTCCGGAAGCCCGGCGACGCCTGCAGGCTGTGCTGCGCCGTCACCAGCTCGGCGGGATCGTCGAAGACGGGGTTGGAGAAGTGCATGACCACCTCGGTCGAGGTGATCGTCCCGGCGGAGGGGAAGTGCTTGTTGAGGACCGCCTGGCCGGCCGCGGAGTCGCTGCCCGCCGGCCCCGAGGCCGCGTCGCCGAACCCGGCAGTGGTCGTGCCCAGGGAGCCGAGGGCGAGAGCCGCGAAGATCGCGATCCCCGCGACCGCGGTGACCAAGGGGCGCCGGACGAAGGTGGCGGCCACCCGCCCCCAGAAGCCGACCTGTGGGGTGGCGCGGACCTCGAGGTTGCTCGGCCAGAAGACGGCGCGGCCGAGGATGGCGAGCAGTGCCGGGAGCAGGGTGAGGCCGGCCAGGAGCATGAGGCCGATCCCGATGGCGAGCGCGGGGCCGAGCCCCTGGTAGAAGCCGAACTGCGCGATCACCAGGCTGAGCAGGGCGCCGATCACGATCAGCGCGGAGAAGGTGATCGATTCCCCCACGCTCTCGACGGCGCGCACCACCGCGTCGCGGGGGGCGAGGCCGCGCCGGATCTCCTCGCGGACTCGAAAGACGAGGAAGAGGCCGTAGTCGGTGCCGGCCCCCAGGACGAGGACGACCAGGATCAGCTCCGTGATGACGGAGACCTGGACGCCGACGTGGGAGGCGGCGGCGATCACCGGGCCGGCGAGCGCCAGCACCAGGCCGGCCGGGAGCAGCGTCACGAGCGGCGCGAGCAGTGCCCGGAAGGCGAAGAGCAGCAGGACGATGATGAAGAGGACGGAGAGCAGCTGGGTGGTGTTCTGGGAGTGGGCCGAGGCGGTGTCGGCGTCCGTGGCGGTCGCCAGCTGCCCGGTCAGGTTGAACTGCAGCCCGCTGGGAGCCCCCACCTTGGAGAAGTCGCTCCGGATGGAGTCGACGAGGGTCGTCCCGGTGCCACCGCCGTACTGGGGGACGTTGGCCTGGATCAGAGCCTGGGTGGCCTCACCGTCGCTCGACGTCCCGAGGGAGTGCGCGGTGACGACGTTGGGCAGCTCCTTGATCTTGGCCACCAGCGACGTGACCGCGAGCTTGTCCCCGGCGGTCAGCGCGCCGCCGCTGCGCGAGGCCACCAGGGTGGCGGTGGCGAGGGTGGAGCTCTCGAAAGGGTTGAGCAGCTGGGCCGCGTGCATGCTGGGCGAGTTGGCCGGCAGGAAGCCGCTCTCGGTGTCCTTGGCCACCGAGCCCAGCCCGGGCAGCGTGGCCACGCAGACCACGGTGATGACCACCCAGGCGACGACGATGAGGTACCGGAAGCGGACGTCGAACCTGCCGAGGCGCGAGTAGAGGCGCCTCATGCCGGGTGCTCCGCGCTCGCCGGCTGGGCCAGCCTGGCGAGCAGGTCGACGAGGGTGCGGAGGTCGCCGTCGCTCAACTGGTCGGTGACCGCGGCGAGGCTGCGCAGGTGCAGCCGCATCATCTCCTCGAAGCGCTGGCGGGCCGCCTCGGAGAGCTGCACCCGGACGAGCCGCCGGTCCTCGTCCTCGCGGAGGCGCTCCACCAGCCCCAGCCTCACCAGGCGGTCGACCAGCTGGGTCGCCGAACTGGGGGTGATGGCCTGGGCCTCGGCGAGCTGGTGCATGGAGACGGCGGAGCCGGCCTGGTGGAGGAGCATGAGCGCCTCCAGCTGGGAGGCGGTGACCTCCTCCATGGTCTCCCGCATGCTGGCCTGGGCATCCGCCGGGATGGTGGCCCGGAACCGGTGCCGGAGCACGGGTTGCATGCAGATCAGACGCTGAAGAAGGTCCTCCCGTGTGGAGAGGGGGGTGGGCTCCTTAGCCAATTGTTAACTCCTCAGATAATGAGACATCCAAAGTATGTGACACACCAAGCACAGCGTGTCAAGGGACATTCCCATCACGGAGGTGACGGGGCGGCCACGGCCGGGCCGCGTTCCGCCCTGGTGCCCCTCGGCCGCCCCCGGGCCCCTCGTCCTGCCCCTCCGCCCCGCGGCCCCTGCCCCTCGTCCCGCCGACCGGGCGCGGTCCTCGCTCCGCCGGCGCCGCGCGTGCGACCTCCGGCGGGGTAAGGTAGGGGCTCCGTGCGGCGTCACCCGCGATTGACGCCGACCGGGCCTGTGG
>PLAX01000074.1 GCA_003135255.1 Candidatus Dormiibacterota bacterium | reverse complement strand
CCGGGTTGTGCCGGCTGCGCGCGAGGTTGACCGCCCGCAGCTCCTCCTTGAGCCCGCGGACGTCGAAGCCCGACATCTGGAGCGGGATGATCACGTAGTCGGTCGCTGCCAGGGCGTTGACGGTGTGGAAACCGAAGTTGGGCGGGGTGTCGTAGAGGATGAAGTCGTAGGCGGCGGAGGTCCCGTCCCGGTCCAGGGCGTCGCGCAGCAGGGTTTCCCGGTGCAGCCCTGAGGGGAGCTCGGCCTCGGTCGCGGTGAGGTCGGGCGTTGCGGGGAGGAGGTACAGGTTTGCCCACTCGGTGGCGACGATGGCCTGGCCCGCCGTCGCCCGACCGATGAGCACGTCGCCCAGGCTGGGCCGGAGCTCGTAGGGGTTCAGCCCCAGGCCGCTCGTGAGGTTGGACTGGGGGTCGCAGTCCACGGTCAGCACCCGCCGGCCGCGTTCGGCGAGAGCCGCCGCCAGGTTGATGGCGGTGGTCGTCTTGCCCACGCCACCCTTCCCGGACACGCAGGCGATCCCGATGCCCATGCTTACCTCCGGGGTCGCAGATGTCACGTCACCGTACCTTGGTCGGATCCGGTCGCGGTGGGCGTCCAATTCGCCCCGTCGTATCTTGCCTGCGAAAGTGGTGTGGCGGCGCCCCTGGTGGCTCGGGGCCGGCGAATGGCGACCCGACCGTTACGCGCCCGCGACCCGGCGTCTGCCGGATGGTTGGAGCCTCCCCGGATAATCGCATCAAGATGACCGTACACCCCTCTCTCTTCAGTAGCTCCGATACGACCCCGCGTCGTCGCCTGGTCCGGGATGGCTTCCGCGAGAACGAAACCAACCCCGTGGACCACTTCGCGCTGCGATCGGGAGAGATGTATCGGATCTNNNNACGAGCGGGGTCAGTGGGTGCTTCAGCAGCCGGACGGCCACCACCGTCGCGCTCCGCGTCGCCGCCGCAGCGGTCTGGGCTGAACCTGGCGCAGGTTGCGGCCGGCGGGTGGGAGCGGTGCAGGCCGCCCTGCAGACCTCGTCACACCTCTGCCGATGGCCGGCCTGCTCACCGTGCTGCGGGCGGAGCCGTCCGGGCCTTCCCTCACCACCCTGCCATGGCCGCCGCAGGAGGGGATCAGCTCTGGCCCGCGACCGGCTGGAGGCCGTTGGACTCGGGAGTGACCTCCTGAGCCTTGGCGAGGCGCTCGTTGAGGCCGCGCCGCTCGAAGCGGTAGCCGATCCCGGGGACGGCGTGGATGTAGGTGGGACGTGGCCCCTCTGGCTCGATCTTGCGGCGCAGCCGGTACACGTGTGCGTCCACCGAGCGGAGGTCGAGATCGGCGCCCTGGCCCCAGACCTTCTGGATCATCTCGGAGCGCGAGATCACCCGACCCGGCGAGGCCGAGAGGAGCGCCAGGAGGTCGAACTCGGTGGGGGTGAGGGTGACCGGCTTGCCGTCGCGCAGCACCTCGTGGCGGCCGACGTCCACGATCAGTCCGGGGAACTTGAGGCGTCCCGGCCGGACCTGGGACTGGGTCGTCCGCTGACGGCGGAGCTTGGCGTTGATCCGCGCGGCGAGCTCCCTGACCTCGAAGGGTTTGATGATGTAGTCATCGGCGCCGATCTCCAACCCGACCACGACGTCCACGGGGTCGGAGCTGGCGGAGACCATCACGATCGGGACCTCGACACCGGCGGCCCGGAGGCGCCGGCAGACGTCGAACCCGGTGAGGCCCGGCAGGGTCAGGTCGAGGATGATCAGGTCTATGTCACTGGACTCGGCGAGACGAACGCCGTCCAGGCCATCCTCGGCAAACTGGATGCTGAAGCCGTGCTGCTGCCCGAGGACGGTGAGGATGTCGTGCATCGCGGGGTCGTCGTCGACGACGAGCACGGTGGCCTCGGCGATCCCGGTGCGGCCGCCCAGTGAGGCTGCCGGGTTGAGAATGCTGTAATCCGTGAAGGGGCTCATCCTGTCGTTTCCTGGAATGGCCTCCGCGATAGAACGGCTTGGTGCTCGCCACGACGCTACCAGAAAGATCGCGAAGGCTCTGATTCGGTTACCCGAGTGTTGCGAGCTTTTACCAGGCTGAGATGGCGGTGGCCTCCCGCCCCTCGGGTACGCCCCTACAGCTGCCCCGGCAGGGCGATGACGAAGGTGTTGCCGCGGACCCGGGTGTTGTCGATCCAGATCCTGCCGCCCATCCGCTCCACCAGCTGTCGCGCCAGGTAGAGGCCCACCCCGAAGCCTCCGCGCTGCCGGAGCAGCGGGGACTCCACCTGGTAGAAGGAGGCGAAGACCCGGTCGACCTCGGCCTCGGGGATGCGCCGGCCCTGGTCGCGCACCCGGATCAGGACGTAGGGCCCGTCGCGCCGGGTGGAGATGGTCACCTCTTCCGACTCCGGGGAGAACTTCAGGGCGTTGTCGATGAGGCAGGCGAGGGTGAGAGAGAGGCGTTCGGCGTCGGCCAAAGCTCGGGAGGCGTCGGGGAGGATGTCGACCGCGAAACGGCTGCGGTCGGCGGACTCGATGAAGCGCGAGATGGTGTCGCCGATCACGGTGTCCAGCTCGCAGGTGGTCGTCTTGAGGCGGATCTCGCCGGACTCGAGCTGGGCGATCGCCAGCAGGTTGTCGGTTAGCCGGGCCAGGTGCTCGGACTCCGAACGCAGCTCCCGGATGCCCTCGTCACGGGCGCTCGCCGGGAGCCGGTCGCCGGCGTCCTGCATCAGGCTCACCCACGCCTTGATCTTGGTCAGCGGGGTCCTCAGCTCGTGCGACGCCAACATCATGAAGTCGCTCTTGATCCGGTCGACCTCGCGCAGCTCGTTGAAGGCGACCGCCTCCAGCTCGTAGGTGTGGGTGAGCTGGCGAGCCCGGTTCTGGACCATCTCCCGGGAGATCAGCCCGCTGATCAGTGAGATGACCATGAAGAGGAAGAGGCGCTCGGCGAAGAGGTTGATGGTCGAGCCGTTGAGCTGGCCGCCGGTCGCGAAGCCGATGCCCAGGTAGATCGCCGCGATGGTCGCCGCGCAGAAGAGGCTTCCGCCCAGGCCGAAGCGGAGGCTGCTGGCGATGATGACCAGGTAGAAGACGAGGCCCAGCTGTGAGCTGAATCCCCCGGTCAGGTCGACGAGGCCGCTCGCGATCGCGATGTCGAGCGCGAGCATGGCGTACTGTAGCCGTCGGGTGGGCAGGCGGTTGGTCAGGAGAGCGATGGTCGTTGCCAGGGTGAAGATGGCCCAAATGCCGAGCAGCAGGTCGACCT
>PLAX01000038.1 GCA_003135255.1 Candidatus Dormiibacterota bacterium | reverse complement strand
TGTTCATGAGCCGGCCCACCCCACCCCGATCGAGGGTCTCGAAGGGGTTGCTGGGGAGGATCTTCTGCTCGACGTAGGGGATGATGATCTTGCCCTCGGCGTCATCGCGGGAGAAGCCGAAGGTGGTCTGGGTGAGGTCGTTGGTCCCGAAGGAGAAGAACTCGGCCTCGGTCGCGATCTCCCCGGCGATGAGGGCCGCCCGGGGCAGCTCGATCATGGTGCCGATCTTGTAGTGGATTCGGGCCCCCGCCTCGGCGAAGACCGCCTCGATCTCCTTCACCACGTAGGCCTTGGTCCGCCGCAGCTCCTCGATGGCCCCGACCAGCGGGATCATGATCTCCGGGTGGACGTCGACCCCCTCCTTGGTCAGCTGCACCGCGGCTTCCATGATCGCTCGCACCTGCATCTCGATGATCTCGGGGAAGAGGAGGCCGAGCCGGCAGCCGCGCAGGCCGAGCATCGGGTTCTGCTCGCGGAGTGAGCGCACCGCGGCGAGCATCGTCCGCTTGTCGGCGAAGCTCCCCTCGGGGTCGCCCCTGGTCTCGGCCTGGGTCACCTCGACGAGCAGGTCCTCGAACGAGGGCAGGAACTCGTGGAGCGGCGGGTCGATGAGCCGGATCACCACCGGGAGCCCGGCCATCGCCTTGAGGATCCCGTAGAAGTCACTGCGCTGGAAGGGGAGGAGCTTGTCCAGCTCGCGCTTGCGCTCCTCGGTCGAGCTGGCGAGGATCATCGCCTGGACGATCGGCAGCCGCGACTGCTCCATGAACATGTGCTCGGTCCGGCAGAGGCCGATGCCCTGGGCACCGAAGCGGCGTGCCAGCTCGGCGTCACGGGGGTAGTCACCGTTGGCCCAGACCTGGAGGCGGCGGATCCCGTCGGCCCAGGCCAGGATCTGCTCGAGCTCCCCGCTCAGCTCGGGCTGGATGGTCGGCACCTTGCCGGCGATGACCCGGCCGGTCGAGCCGTCGATGGTGAACTCCTCACCCTCGTACACCGTCTTGCCACCAGCGGTGAAGCGGCGGCCGGGGAGGTCGACGAGCACCGTCTCGGCACCGGCGACGCAGGGCTTGCCCATGCCACGGGCGACCACGGCCGCGTGCGAGGTGCGGCCGCCGCGCGAGGTGAGCACGCCCTCGGCGGCGATCATCCCGTGGACGTCGTCCGGGTTGGTCTCGATCCGGACCATGATCACCTTCTCGCCGGCCTTGGCCATGGCCTCGGCGCGGTCGGCGTCGAAGACCGCCTTGCCGTAGGCCGCGCCCGGGGACGCCGCCAGACCGGTCGCCAGCACCTCGACCTTGGCGCTCGGGTCGATGCGGGTGTGGAGCAGCTGGTCGACCTGCGCCGGCTCCACCCGCAGGACCGCCTCCTCGCGGCTGATGAGGCGCTCACGGACCATCTCGACGGCGATCTTCACGGCCGCCTCGGCGGTGCGCTTGCCGGCGCGGGTCTGGAGCATGTAGAGCTTGCCGCGCTCGATGGTGAACTCCATGTCCTGCACGTCGCGGTAGTGCTTCTCCAAGCGCTTCGCGATGCGCTCGAACTGCCGGTACACGGTCGGCATCTCCTCGGCCATGGCGGCGATCGGCTTGGGGGTGCGGATGCCGGCGACGACGTCCTCGCCCTGGGCGTTGGTGAGGTACTCACCGAAGAGCACCTTCTCGCCGGTCGCCGGGTCGCGGGTGAAGGCCACACCGGTGCCGGAGTCGTCGCCCATGTTGCCGAAGACCATCGACTGGACGTTGACCGCGGTGCCGAGGTCGTGCGCGATCTTGTTGTAGTTGCGGTAGTCGACCGCGCGCTTCCCGTTCCAGGAGCTGAAGACGGCGCCGATGGCGGCGCGCAGCTGGTCGAGGGGCTCGTCGGGGAACTCCTGTCCCTTGCTCTCCTCGCGGACGATGACGCGGTAGGCCGCGATCACCTCCTGGAGGGCAGCGACGCTCAGGTCGGCGTCGCTGGCGGCGCCGTGCCTGCTCTTGACCTCACCCAGCGCGTGCTCGAAGAGGTCGCCCGAGATCCCCAGCACGATCTTGCTGAAGAGCTGGATGAAGCGCCGGTGGGTGTCGAGCGCGAACCGCTCGTCACCGGTGAGACGGGTGAGACCCTGGAGGGTGGTCTCGTTGAGACCGAGGTTGAGGACGGTGTCCATCATCCCGGGCATCGAGAACTTGGCACCGCTGCGCACCGAGACGAGCAGAGGGTTGACCGGATCGCCGAATCCCTTGCGGGTCTGGCGTTCCAGCGTCTTGAGCGAGGCCAGGACCTGCTCCCACATCCCGTCGGGGAACTGCTCGCCACGCTCGTAATAGGCATTGCAAGCCTGGGTGGTGATGGTGAAGCCGGGCGGCACCGGCAGCCCGGCGCGGGTCATCTCTGCGACACCCGCACCCTTGCCGCCGAGCAGGTCGCGCATCTGGGCGTTGCCCTCCTCGAAGAGGTACACCCACTTGGTGGCCCGACGCCGCGCGGGAGCCGCTTTGGTCGACGAGCGTGCGCCACGGGTCGAGGTGGTCCGGCCGGCCGGCGCCGACTTCGTGGTCGTCCTGGTCTTCCTGGGGGCTCGGGGCTTCGTTGGCACGGGCATGTTCGTCCTCTGGTCATCGATAGGAGCTAGGGCGAACCGAGGGTATCACCGGCGCGCGGGCCGACCGCCCCCTCGACCGGCCGATCACCGGCGGGAGCGTCCGCCGTAGGACAATCGGGTCATGGACACCACATCCCCAAGCCCTGACATCGCTACCCCTTTGGTCACACCGGGCCAGCCGGAAGGGGGGGCGACCCGGGAGATGGCCGTCTTCGCGGGAGGCTGCTTCTGGGGCGTCGAGGACGCCTTCCGCCACCTCGCCGGGGTGATCGCGACCCGGGTCGGCTACGCCGGTGGGCACACCGAGCACCCCACCTACCGCGAGGTCTGCTCCCACACCACCGGCCACGCCGAGGCGGTGGAGGTGGTGTACGACCCGGCCCTGATCAGCTACGAGGACCTGGTCACCGCCTTCCTCTTCGACATCCACGATCCCACCCAGCTCAACCGCCAGGGCCCGGACGTGGGCGACCAGTACCGCTCCGCGATCTTCGTCCGCGACGCGGGACAGCGGGCGACGGCCGAGCGCGTCCTCGGGCGGCTCGCCGGGCAGAGTCGCTCCCGCCGCCCGATCGTCACGGAGGTCACCGAAGCCCCGCGCTTCTGGGAGGCCGAGGAGTACCACCAGCAGTACTTCGAGAAGCAGGGCGGCGGTGCGTGCCATCTCCCCATGAGCGGGAGCTGGATGCGCGCCTAGCTCGGTGGTTCTTCAGCCCCTGTGAATTCGGGAGATTCCTGTTGTCAAGAGCCGGAGCGCCGGCCGCCCACCCCACCGCTGCCCGGACCTCCCGGCGACGGTGGTGGCGCCGCCTGGGTGTCACGAAGTCGAAAGGCAGGCCACCCACACTCTGGGGTCAGTGCCTGTCCGCACCCGATCTTCTCCCGGGCGGGCCGGCGGCCGGTCTCCACCGAGGTCTGCCTCGCTCACAGCTGGGAGCTTGTGATGAACGAAGACCTTCCCACCGAGACGCCGTCCCTTGGGGATGACGGCTCGGTACCCGACCCTTTCGACGACTCCGGGCCATCCGCCCGGCGCGGGCGCTTGCTCGGATTGCGCCGGAGCGCCGCCGTCGCGACCGCCCTCGGCGGGCTGGTCCTGGGCAGCGCCGTCGGCGGCTTCCTGATCACGCGGGCAACCGGCCCGGCGACGACCGTCGCGGCGGCCACCACCTCCACCGCCACGACCAGCCCCTCACCGGGTGCACATTCCCGGGGCGGCTTCGGAGGGCCGAATGCGCTCCTCGGGGTCAACCTGCTCCAGGACGCGGCCACCACCATCGGCATCAGCGAGCAGACCCTGGAGACCGACCTGCAGGGCGGCCAGACGGTCGCCCAGGTGGCGACGGCCAACGGCACGACCGCGCAGGCGGTGATCAACGCCCTGGTGGGCGACGAGACCACGGCGATCGACAACCTCGCATCGAGCGGCAAGATCACCTCGGCCCAGGAGACCAAGCTCCAGGCCAACGTCACCCAGATGGTCACGAGCTTTGTGAACCAGACCCGTCCGGCCACCGCCCCCGGCGCCGGCTCCGGTGGCTCCGGTGAGCAGGCCGCCCTCCAGGCGGC
>PLAX01000162.1 GCA_003135255.1 Candidatus Dormiibacterota bacterium | reverse complement strand
GGGGGTCCTCCCCCCCGTCTTCCAGCACATCGGGATCACCGGGCTGCTCATCCCCGCCGTGGTGTTCCTGGCCCTCGTCTTCGGTGCTGCCCTCGGGGCGATCCTGATCCCCTCCTTCACGGTCCTCCAGGAGGGGACCACGGACGCGTCGCGCGGCCGGATCTTCGGCGGAGTCTTCACCGTCATCAACGCCTCCATCGCCCTGCCGCTCCTCGCCTTCGGCGGCGCCGTCGACCTCTTCCACTCGGTCACCGGCGTCGTCGACGTCTTCGGCGCCCTGGTGATCTCCGCCGGCCTGAGCTTCCGGTTCATCTTCTGGAACCGGCTGGCCGTCCTCGACCACCCCGGCCGCGTGGACGCGACATCGGGGGGATCGACTTCCAGCCCCTGACACGGCCGTGCAACGGCCGGGTCGCGGTGCCATGTCAGGCCCGGCTCGGCCCGACGCCGGTGCCACAGTCGGGGAACTCCGCGAGCGGTGGCCGCCCATAGGGGGGCCGGCTCGGGGAGAGTGGAGGCGCCAGGGGAGAGATGCGAGCCATCGTGACGTGTGAGTGCTGTGGTTATCGCCAGGCGGTGGCCCGCCCCATCCGTCGCCCGGAGCAGTTCCACGTGATCTGCCACGGCTGCGAGGGGGTGCTCCTGGTCGAGGTCACGAGCGCCGACCTGAGGCAGGCTGACAAGCCGGCCACGGCCCGCGCCCCCCACGCCGCCGGTGGCGTGGGCACCGCCGTCTGAGCGGAGGCAATCCGGTGGCCGGCTCGGCGGGACCGTCCGCTCGCGGTATCATCCCGGCCTGACCTGCGCGGCTGCGCGGGCGCATAGCTCAGTTGGTACGAGCGCAGCGTTGACATCGCTGAGGTCTCAGGTTCGATCCCTGATGCGCCCACGTCCGCCGGAGACGACACCCGCTTCGCTCCGCGCGCTGCGACCTCGTCGCCGGACGTGGGGTCCGGTGGGCGATCGGTGTGTCACCGTCCATTTGCCGGACGTCACAACCGCTGCAATCGATGTTGCGGAAGCCACCTTGTCCGCATAGCGTCGGCGCAGCGCCTTCGGCGGTGCGCTCGCCGCCGGAGGCCCCGACCGGATGCGCAGTCAAATCGTCACAACTGGACTTTGCGAACAGCTTTCCCACAAGCGGCGAGAGGCTCGTGAGATGGGTGTCACGGGTTGTCCACAGTGTGCACACCTCTGCCGCTTGCACCCTGCGCACCGATCGGCCGACTCCTCACACACCTGTTCCTTGCAGATCTGAAATCGGGTGTTGACAGCCGAGCAGAGCGCAGTCGTAGACTGGCCTGACTCATGGAGGTGGGTGTGCGACATGCGACTCAAGGTCGCCTGCCGGCGGTGCGGTTGTGCGCCCGACGGGGGTGCGGCCAACCGGTGAAGAAGCCGACCAACAAGTACTGCAGCGTGCATTGCTGCGCCATCGATCCCGAGCGACTCGAGCGGTTGCGGGCTCAGGCGCAGCGTGGCTCGCGCCGCACCGTGCTGCCACTCGCCCACCAGCTCTCACTGGAGATCTGGGGCTCGTCGGGCGCCAACCCGGAGGCCGAGATCGACATCCTGGGCGAGGGCCGCGAGGACGTGCCGCGGGGCATGTCCCGCCTGGTCGTCTGACTCTGCCGCGCGGGGGCCGTTCGCGCCCCTCGTGGCGTCCGGGGACCTCTGCGGGCCACACGCCGCCGCCCGCGTGACCCGGAGGCGCCGCTTCCGTACAATGCGGCCACCATGCCAGAGGAAGTCGACGACGCCGCCGAGGCCGGTCCGCCCGTGGAGGCCCCGGTCGACCTGACCCTGGACATCCTCCGCCACAGCGCCGCTCATCTCATGGCGGCAGCGGTCTGCGAGCTCTTCCCGGGGACCCAGTACGACGTCGGCCCGTCGATCGAGGACGGCTTCTTCTACAACTTCCTGCTCCCCGAGGACCGTCACCTCACCGAAGGAGACCTCGCGGCCATCGAGGCCCGGATGGGCGAGCTGGTGAAGCGGCGGGTCCCCTATCACCGCGAGGTGCTGCCGCGCGACGAGGCACGGCGTCTCTTCGACGGGATGGGACAAGAGTTCAAGGTCGCGATCATCGACCGCCTCGCCCCGGACGTCAGCAGCGTGAGCGTCTACCGCACCGGCGACTTCATCGACCTCTGCCGGGGGCCCCACGTCCCGGACAGCGGCACCCTCACCGCGGTCAAGCTGCTCCGCGTCGCCGGGGTCTACTGGCGCGGCGACGAGCGCAACCCCCAGCTCCAGCGGGTCTACGGGACCGCCTGGTTCAGCCCCGCCGACCTCGCCGCCTACTTGGACCGCCTCGTCGAGGCCGAGCGCCGCGATCACCGCCGCCTGGGGCGCGAGCTCGAGATGTTCCACTTCGACGCCTCAGCCCCGGGCATGCCCTACTGGCTGCCCAACGGCGTCATCGTCCTCAACGAGCTGATCGACTTCTGGCGCAGGGACCACCGTGCCCGCGGGTACCACGAGGTCATGACCCCGCTCATCAACGAGAAGGCCCTCTGGGAGACGTCCGGGCACTGGGACCACTACCGCGACGACATGTTCCTCTTCCCGGTGGACGAGCAGACCACCTACGGCCTCAAGCCGATGAACTGCCCCAACGCCCACGTCATCTACAACCTCCGGCGTCACAGCTACCGGGAGCTGCCGCTCCGCTACTCGGACATCGACCCGCTGCACCGCTTCGAGCGCTCGGGCACCCTGCACGGGCTGTTCCGAGTGCGCAAGTTCATGCAGGACGACGCCCACATCTTCGTCACCGAGGAGCAGATCGAGGAGGAGTACGCGCGCATCCTCGAGATCACGCGCATCTACTACGGGATCTTCGACCTCGAGTACTCTCTCCGGCTCGGGACGCGACCCGCCGACTTCATGGGCGACCCGGAGACCTGGGACCGCGCCGAGGCCGCGCTGCTGCGCATCCTGGAGGCCAACGCCGGCATCCCCTTCACCGTCGAGGCCGGCGAGGGGGCCTTCTACGGGCCCAAGATCGACATCCTGATGAAGGATGCGATCGGCCGTTCCTGGCAGACGGGGACGATCCAGCTCGACTTCCAGCAACCCCGCCGCTTCGGCTGCGAGTACATCGACGCGTCCGGTGCCCCGCGCACTCCGGTCACCATCCACCGGGTCATCTACGGATCCCTGGAACGCTTCGTCGGCATCCTCCTCGAACACTTCGCGGGCCAGCTGCCCCTCTGGCTGGCTCCCGTTCAGGTCGAGGTGGTGCCGGTCCAGGACGACGTCGAGGCGGTCATGGACTGCGCTCGGAGCCTGGTCGAGCGCCTCGAGGCGGCGGGGCTCCGCGCCGCGGTCAGCGATTCTCCCGGCAACCGGATGCAGGCGCGCATCCGCGAGGCCGAGCTGCGCAAGGTCCCCTACGTGGTCGTCGTCGGCAAGCGCGACGTCGAGCGCGGCGACGACGTGGTCACCGTGCGCGACACGCGCCGCGGCGGGACGGAGCAGCGCAGCGCCCCCGATCTCATCGCCCTGCTCAACGACGAGGTCGCGAGCCGACGGCCGAGCTGAGAGCACGGGGCGACCCGCGCGCGGCATCGCAGACTCGGCGAGAGCGGTGACGCGCCGCCTTCGCCGACTCGCCGATCTGGTCGGCGAGCTGGAGCCCGGCGCGGATCCCGCCGTCCTGGTGGCGACCGGCGAGATCGAGGTCGACGGCTTCGCCGTCACCAATCCCGAGGCACGCGTCCCCGCCGGCGCGCAGGTCCGGCGCCGGCGTCCGGTCAGCCTGCGCGGCGAGGCCAAGCTGTCCGCCGCCCTGGCCGCCTTCGACATCGGCGTCCTCGGCCGGGTGGCCCTCGACGTCGGCGCGGCTGCCGGGGGCTTCACGCGGGTCCTGCTGGGGGCGGGCGCGCGGCGCGTCTACGCCGTCGACGCGGGCCACGGCCAGCTCCTCGGGTCGCTGCGCCAGGACCCACGCGTGGTCAACCTGGAGGCGACCAACGTGGCCGATCTGACTCCGGTCCTCATCCCCGAGCCGGTCGAGGTCGTGAGCATCGACGTCTCGTACCTCTCCCTGAGCACCGCGGCCGCGCAGCTCGACCGCATCCACCTCGCCCCGCGGGCCGACCTCGTCGGCCTGGTCAAGCCGATGTTTGAGCTTCGCCGGGCGACGGCTCCGATCGACGACGCCAGCCTGGCCGACGCCCTGGCGACCGCCGTCGCCGGGGTGGGGGCGGCGGGCTGGCAGGTGGTCGCCAGCATCGCCTCGCCCGTACTCGGGGCCCGTGGCGCCCGTGAGCTGCTCCTCCATGCCCGGTGGAGGCTGCCGGAGCCCGGAGGGGAGAATGGGACGTAGGCGGCCCCGCGGCGGGCCTGCGACGGTTCGATGTTCCGGTTTGGCCGTGCGGCGCCCCCGTGGTATGCTCCGGCGCTGGACGCGTAGTGCGCCGCCAAGAGGGTCCGTGAATACGGCCCCACCTTCCGGGTCCGCCTTGAAGGTCCAGCCGACCCAGCCTGGATAGCGGAAGCTATCCGTTTTTTGTTTCAGCCGGTTTTTCGGGAGGTCCCCCCCCATCGCATTCCGAGAGCTGCGGGTCAACGACCAGATCCGGTTGCCCATGGTCCGACTCTTCGACGACACCACCCAAGAGGCCTTCGGGATCGTTCCCATCGAGCGGGCAAAGCAGCTCGCCCTCGAGCGCGAGCTGGACCTCGTCGAGGTCGCCCCGCAGGCCCAACCCCCGGTGTGCCGGCTGATGGACTACGGGCGGTTCAAGTTCGAGGCGCTCAAGCGGGAGAAGGAGAGCCGGCGCGAGCACAACGTCATCACCGTCAAGGAGATGAAGCTCCGGCCAAAGATCTCGGAGCACGACTTCCAGACCAAGTTCGGCTACGTCAAGCACTTCCTGGAGGATGGGGACAAGGTCAAGCTGACCATCGTCTTCCGGGGGCGCGAGCT
>PLAX01000063.1 GCA_003135255.1 Candidatus Dormiibacterota bacterium | reverse complement strand
TGGGGATGTCGGTGAGCCCCCATCGCGTCCCCGCGACCGTCGCCAGCGCCGCTCCCGCGACCTCCAGCACACCACAGGTGACGAGCAGTCCCAGTCCGGAAGAGAGGGCGATCCGCAGCCCGCTGGTGCCCCGAGCCAGGTAGCGGCTGTAGTCGGAGGCGTACGGGTTCCAACTGGCGGCGTAGGCGAAGGCGAAGAAGACCGCGATCATGAACGCCCCCACCGGCCCGCCCCCGGCTGCGGACGCCGCCGCGTCGAACCCGGTTCCGGGACGGGCGTGCAGGAAGATGATCACGGTGCAGGCCAGGAAGACCACGGCCAGGAAGGGGAAGACCCAGCGCTCGATGGCGTGGATGAAGTTGTACCCGGCGAAGGCGACCAGGATCTCGACGAGAACGACGATCCCGAGAGCGAGGACAAAGCCGGGCACCGGCAGCCGCACCGCGGCGCAAAAGGTCTGGAGGGCAAAGGCGCCGCTCACGCTGTTGACGGCCACCCAGCCCGCTCCCGCGGTGAGGACCTGGAGCCCCGCCGGGAGCAGGTTGCCGAAGAAACCGAAGCCCGCCCGGCTCTCCACCATCTGGGCCACTCCCAAACGCGGTCCCATCACCGAGAGCAGGCCCTGGAAGAGGGACCCGAGCGCGGTCCCGAGCAGGAGCGCGACGGCGGTCGGCCAGAAGCCGCCGCCGAAGAGGACCACCGGGAGGACGCCGACGTAGACGGTCGCGAACTCCAGGTTGGGCGACGCCCACATCCAGAAGAGGCCCAGCGGCCGGCCGTGCCGCTCGGACTCCGCGATGTACTCGACCCCGCCCGGCTCCACGGCGGCGACCCGCTCGCCGTAGACGCCCTCGCGCACCGGGACCGTGCCCCCCTCCAGCTCCACGGTCGCCCGCCCGATCGGCCGTGCGGGGGTCTCGAGTGCCTCCGTCATCGGGCCTCCGCCCGTGTCCCCCGGGCCCCCGCGGCGCCTCTCACCTCCCTCACCGAGCCCGGCCGTCCCCGCCGTCCGCGACAGCGATCTCCAGCAGTGCGCGAAGGCGCGGCAGCTCGGTGACGGCGCGGATCACCGCCACCCCGCGAGCACCGGCGGCGACGCAATCCGCGGCGTTGCTCGCGTCCACGCCGCCGATCGCGACCACCGGTATGCTCACCGCCCGGCAGATCGCACGGAGGCCGTCCAGGCCGATGGCGGGGCCGGTGTCCGTCTTGCTCGGCGTCGCCCAGACCGCGCCCGCACCGACGTAGAGAGCTCCCTCGGCCTCGGCGCGGCGGGCCTCCTCGGGGGTGCCCGCGGAGCGGCCGAAACGGATGCCGGCCCGCGTCGCCCGCTCCACGCCGGGGTCGCCCTGACCCAGATGGACGGTGACCCCCAGCGCCTCGGCGGCGGCGACGTCGTCGTTCATGACGATCATGGCCAGATCACCCACTGACGCGATCACCTCGCGACCAACGCAGACCCGCTCCGCGGTGGTCACCTCCTTGAGCCGCAGCTGGACGACCGATGCGCCGTTGCGCGCCGCCCAGCCGGCGGTGGCGACATCGGGGACGATGGCGTGGAGGATCACGCCGCGGCCGCGCCGGTGGCTTCGATGCGGACCTCGGAGTCGAGGGTCTCCGGGTCGAGCCCGGCGACGCAGTCGTAGAGGTTGACGTGGAAGCCGCCCGGGCCGCGCGCATCCACGGCCGCATGCTCGGCGGCCACGCCGAAGGCGGCCAGGGCCTCGGTCGCGGCGCGGAGGGGGTCGTCGCGGTTGACGGCCGCGAAGCAGCCGCAGAGCGCGGTCGCCATGCAGCCGGTGCCGGTGACCTGTCCGAGCATGGCGACGCCGTTGCTCACCGCCGCGCTCCCGCCCGGCCCGGCGATGTGGTCCACGGGCCCGGTGACCGCCACCGTGCAGCCGAGAGCCCGCGCCGCGGCCGCCGCCAGCGCGCCCGGGTCGCCGGCGGAGACGGAGTCGACGCCCCGGATCTCCGCCGCCTCTCCGATCAGCGCGGCGACCTCCGCCGCATTGCCGCGGACGATGGCGACCGCCACCTCCGCGAGGATCCGGCGCGAGGCGTCGGTGCGCATCCTGGTGGCTCCGGCGCCGACCGGGTCGAGGACCACCGGGGCACCGTGGCGGTTGGCGGCGCGGCCCGCCAGCACCATCGCCTCCACCCACTCCGGCGAGAGGGTGCCGATGTTGAGCACCAGCGCTCCGGCGTAGCCGGCCATCTCCTCGACCTCGGCGAGGGCGTGCGCCATCACCGGCGAGGCGCCGATGGCGAGCGTGATGTTGGCCGTCTCGTTCATCACCACGTAGTTGGTGATCTGATGGATGAGCGGGTGCCCGGTGCGGATCGCGCGGAGCGATGCGGCGGGGGAGAAGCGGCCGGTGGTGGGCGTCGGCATGGGGATCACTCCTGGTGGGGGACGTGGGGAGCTGCCTGGGCCGCGGAGCCACCGGCAAAGGCATGGAGGACGTTGACCGGGCCGTCGCCGTGGCCGATCTCGACGAGGCCGTACGCCACCGCGTCCGCCGCCACACGCGCGGCGGTCCGGGCGGCGGTGAGCAGGTCGTCGCCCAGGGCGAGCCGGGCGCAGAGGGTGGCGGAGTGGGTGCAGCCGGCGCCATGGGTGGCCGGGACGGGGTGGCGCGCCACCGGGATCTCGTGGTGCTCGCGCCCGTCGAAGAGGTGGTCGACCGCGGACCTGCCGTGGCCGCCGGTGACGAGTACCGCCGGGGCGCCCATCGCATGGAGACGCTCGGCCAGCTCCCGCCGGCTGCCCTTGCGGCCGGTCAGCGCCTCCGCCTCGGGGAGGTTGGGGGTGATGACCGTGGCCCGCGGGAAGAGGCGGCGCACCAGCGTGGACACGGCATCCTCGCGGAGCAGCACCGCACCCGACGACGCCAGCATCACCGGGTCGACCACGAGGGGGAAGTCGGTGCCCGCGAGCCACTCCGCGACCGCCTCGATGATCGGCGCCGAGAAGAGCATCCCGGTCTTGGCCGCGTCCACGCCGATGTCCTCGGCCACCGCGTCGAGCTGGGCGATGATGAAGTCGGCGGGCAGCTCGTGGATGGCCCGCACCCCCACCGTGCTCTGGGCGGTGAGGGCGACGATCGCCGACATCCCGTGGCAGCCGGCGGCCGCGAACGCCTTGAGATCCGCCTGGATCCCCGCGCCGCCGCCGGAATCGGACGTGGCGATGGTGAGACACCGCGCCACCGACATCGGAGCCCTCCCTACGCTGGCATTACCCAGATCAGGTTCTCGGGTGTGATCTCAGCCAATCTGGCACCCCGGGACGGTGCTGAGCGTAGCACCACCTGTCCGGGGCGGCGCGATGGCAAGCCGCATCCGCGCTCGGTGCTCGCCGTCGCCCCGCGGCCACCCACCGGGTCTCCGTCTCAGCTGCCTGGCAGAGGCCGAGCCACCGGCCGCGGTGGCCAGGAAGGGAGTGAAGCTCCGGCTCCGCCAGGCACACTCAGGACCCTGCGCAGCTCCAGGGCACCGGCGATGAACACCAGGGTCACCGCGATCGGCGTCAACGACACCGGGACCACGTGCAGCGGCCAGATGTCGGGAAGCAGGACGACAGCCGCCAGCGCCAGTGAGGCGGCGGCTTGCCCCGAGGTTCGGTCCCATCTCCAGGCCCACCCGGCAGCGCCGAGCACGAGCAGGACGGCCCCCACGACCGGCGCCTCCACGAAGCATGCTATGAGCGCGAGTGATCCGATCACTCCCACCTCGATCCACCTCGAGTCGAGTCGGCGGCCGCTCTCACCGACCGTGGCGGCGAGCAGGGGGAAGAGGAGCACGTCGTCGTTGGGGTGGGCATACGGGGTGCAGGCCAGCCAGAAGGCCAGGCCCACCAGCGGAATCAGGTAGCGGCGATCGTCCGGCAGGGCGCGGAGCGCGGGATGGCGGAGGCTGACGACCGCCAGCAGAAGAACCCCCGCGACGCCGACCACAGCGAAGCCGTCGCCCAGAAGGGCGCCGTGGGGCAGGTGAGCGACGAGCCCTGGGATCCCCGCCAGGTCCGGCTGCACGGAGGTCACGGTGCTTTCGAAGCTGAGCAGGTGGGAGAAGAACGATCCCGCATGGGCAACCCAGACGAACCCCGCCGCCACGCCGGCTGCCAGGACGCCGCCGATGGAGAGCGCGAACTGCTGGACACGCCGCGCATCGTTGATCCAGGCCACGCCCAGCAGAATCGGCAGCGGCCAGAGGATGTGCGGCTTGAGCAGCACCGCCGCCATGCAGAGGCCGGCGAGCCAGGGACGGTCGTGCCGCATCAGCACCAGCCCGCCGATGGTCGCCCCCAGGAGGAGGAGGTCGAACTGCCCGGAGAGCACGCCCACCAGCAGCGGCCATGAGCAGAGGGCTCCCAGCACCCACAGACCACTCCGGGGCCAGCCGAGCTCGCTGATCCAGAGGCGCAGGCTGGCTCCCGCCACCACCAGACCGAGCACCGTGAAGACGGCGTAGCTCCACCAGTACGGCAGCCAGCTGAAGGCCCGAAGGAACAATCCGACGATGGGCAGATCGGTGAAATCGTCGAGCGAGGGCTGGACCGCGGAGTAGTGCTGGGCCATCTGCTCGGCCACATGCATGGTCGTGGGGCTATACGGGTTGCCCCCGTGGGCAATCACCTGGGCCGCCGCGTAGAAGACGCGCCAGTCATCGGCCAGGCCATAGGGTGCGGGCGGGAACATGTGCACCAAGGCGAATGCCGCGAATCCCGCGCACACGACGAGAAGGCAGCTGAGCACGAGCCGTCGAGACATGGCAGCAGGGATCATAGGCAGCGATCTGGCTACCCAGGGTGTGGAGAACGACACCGTTGCGGCCTCTCCATGCCCGGCCAGACCGGCTCAGCTCAGCGGGCCCGCCTCCACTGCCACCGGATCGCGCGCCTCCGGCGGCGGCGCCACGGCCGCCGGCTGCCGCCTGGTGGCCAGGTAGGACCCTGCCAGGATCAGCGCGAATCCGAGAACGGCCCCGATCCTGAGGGGTTCACCCAGGATGGTCACCCCCAGAACCAGCGCCACCGCCGGGTTGAAGTAGGTGATCAGGGTGGCCCGGACCGGTCCGATCTCGGCGATGAGGGCAAAGAAGAGGACGAATGCGACCGCGGTGCAGACGACACCGAGTGTCACCGCGGAGGCGATGACGCGTGCCGTCGGATGGCTGTCCCCCAGTTGGATGATCCCGACTGGCGCGTACACCAGCGCCGCGAAGGCAAGCGATGCCGCCACCACGCCGACGGACGGGAGGTGCGACAGCTTGCGGGAGATGATCATCGGGCCGACGGCGTAGCCGACCGTGCACACCCCGATCTCGCCGACCGCGAGCAGGTCGTGGCCGGAGATGTCGAAGCCGAGCAGGACGGCCACCCCGGCGAAGCCGACCCCGAGACCGGCTAGGCGGCGACCGTCCAGCTGGTGCTCGCTGCGGGTGATCCAGGCGAGCAGCGCCCCGAATAGGGGAACGGCGGCGACGAGCAGGCCGGAGAGAGAGCTGGAGAGCTTCGTCTCGGCGCTGGAGAGGAGAAACCACGGTATCGCCAGCTCCGCCACCGTGTAGGCGATGAGCCACCTCCAGGCCGGGAGGATCGGCCGCACCTCGCGGCGGGCGATCGCCACCGGGACGAGCAGGACCGCCCCGATGCCGGTGCGGAGAAAGACGAGGCTGGCCGGCGTGATCTCGGAGACGGCCACCTTGATGAGCAGGTAGGGGATGCCCCACACCACGCACATGACCGCGAAGAGGACGAGCGCCTTCCGGCTCATCGGCTCATCCTCCCGGGCGCTGCGGAGACCGGGACCCGGCATCGTGCCGAGAGCGCCGCCCCGCTCACTCGTTGCTCAGCACCTTGGGACGCACCTCCAGTGGGCCTTAAGGACGTAAATGTCCTTAACCGCCTGGAGCACACGCCCAGGCCGTCCTCGTTCCAGCGGTAGGCGCGGCAGCGCGCGTGATCGAAGGGGAAGAGCCTCCACGCGTCGGCGTCGGCGCTGTAGTCCTCGCGCACCGTGCCCCAGGCGCGCTCGCTCACATACGGGCCCCAGTGCCGCCAGGGTGCGCGGCCACGCGGGACCTCCTGAAGCCGCCGCCACTCGGCGGTGCCGGTGGCCGGATGGGGGCTCATCGCCCGTGATTGTCTCAGCGGGCCCCGCTGGGCCGCTGGCGCTTTCATGCCGTGCGCTCGGCGACCCCGGTCGCGGCACGCCATCTCTGGAATTCTTTCGTGACGAAATGTTCGTGACGAAATGTCTTTGCTGATGGACACAGGCACCGTTGCCCGATAGCCGCGACCCCCACTCCGCCGAGCCGCGCCATCTGGCACCATCCGTGGCGATGTCTGACGGTGAGCGTGCGTATCTCACGCGCAACGCGATGGAGTTGGGACGCCTTCGCGCACTCGGCTCGCGGCTGCTCGCCGGCGACCTGACCCCGCAACTCACCGGTGGGTGGACCCCGTCTGCCGTCCTTGCCCATCTCGCCTTCTGGGATCGCCTCGTCCTCGCCCGCTGGAATCTGTACTTCCGGGACGGCGTGATCGAGACCCTCCCCGACACCCATACCGACCTGGTCAACGCCGCCGGGATGCCACTCTGGCTGGACCTACCTCGAGAAGCGGCGGTGGCCGAGGCTATCGAGGCCGCCGATCAGGTCGTCGAACGGATCACCACCCTGAGCCCGGCGGCGGTCGACGTCGCTCTCGCCACCGGCCGCCGGGCGATGCTCGACCGGACCTTCCACTGGACGCCCCACCTCGACGAGCTGGCCGGGGTGCTGCCTCCGCGCTGACGCGCCACGCCGGCCGATCCGTGGGCAGTGGTCGAGCCAGAGGTGCCGGCGCAATCCGGACAGCCGGCGTTACGCGCCGCGCGTCTCCTCCTCGCTCAACTCCCAGAGGCGGCGGGAGGCCGCGCCGTCCCGCGCCGCGGAGCTCGGCTGCTTGAGCTTGCGGTTGGCGAAGTACCCGCCGGTTTCGGAGGATACGGCCGCCGAGTCGGCGAGCCACACCAGCGTGTCCGCGCCTTTGGTCGTGCTGCGCGCAAAGGGCCGCGCCAGCGTCATGCCAAAGGCCATCAGCGCGCCGTTGTTGCGGTTGAAGCCGCTCGCCACGAAACCGGGATGGAAGCAGTTGGCGGTGACCCCGGTGCCCTCCAGCCGCCGTGCCAGCTCGGTGGTGAAGAGGATGTTGGCCAGCTTGGTCTGACCATAGCGGGAGAAGCCGCCCGTCCAGTACCCCTTGTCGGCTTTGATGCGGTCGAACGGGATGTGCGCGCCGTGATGAGCGCTCGAGCTGGTGGTGATGACCCGGGCGGGCGCGCTTGCCGTGATCCGGTCGAGGAGCAGGGTGGTGAGCAGGAAGGGGGCGACGTGGTTCACCGCCCAGGTCAGCTCAAAACCGTCCTCGGTCAGGCGTCGCGAGCTGTTGACCCCTCCCGCGTTGTTGGCCAGCACGTCGATCTTGGGGTGCTTGGCCAGGATCTCGGCGGCGAGCTTGCGGATCGACGCCTGCGAGCTGAGATCCGCGAAGAGAACCTCGACCTCCGTCTGGGCCCCCCCCGCGGCCCTGATCTGCTCGACGGCGGCAGCCGCCCTGGACTCGCTGCGGGCCACGATCGAGAGCTGCGCGCCCCGGTGGGCCAGCTCCCGCGCCGCCGCCAGGCCGATCCCGCCCGTCGCCCCGGTGATGATCACCCGCTTGCCGGCGACCCCAGTCCACTCTTGCATGACCGCCTCCCAGGTTTCGGATCGGCTGCCGTGAGCCCGTGCTCGCGGCATCGTCTGTGCCCACGCCGTCAGTCGATCCGGAGCCTACGCCCTCAGCTCTTCTCACCGATGGCGATGGTGACCTTGACCGCCGCGTGGTCCTGGGGCCGTGCGGCGGTGCGGAACGCCTGGCGCCACGCGGCGAGGGGATAGCGGTGGGTGAGCCAGTCCCGCCACGGGACGTCGCCACTGGCCAGCATGGCGAGGGCCGTGTCGAGGTCGTCGCGGCGGTATCCATTGGACCCCACCACGGTCACCTCCTTGAAGTAGGTCAGGGTCGCCTGGGTGCGCCGGGCGCGGCCCACTCCGACCCGCACCACCAGGCCCCCGGAACGGACGATCGCCAGGGAGAGCTCCGCGGTGGCGGTGCTCCCCACCGCGTCGACCACCGCCGCGGCACCACTGGCGATGAGCCAGGGGAGGCCACGCCAGGGCCGGCTCAGCCTGCCCCCGGTAGCCTGCGCGACGTGCTCGACCACAGCCAGCGGGCGGTGGGAGATGGTCTCGGCTCCGAGGGCGTCCACGAGCGCCCGCTGGTAGGGCCAGGCCGCGCTGACCACCACCCGTTCAGCTCCCAGGCGACGCAGGGAGGCGGCGACCGCCAGACCGATGGTGCCGGCGCCGAGCACCACGACCATGCCGGACGTCGCGCTGCGCCCCCCCACGATGCCGGACGCCGCGGGGCGTCCTCCACCGAGGACCTGCTCGGCGGCGTGTGCGCCGACCGCCAGCGGGTCGGCGAGGACCCCCGCCCGGGGCTCCAGGCCATCCGGAATCCGGCGCAGCTGGGAGCGGTGGGCGTGCATCCGGGTGCCCATCCCCCCGGGGAGGCCGCGGATGTTCCCGGTGTGGATGCCGCTCCCCGAGACCCCCAGTAGAGGCTCTCCCTGGTGAGCGCAGAGGGGCAGCATTCCGTCGGCGCAGGCGGGGCACGGCGGCAGCCCGCGCGCCGCGCACCCGAGCCACGGGTTGACGACGACGGTCTCCCCGACCGAGAGGTCGGTCCCGGCCGGGGCGGTGACCCGGGCCACGACCTCGTGGCCCATGACGTGGGGGAAGGAGACCAACCCGGAGAGCGGATTGTCCCAGTCCGCCTGCAGGGTGGCCTGCGTCACGTCGCTGCCGCACACCCCGGTGAAGGTCGGCTCGAGCGGAACCCAATCGGGCCCGGGAGGCTCGGGATCGGGCAGCCGGCGGAGGCCGAGCGGACCCGGACCGGAGAGGGCCCACAGCGGATCGAGGCGGCTGAGCGCCCCCGCGATGGCGAGCCGCGCCGGTCGCGGATCGAAGACCAGACCGAGCATCAGAGACGGTCCCGGCGGCAGGGTTGGTGCACGTCGCGAACGGTACCCGGAACGACGGGGGGGGTGCGATCTGCCGGCTCCGTTCCAGGTAAAGCTTGCCCTCCAGCGGGGCCGCGAGCCCCTCGCCGACCTAATCCCGCAGGTTCAGCGCATTGCAGTACAGCTCACATTCCGTGACTGTTGTCGGCGAGCCCCGTAGGGGCGCCAAACTTCCACCAACGGGGCCGGCCGCAGCTCCCCTGATTGAGCCGGACGACTGCACCGTGACTGCGAATTCGACAGCACTTGCCAGGACCTTCGGCGCACCTCGGGCCGGCCCTCTCCGCCCCTCCGCGCCCTCCCGCCGTCGACCCCCGTCACGGACCTTCGTCAGGCCGTGTCCATCTTTTCACAGCGCCCGTGAAATGATCCGGCCGTTCGAATGGCCCGGCCCAGCACCGGACTTGGTGACTGGAATGCGCCGCCCGGGGAAGACAGTCCAGTGAATAATCCACCCAATCCGCGGCTCGCGCCACCCGGGGGGAGAGGGGCCTGAGGTGGCCGGCGCGTCCACGCCCCGCGTCGTTTTGGGACAGCTCGCACTGCTGATTCCTGTGGGAAGCGACACGTACGCCGTCTCGCTGGAGACCGTCCGCGAGGTGGTGGTCGATCCGCGTGTGACCAAGCTGCCGACCTCGCCTGCGGTGGTGCGCGGCGTGTTCAACCTGCGCGGGGACATCGTCCCGCTCCTCGACACCGGCCTTCTGCTCGGCCTCCGTCCGGTGATGGAGGAGCCCTACGCCGTGCTGGTGGAGACCCCCCACGGGACAGCCGGGCTGGTCGCCACGGACATGCCTCTCACTGTCCGGCTGAACGAATCGGTGGGCCATTCCGACATTGAGGGGACCACCGAGACCTACCTCGTCGCTGACGCCCGGCTGGCCGTCGCACTCGACATCCCGGTGCTGCTCAGCCCTGGGCGGATCTCACAGTGAGCCCCCAGGAGTCTCTCTCGGAGAACGACTTCCAGCGCCTCTTCGCGATGGAGGCGGAGGGCCGGCTCGACACCCTCGTCGACGAGCTGCTCGAGTTGGAGAAGGGCGGTGCAACCCCCGAGGTGGTCGCCTCGCTCTTCCGCGAGGCCCACACCATCAAGGGCGGCGCCGCGGTGGTCGGGATGCCTCATGTCGCCCGGGTGGCGCACGCTCTCGAGGACCTGCTGGAGGAGGTGCGCCGGGAGCGGCGCGGGGTCGACACCGCCCTGATCGACGCCGTGCTCGCCGGTGTCGACGCCATCCGCACCCTGATCCCTCTTGCGGTCGCCGGCCAGGAGCACGAGAAGGTGGCATTCGACGCCGAGCAGCGGCTCCGCATCGCCGTCGGGGGACCTCCCGTCGTGGACGACAAGGCCGCGGCGGGCCCAGACGTGACGGCCCCGGCGGCAGCGCCCGGGGCCACGCCGTCAGTTCGGGCCTCGGCGGCGCCGGACGTGACGGTCCCGGCCCCATCGGCGGCGGCCCCTCCCCCGGTGGCTCCGGCCGCGCCGCCCCCGGCACCGGCCCGCGAACACCATGCCGGAGACGGATCGGTGGAGGCGCACGGTGCTGCCGACGGCGCCGCGGGTCACGCCGAGCCGGCCCGGGCCACGGCGACCGAGATGCTCCAGATCCCGGTCCACCGGATCGACGAACTGGTCCGCCTGATCGGCGAGGCATCAGCCGCCACCCTCCGCCTCGGGAGCGCCCTGCTGGAGCGCCTGGAGCGCGATCCCTCCGGTCTCACCGAGTACCGCGACCTCGTCCGCTCCCTCAACGAGCTGCAGGAGCTGGCCCTCCACGCCCGGATGATCCCGGTCATGTCACTCGCCCCTCGGCTCCGCCGGGCCGTGCGCGACCTGGCCCGGGAGACCGGCAAGGAGGTGCGTTTCGAGACCCGGGGAGACGATGCCGAGATCGACCGTGGCGTCCTGGAGCGTCTCGCCGATCCCCTCCTCCACCTGGTCCGCAACGCCGTCGACCACGGCGTCGAGTCCGCGGACGAGCGACGCCAGAAAGGCAAGCCGGCCGAGGGGACGATCCGGCTCCACGCCATGCAGCTCGGTTCCGAGGTGGTCATCGCGGTGAGCGACGACGGCCGGGGCATCGACGTCGCCCGGGTCCGGGAGACGGCCGGGCGCACCGACCGCAGCGCCATCGAGATGGACGACGAGGCAGCCCTCTACCTCATCTTCCGGTCGGGCCTCACCACCACCACCAAGGTCACCGGCGTGTCCGGCCGCGGGGTCGGGCTCGACGCCGTTCGCGCCAGTCTCAATGCGGTGCGCGGGCGCATCGAGGTCCGATCCGACCCCGGGATGGGCACGGAGTTCCGGATCGCGGTGCCCATCACGATGGCGACGCTCCGCTGCCTGGTCATCAAAGCGGGCGGGCAGGCCTTCGCCATCCCGCTCCATTCGGTCCGGGCGGTGCTGCCGTCGCAGCCCTCGGCGACGGTGGGCGGGCGGGCCATGACCATGCTGGACGGCCGTCCGGTGCCGATCAGCAGCCTCTCCGCGGTGCTCGGCACGGGCAACGGCGCCGTGGGCCCCGCAGTGGTCCTGGCCGGCCTGACCCGGAGCCACGCCTTCACGGTCGACGACCTCGTCGACCAGCGCGACGTCGTCGTCAAGGGCCTCGGTGAGCTGGTCCCCCGGCTCCCCGCGGTGGCCGGGGCCGGAGTCCAGCCCGATGGCAGCATCCTCCTCGTTCTCGAGGCCGCGGGTCTGATCGAGCGGGCCCGCCGCATGGACAACGGCGACCGGTCTCAGGAGGCCGCCGGCGGAGGGGGCCACGAGGAGCCCGTCCCGCACCGCGCCGCCTCGATCCTGGTGGTAGATGACGCCCTCACCGTCCGCGAGCTGCAGCGCTCCATCTTCGAGAACGCCGGCTATCGCGTGCGGGTGGCCGTCAACGGCGAGGAGGCCCTGGCCGAGATCTCCCACGAGCGCCCCGACCTGGTCCTCACCGATGTGCAGATGCCGAGGATGGACGGCTTCGAGCTGACCGAGGCGATCCGCAAGCAACCCTCGCTCGCCTCGCTGCCGGTGATCATCCTCACCTCCCGCGGAAGCGACGAGGACCGCCGGCGCGGGCTGGAATGCGGCGCCGACGGCTACATCGTGAAGAGCGGCTTTGACCAGTCGGCTCTCCTCTCCGCGGTGGAGCGGCTGCTGGGGGCGGATCGGTGACGCAGGCAGCGGAAGGCCGCGGGTTGAGGCGGGCCGCCCTCAGCCGCGCGCTCCGGCGTGCCGCCACGGACCGGGCGGCGGGGGAGGCCGCCACCCAGCTCGCGCTGCGGCGGGCCTCCGCGCGCAGTGCCGCCGCAGATGGCGTCCCAGAAGCCGGTTCGCCGATGAGGTACGCCCCGTGCCTGTGAAGGACACCCTGCGGGTGCTGATCATCACCGGGCAGACGGGACCCTGGGCCACGCAGCTCGCGCGGGCCGTCGAGGCCGATCGCGACGCGAGCGTGGTGGGTCAGGTCGCCCCCGCCCAGGCCATCGACTGGGTCCGCCGAGATCGCCCCGACATCGTGGGCCTCGACATGTCCGGGCTCTCCAGCAACAGCCAGGCCCCCGGCCTCGTCCGGGAGATCCTCGCCCTCGCCCCCGTGCCCATCCTTCTCATGGTCCCGTCCGACCAGCGCCGGGACGCTTCCATGGCGGCGGTCGTCGCCGGCGCCGTGGAGGTGATGACCTACCCCGCCAAGTGGGACGTCGCGGTCGGGGCCGAGCTGCGCAAGCGCCTCCATGCACTCGGGCACCTCTCGCCGCGCCGCCGCGATCGGCTCCGGCGCCCGGTGATCCGGGAGCCGCGCCCCGCTCTCGCCGGGGGGCGCCTGCGCAGCCCCAACGGCGTGGTCGGTCTGGCAGCCTCCACCGGCGGTCCCCCGGCCCTGGCCCGGGTCCTCTCCGGCCTGGGGGGGCTCAACCGCCCGGTCATCGTCGTCCAGCACCTGCAGTCGGGCTTCGTGGACGGCTTCCTGGGCTGGATGCGCCGCGAGTCCACCCTCCCGGTCGATCTTGCCGTCGATGGCGCCCAGCTCCGGCCGGGGGTGGTCCTGGTGGCGCCGCCGGGGCTGCACGCCATCGTGCGGCGCGGTCACCGGCTGTCGCTGCTCGACGAGCCCGTGACCCTCCACCGCCCGTCCGCCGACGTCCTCTTCCACAGCATGGCCGACTGCGGTGGCGAGGGCGGGATCGGGGTGATCCTCACGGGGATGGGAGATGACGGAGCGTCCGGCCTGCTCGCCCTCCGGCGGAGTGGGGGGACCACCATCGCCCAGGACGAGGAGTCCTCGGCCGTCTACGGCATGCCCAAGGCGGCCTTCGACAATGGCGGTGCCGCCTGGGTGCTGCCCCTCTCCGAGATCGCCGCCGCGGTGCTTCGCGCCGCCGGCGCACCGGTGCCGGTATGACCAGCGAGATCCTGCTCGACACCGCCAGCGAGGTCGTGCAACGGAGCGTGGGACTGCGCCTCGACCCCGCGCAGCGGCACCGGCTCGACTACTGGCTCCACCACACCGCGAAGCAGCGGGGCGTGCCGGACCAGACCATCGTCGAGGAGATCGCCGCTGAGGGGCCGGCGCTCCAGGCCTGCCTCGACGAGCTCACCGTCCAGGAGACCTCCTTCTTCCGCGATCCCGCCCAGCTCGCCGCCTTTCGCCGCGACGTCGTGCCCACTCTGCACTCCCCGCTCACCGTCTGGAGCGCCGGCTGTGCCTGGGGCCACGAGCCCTACTCCATCGCCATGGTGCTGGCCGAGAGCGGCATCGCCGATTGGCAGGTGGTCGCCTCCGACATCTCCTCCCGTGCCCTCCGCCAGGCTGCTTCCGGGCGCTACGAGGAGCGGCAGCTCACCGGGCTCGGCGAGACGGAGCGCAGCCGCTACCTCCGCAAGGTCGGCGACCAATGGGAGATCGTCCCCGAGCTCCGGTCCAAGGTGACGGTCCTCCGGCACAACCTGATCCGCGACCCGGCTCTGGCGCAGGCTGCCGGCGCGGAGGTGGTCTTCTGCCGCAACGTCCTCATCTACTTCGACCGCCACGACGTGCTGGCCGCCCTGGAACGGATCGCCACCACCATGGACCCGCGCGGATGGGTCTTCCTCGGCTACTCGGAATCCCTCTGGCAGGTCACCGAGCGCTTCCATCTGGTCCGGGTCGGCACCGCCTTCGCGTACCGGCAACCCGACCCGGCGATGGCGGCCCCGGCGGCCGGGGTCCTTCCCCTCGCCGACCATTCGAACCGCTCACGCGGCACCTCCAAGCGGACCGAGGCCCCCGTCCAACCGGCGGCGGGCCTCGCCGCCGGGCGCGGCAGTCGCGCCCGGGCCGCGACCCACGCCGAGGCCCGGGGAGGCTCCCGGTCCTCCGTTCCCGCGGGCGCCGGTCTGGGCTCCGCCCACGCTCCCTCCACGCCCTCCAGGCCGCCCGCGGAGTCCGCGCCCTCCCAGTGGCCAGCTCTGGCGGCCGCGGCGAACCAGGGCGGCGGTGACCCTTCGATCGCGGCTCTCCTCGCCGAGGGCGAGGCCGGTCTGCAGTCCGGCGACGCGGCCGCCGCCGTGGCCGCGCTCCGGAAGGTCGCCTACCTCGACCCCGATCACGCCATCGCCCACTTCCAGCTGGGTCTGGCCTTTGAGCTCCTGGGCGAATCGCGCCAGGCCCGCCGGGCCTTCAGCGTCGCCCGGGCCGCTCTCCGCCGCAGTTCCGCGGCTGCCGAGGTCGCTCTCGAGGGCTACCAGATCGGGGAGCTGATCCGCATGATCGACCACCGGCTGACGAGGACACCCGAGCCATGAGAACACTGGTCCACTTCGGGACAGCGGACAGCGAGTGGGCAGTCCCCATCGAGCGGGTCCAGGAGGTGCGGCTGCCCTTCGGGATCACCCCCCTGCCGGTTCCCAAGGCCGGGATCGCCGGAGTCCTTCGGCACGGGGACGAGATCCTCACCGTGCTCTCCGTGCTCGGCGGTGCCGCCGGGTACGTGCTCGTCCTGGACGGAGGCGGTGAGCGCTTCGGACTGATCGTCGAGAGTGCGATCGGCATCCTCCGGGTGGAGGCGAGCGCGATCACCGCTCCTCCCGCCGGCCAGGAGAACCCCGTGGTCTGCGGGGTCATCCGGGCCGAGGAGCAGCGGATGGTCCTGCTCCTCGATACTGACGAGCTCGCCAAGGAGCTCCAGTGAACGGCACGATCCTGGTCGCCGACGACTCGATGGTGGTGCGGGCCGTGCTCCGTCGCCAGCTCGAAACCGACGGCCACACCGTCGTCGAGGCGGTCAACGGAGAGGAGGCGATCGACGCCTGCCGCGAGTACCACCCGGACGTCATCCTCCTCGACGTCGAGATGCCGGTGCTCGACGGNNCGACGTGGTGAACGGGCTGCGGCTCGGCGCCCACGACTACCTGCGCAAGCCCTTCGAGGCCAACGAGCTGATGGCGCGGGTGAGCGCCGCACTCCGGACCAAGTGGCTGCAGGACGAGCTGCGAGCCCGCAACGCCGAGCTGGATCGGGTGTCGCGCATCGACATGCTGACCAACATCTACAACCGCCGCCATCTCGACGAGCACCTGCGGGCGGTGATCAGCGCGGCCCGCCGTCACGACCGGACCGTGGGTGTGCTGATCGTCGATATCGATCACTTCAAGAACGTCAACGACGAGCACGGACACCTCGCCGGTGACGCCGTGCTCCGGGAGGTCGCCGCGCGCCTCCAGCAGGCGATGCGCACCGAGGACGCCCTGGGTCGCTGGGGCGGCGAGGAGTTCCTGGCGGTGCTCACCGACACCCCGCCGGAGGGGGTCCGGGTCATGGCCGAACGGCTGCGCCAGGTGGTCGCGGCGGCGCCCTTCACCCTCGACGACGGCAGCCAGATCCGGGTCACCGTCAGCGTCGGCCATACCAATGGCCGCGAGGATGCCGAGGTCCTGGTCCACCGCGCTGACGACGCCCTCTACGTCGCCAAGGCCGAGGGGCGCAACCGGGTCGCGTCGGCCTGAGGCCCGCCCGCCCTCAGCTCCGGTTCTCGGCGGCCCGGCGGTACATTCGCTCGTGGGCGTCGAGGGCCGTGTCCAGGTCGAGGTGACGCTCGGCGTGGCTGCGGCAGGCTTCACGGCTCAATTCATGCGCCCGTCCCACTCCCACCGCTGCCCCGGCGACGTCGCCCGCTGCGACCAGGATCCCCGTCACCCCCTCGGAGACCACCTCCGGGAGCCCGCCCCGTCGGAAGCCCACCACCGGCGTTCCACAGGCGTTGGCCTCCGCCGCCACCAGTCCGAAGGGCTCGTCCCATACCGCCGGGCAGAGCACGGCCGCGGCATTCGTCATCTCCGCCCAGAGCGCGGTCCTCTCCAGGGCGGGGCGGAGCTCGACGGTGGGGCCGTCGCTCTGCGCCTTGAGCCGGGCGGCGTACTCGGGGTCGTACGCGGGGCCGCAGAGGAGGAGGTGCCTCCCCGCCGCTCGGGCGATGGCGACCGCCTCCCCTGCCCCCTTCTCGGGCGAGAGGCGGCCGGCGAAGAGGAGCCGGTCGGAGGTCGGGACCCGGGACCAGGGGATCGCCGCTGTCGGGATGCCGGGACGGAGCACGGCGTCGATCTCCACGAGGTCGCGCCAGGATGCCGCCTGCGACTCCGAGACCGCGGCGATGAGCGGTGGGTGGGGGCTTCGCCGGGCAGCTGCGAGGGCGGCCCCGAACCGGGGGTCGGCGGGCATGTGCAGGGTGTGCAGCACCGGGGCGGTGAGGCTCGCGGCATGGCGGATCGCCGGGATGTCGAAGGCGTGGTTGTGGACGAGGTCGAATGCCTCCTTCCCGATCAGCGCGACGGTGGCGGCGAAGGCGGCGCCGGCGGCGTCCTCCTCCGTTCCGCCGGCCGTACCCCCCGCATCCCGGTCCGGGTCCTGCCGCCCCGGACGGAAGAGGGTCGCGCCGAGCAGGGCGGAGTCGACGCCGGTGTCGACGACCCGCACCCCGTCCACCCGGGAGCCACGGGCGGCAAAGACGGTGACATCGTGTCCGCGCCCGGCGAGACCCCGGGCGAGGTCGACCAGGAAGGTCTGCACGCCGCCGAGCTGCGGCTCGCGGAGTGGGGCGACCAGCGGGGCGACGAGGGCGATGC
>PLAX01000215.1:8533-10035 GCA_003135255.1 Candidatus Dormiibacterota bacterium | reverse complement strand
GCGGGACCTGCCGGCTGAGCCGCGCGATCGCCACCGCGAGGAGGAGACCGAGGGCGGCGGTGGCGCCTGCTGCGGCGGCCCGGCGCGCGCGGCGGTGGTCTTTCCGGACGGGTTCCACGTCGGGGCAGTCTAGGCGGAGCTCCGACCCGAGACGCCGCCCGCCGCGCTCGGGCGCAGCCTCGGTTGGACGCCCGTGGGACCGCCCCGCTCCATCGGGGGGCGGTCCGGATCACGCCGAACTCGGCTATCATGCAGCGTCCGGGGTGACGCCGCGGCGTCGCACGGAGGGGAGTAGAGATGACCTTCATCCATGTGGAGCCAGCCCGCGATGAGGGCTGGAACAAGGATGCGGCGGTGCGGGCGTCGGAGACCACCCGGGTCTCGGAGCTGCTCAGCCGCCTCCTCGGCGACCTGGCCCGGCTGGACACGCCCGACCAGGCCCGCTTCGACGAGTACCTCGACACCGAGGCGCTCGACGCGGTGCGCAGCGACCCGCAGACCTACAACCTGATCGGCCGTGCCGCCCATTCGCTGGCGGATGGCGGCGAGCGCTGCGTGACCGCCGCCTACTGGCGGGAGGACGGCGCCGACGAGGTCGACGTCGAGCTGGAGGTCGCCGACGACGAGGTGGTGTGGGGGCCGACGCTCGCCCCGGTGCCCGCCGGGCCGCTGAGCCACCACCTGAGCGCGACCGTCGACTGCCGCGAGGGCCGGATCGAGCGTCTCGGCCTCGGGTAGCCGGCGACCGCGGACGGCCGGTTACGTATCCGTGTAGGTGGCGTGCCAGAGGGTGGAGTTCGGCCCGGTCCAGACGACGTCGATGTAGCCGGGCTGGCCGGTCGTCACCGGGGAGGGGAGGGAGTCGAGAGGAGTGCCGCCGAGGTTCTGGGGCCCGGTCCAGCCGTTCTGATACCAGTCGTGCCAGAGGTTGCCGTCGGTGCCCACCCAGAAGACGTCGACCCGGCCGCCGCCCCAGGAGGTGACCTCCGGCTGGCTGCCCATGGGGCCGCTGCCGAGACTCCCGGGACCGTTCCAGGCGCCGCCCAGGTACCAGGCGTGCCAGAGGTTGCCGTCGGTGCCCTCCCAGAAGACGTCGAGGACGCCGGATTGGGAGGCGACGGGATGGGGGGCGGAGCCGAGAGGCCCGTCGCCGAGACCCTGAGGACCGTGCCAGCCGTTGGCGTAGTACGCCTCCCAGAGGTTCTTGTCGGTGCCCTTCCAGAAGAGCTCGAGGTTGCCGGTGCCCCAGGAGACGGCCGACAGGGTGGCGGTCCCGAGCGGTCCGTCGCCGAGCCCGACCGGGCCATGCCAGCCGTTGGCGTAATACGCCTCCCAGACGTTCTGGTCGGTCCCCTCCCAGAAGACCTCGATGTTGCCGACACCCCAGGAGATGGGAACGGGGGTGGCGTTGCCGAGCGGGCCGTCACCGAGGCTCGCGGGGCCCTGCCAGCCGTTCAGGTAGTACATCTGCCAGAGGTTGCCGTCCGTGCCTCTCCAGAAGA
>PLAX01000215.1:2326-8474 GCA_003135255.1 Candidatus Dormiibacterota bacterium | reverse complement strand
CCAGCGACGCTGGGGCCTGCCACGCGATGACCGGCAGGTTGCTCCCGCTACGTTGCATGTTGCCGTGGAAGGTCGGCCAGGACGACGCCCCCATCTGCGACGCGTTGGTGCCGTTGACCGTCCAGACCGTGACGTTGTAGGTGTCCGTTGCGCCGCAGCTCAGGTTTCCGGATGCCGAGGTCAGGATGGCGCTCAGGCCGCCGCTGCCGAGGTTGGCGATGGTCGGAGTGCTGAACGACGTCGCCCCTCCGGGAAGCGGCTCGATCGTCGGAGAGCCCAGGTCGGCCATCGAGTAGACGATGAGGCCATCGGGCGAGGGGACGTAGATGCCGTTCCGACCCGTCGAATCGACCGGCGCGATCGCCGGTCCGGCGGAGAAGGGCTGGGAGCCCTCGCCCGGCAGTGTCAGCGGGAAGCCGGGCACCGCGTTGCCGTTCTGATCGACGGCGTAGAGGGTCCCGTTCTCGGTCACGTCCACGACCTCACTGCCGCCGTTGCCGAGCAGGTCCCCCACCGCCGGCGACGCGAAGGTCACGTCGTTGGTGGCGGTCGGGTAGCCGGCATGGGTCGTGCCGTTGGCGTTGAGACCCACGATGTAGCGTCCGACGGGTTGCCCTGTGGTCTGGCTGTAATAGTGACCGGTGCCGTTGACGATGACCTCGCTGCCGCCGAAGTCCGCGACCGCGGGCGACGACCACGGCACCTCGTTGACCCCACTCCACCAGAGCTGCTGGCCGTTCGGCCCCCAGACCCAGTAGATGCCGCCGTTCACGCCGTTTCTCCCGCTGGAGTCCGAGGGGGTGACGACGTCAAGCTCTCCGCTGTCCTGCAGGTCTGCCAGGGCGGGGGTGGCAAGGGAGCTGTCCCAGATCAGCTTTGGCCAGCCGGGAACCGCGGTCCCATTGCTGAACCAAGCGTAGGTGTGCTGGTCGAGGGCGGAGGCGAACAGCTCCTGACGGCCGTCCCCGTAGAGGTCGCCCACCGCAACCGAGCCGAAGAAGCCGGACTGGATGCCGCTCGCGCCGTACAGGCTGTGCTGGGGCCAACCCGCCCGCTCCACGCCGTTGCCGTTCCAGACGTTCACCGTCCCCGAGTAGTCGTCGACGATGATGCTGGGGAGGGTGTCGCCGTCAAGGACCGCGATGGCGGGGCTGCTCGCCACCCCGTCGGCCACCTGCTTGGGCCACCCCGGCACCACCTGGTAGTTGCTCGCATACCAGGCGTAGACGTAGCCGTCCGAGAAGGCGGCCACGATCTCCTCCTGACCGTTGCCGAACAGGTCTCCGACCGCCGCCGAGCTGAACGGCTCTGTCAATTCGGGCTTGCCCTGACCCGTGCAGAGCACGGTGCCGCTGACCGAGAGGTTGTGGGCCTGGGTCAGCGAGGGAGCGGCCACCGCCGCAGCCCGCGCTTCCGACGATGGCGGCAGGGCGGTGGCGCAGAGCACCACACCCGAGAGCAGCGCGGAAACAGCAAGGCGGCGAGTCAGCATGGTGAGTCCGTCCCGTGGTGATTGATGGGTCCATTCTCATCGGACCTCCCGTCCCCTTCACCGATGTTCGCGTGACGTTCCTGTGACCGGGCGGATCAAGTGTCGCGGCCAGTGGCGACGGGCGCGTGCTATCGTCGGGAGGTGTCGGAGACCCCTGGGGGCGACCCGGGCGGGCCGGCGGACCCGGTGGTCTCGATCGTCATCCCGGTCCTCGACCGGGTGGATCTGCTGCTCGGGTGCCTCGACTCGCTCGCTCACCTTGCCGAGCCGTGCCCCCGCGAGACGATCGTCGTCGCGAATGGCACGGATGCGGTGCGCCTGGCCCCGATCGAGGCGCGCGACGACATCACCCTTGTCACGTCGGCGGTGAACCTCGGCTTCGCCGGGGGCTGCAACTGGGGAGCCAGGCGCGCCCGCGGGCGCTACCTGGTCTTCCTCAACGACGACACCGAAGCGGATCCCGGATGGCTCGCCGCCCTGCTCGCCGCGGCCGCCACCGATCACCGCATCGGAGCCGTGGGCAGCAGCCTGGTGGGCTTCGACGGCACGCTCCAGGAGGTGGGGGGCGTGCTCTGGAGCGACGGAGGCACCCACCGCCTCCGCCGCGGCCTCCGGGAGGACTCCTCGACCCCCGCCGAGAGCGTCCAGGACGTCGACTACAGCTCGGGGTGCGGGCTCCTGGTCACGCGGAGCGCCTGGGAGGCGGNNACCGTGGTCGCTCCCGCCGCCCGGCTCCGCCACCACGAAGGGGCCAGCACCGACGACGCCTATCGGGCCCTGGCGGCCCAGCGCTCCGGGCTCCGCTTCATCGCCAAGTGGGCGGAGGCATTGCCGGACTACGAGCCGCACCCTGACCCGCCCGCCCCCGGACGCGTCGAGGCCGCCGTCGCAGCGGCTCTGCGCAGGATCGGCGAGCGGCCCCTCCCTCCCTGCAGCTCGGCGCGCCACCCGGGGACCGGCGACCCATCGCCGGAGGAGGGCAGCCTGCTCCGCCTTCAGGTCGGGGCGCTCCTCGCCGCCCTCGAGCTCAAGGACGAGCGCATCGGCGAGCTGACCGCGGAGGTCACGCGGCTCCGTCCGGAGCACGAGAAGCTCGAGCGCCTGCGCCGCCTCACCGACCGGCTGCCCCTCGCCCACCGTGTCGCTCGCCGCCTGACGGCGCGGCTTCCCGAATGACGACCGGGGATCGGCAGCACTGATGCGTGTGGCCTCTGCGGTGCAGCCACGGCCCTGGTATCATCCGGCTCCCGTGGGGATGGGGGAGTTCTCCGGGACTCCACTGGCCGGCACGGGCCCCGGCGGCCCCGGGGGCCCCTCACGCGGGGAGTTGCGCTGATGGCATGGATCCCTCTCACCGAATCGATGGGGCGCGTCCTCCAGTCGATGGACGGTGTGCCGGCTGCCCAGCGCACCGGCCGCATCGACGGAGTCATGGTCAAGACGTTCACCAAGCACGCCGATCAGCGCGGCTACTTCATCGAGCAGCTCAAGCGAGGGGACCTGGACGACGACGGGCGCCCCTTCCTTCCCGATCAGCCGTTCGCCCAGATGTCCCGCAGCCTCGCCTATGCCCGTGGCGGCAATCCGCCCGAGCTGATCAAGGCCTTTCACTGGCACCGGCGCCAGTGGGACTACTGGGACATCGTGCAGGGCAACGCCCGGGTGGTGCTGGTGGACCTGCGCGAGGATTCTCCGACCGCCGGCCGCATCCAGACCCTCATCCTCGGCGAGCATGCTCCGAAGATGGTCGCCATCCCCCCCCACGTCGGCCACGGGTACCAGGTGCTCGACCTGCGCGATGTCATCCTCAACTACTACGTGACCGAGCCCTACGACCCCTCGGATGCCGACGAGGGTCGGATCGCCTGGGATGACCCCAGGATCGGCTTCGACTGGCGCATCGACAACATCTGAGATGCGGCTGCTCATCACCGGGGGCGCGGGTTTCATCGGCAGCGAGTTCGTGCGTCTCACGCTCGCCGAGCATGCCGAGGACAGCGTGACGGTCCTCGACAAGCTCACCTATGCGGGCAACGAGCGGAATCTCGACCCGGTGCGGGACGACCCGAGATTCCGTTTCGTCAAGGGCGACATCGCCGACCCCGAGGTGGTGCGCGGTCTCGCGGGAGAGTGCGACGTGGTGGTGAACTTCGCCGCCGAGTCCCACGTCGACCGCTCGCTGGAGGAGCCGGGCCAGTTCATCCTCACCGACGTCTACGGGACCTACGTGCTGCTGGAGGCGGCGCGGTCGGCAGGCCACGCGCGATTCCTCCAGGTCAGCACCGACGAGGTGTACGGGGACGTGGGCGAGGGGCGCAGCCGAGAGGGTGATCCGCTCCGGCCCCGCAGCCCGTACAGCGCGAGCAAGGCGGGGGGCGAGCTGCTGGTCCAGGCCTACCGCGCCTCCTACGGGTTCCCGGCGATCGTCACCCGAGGCTCCAACACCTATGGGTGGTACCAGTACCCGGAGAAGATCATCCCGCTCTTCGTGACCAACGCCCTCGAGGACAAGCCGCTGCCCATCTACGGTGACGGCACGGCGGTCCGGGACTACATCTTCGTCGAGGACCACTGCCGCGGCATCGACACGGCCCTGCGCGCGGGCAGCCCGGGCGAGGATTACAACATCGGGGCAGGCGGCGAGGTGAACGGCCTGGCGGTGGCCGGCACCGTGCTCCGCCTGCTCGACAAGCCCGAGTCGCTCAAGCAGTTCGTCAGGGACCGTCCCGGCCACGATCGCCGCTACGCGCTCGAATCGTCGAAGCTTCGTGGGCTCGGCTGGCAGCCGCGGGTCTCGTTCGACGCGGGGATGGAGCGCACCGTGGCGTGGTACGTGGCCAACCAGGAGTGGTGGAGGCCACTCAAGAACGGCGACTTCTGGGAGTTCTACAGGAGGAACTACCGGCGGGCACCCGAGTGAGGGGGCGGGAATGCGGATCGAGGTGATCGGCTCGAGGGGACAGCTCGGCCGGGAGCTGATGAGGGTCCTGGCGGGCACGGGGCACCAGGCCTCGGGGCACGACGTGGAGTCCGTCGACATCCGCGATCCGGGCTCGGTCGCGTCGCTCCTGGAGGAGGTCCGGCCCGACGCCGTGATCAACTGCGCGGCCTGGACCCGCGTGGACGCTGCCGAGACAGAGCCCGAGGCTGCCTGGCAGGTCAACGCGGTGGCTCCGGGGATCCTCGCCGAGGCGTGCGGCGCACGGGGCGTCCTGCTCTGCCACCTGAGCACCGACTACGTCTTCGACGGTGCTGCCACGGCGCCCATCGACGAGACGGCGAAGCCCGCTCCTCGAAGCTCCTACGGGCGTGGCAAGCTCGCCGGCGAGGAGGCGGTCAGGTCGATCCTCCCGCGTCACCTGATCGTCCGCACCGCCTGGCTGTACGGCCAGGAGGGGCCCAACTTCGTGCTGACCATGCTGCGGCTCGCCGGGGAGCGCGACCGTCTCCAGGTCGTCGCCGACCAGTGGGGTTCGCCGACCTGGACGGGCCACCTGGCCCCCGCCATCGTCCGGCTCGTCGAGCGTGATGCGACCGGCACCTTTCACCTCACCAGCTCGGGAACCACCACCTGGCACGGGTTTGCCGAGGCCATCGTCGAGGAGGCGGGCCTCTCGACCCCCGTCGACCCGATCGCGAGCGCCGATTTTCCGACCCCGACGCCCCGGCCCGCCTACTCGGTCCTGGCCAACCGGGCGTGGCAGGCCCTGGGGGAGGAGCCGCTGCCCCCCTGGAGGGAGGGGCTGCGGGCCTACCTCCGGGCGCGCGGGGTGGCCCCGGCGGCGGAGCCCCGGCACGGGGGACCGTAGACTTGCCGGACGGATCTCCTCGGAAGCACGTCGACGGAGCGATGAGAAAGGCGCGAAACAGCTCGCCTGCGGCTGCCGCGGCGGCACCCGCCGCACTCTTCGACGCTGCCTACTTCGCGCACTACCACGTCCCGGGCGGCCCGGATACGGCATACGAGCGCAGTGACCACTGGCTCGCTCTCTTTGGCCACGCCGCGGAGCGGATCGTCTCCGAGCTGGCCCCGGCCCGCGTGCTCGACGTGGGGTGCGCCCACGGGTTCCTGGTCGAGGTGCTGCGCGACCGAGGGGTCGACGCCAGCGGTTTCGACATCTCCGATTACGCGATCTCCCAGGCCGGCCCCGACCTGGCCCCTCACCTCCGGGTGGGCAATGTCCTGGAGCCGATCCCGGGTCGCTACGACCTGGTGACCTGCATCGGGGTCCTGGAGCACCTCGACGAGGGCGATGCGCCGGCCGCGGTCGCCAACATCTGCGCGGTCACCGATGACGTCATCTTCTCCGCGACCCAGAGCGACTTTGGCGATGCCACCGGGGTCAACGTCCGCCCGCCGGAGTATTGGGCCGAGCTCTTCGCCCGCCACGACTTCGTCAGCGACCCCGGCTTCGACGGATCGTTCTTCAGCTGGTGGACGGTGCGGTACCGCCGCCGTCGCGATCCGTGGCCACGGGTGATCGCCGACCACGACCGCGAGATCGGGCGGCTCCGGAACGAAGCCCATCACCGCAACGCTCTCGCCGTCCTGCAGATGCAGGAGATCGGGCGCCTCACCGCGAGGGTGACCGATCTGGACGCGGACGCGGCGGCGCGCCCGGACAACGAGCGCCGCCTCTCCGCTGCTCAGGCGGT
>PLAX01000215.1:0-2314 GCA_003135255.1 Candidatus Dormiibacterota bacterium | reverse complement strand
CGCGGCGCCTCGGGCACCGAGCGTCGAGGACGACTACCAGACCTGGCTGGGAATCCATGAACCTGACCGAGCCCGCATCGTCGAGATGGCAGAGCAAGCGAGGCAGTGGGCGGAGCGACCCCTGATCAGCGTGATCCTGCCCGTGTACAACCCCGAGGAGTCCTGGCTGCGTGCGGCCCTGGACTCGGTGCGCTCCCAGGCCTATGACCGGTGGGAGCTGTGCGTCGCCGACGACGCGTCCTTCCGGCCCCACGTGGCCAGGCTTCTCCACCGTTATCAGGCGGAGGACCCGCGCGTCAAGGTCGCCTTCCGCACCCAGAACGGGGGCATCGCGGCAGGGTCAAACACGGCACTCGAGCTGGCGACGGGCGAGTACGTCGCACTGCTCGACCACGACGACGTGATGCGACCGCACGCGCTCTTCCGGGCGGCCGAGTACATACGCACCCATCCGGATACCGACGTCATCTACTCGGACGAGGACAAGATCCTGGTCAACGGCAAGCGCGGGCAGGTCTTCTTCAAGCCCGACTGGTCTCCCGACGGGCTGCTCGCCCAGAACTACATGTGCCACCTCGCGGTGCTCCGCCGCTCCCTGGTCATGGAGGTCGGGGCCTTCCGGAGGGGATACGACGGGAGCCAGGACCACGACCTCCTGCTGCGCACCACGGAGCGCGCTCGCCACATCGGCCACATCCCCGATGTCCTCTACTCATGGCGGCAGGTGCCCGGCTCGGCTGCCCTGAGCAGCGATGCCAAACCGCTGGCACGCGAGGCGGGCAAGCGCGCGGTCGAGGACGCCCTGGCGCGACGCGGGATCAAAGGACATGTCGACCAGGCGTCGGTGCCGGGGTGCTACGACGTCCGCTACGAGCTGGCCGGGCATCCCCGCATCGAGGTGATCATCCCGACCCGCGACCGGGTGGACCTCCTGCGTCAGTGCATCGCCGAGATCGAGACGCGCTCCACCTACCCGAACGTCGGCATCGTCATCGTCGACAACGACAGCCAGGCGCCGGAGACGCTGCGCTATCTCGACGCGACCCGGCATCAGGTGGTGCGCGCCCCGGGCTCCTTCAACTTCTCCCGTGTCGTGAATCTCGGGGTGCGCGCCAGCACCGCGCCCTACGTCCTCCTCCTCAACAACGACGCCTTCGTTCGGGTCCCCGACTGGCTGGAGCGACTCCTGGAGCACGCCCAGCGCCCGGAGGTGGGCGCGGTCGGATGTCAGCTCCGCTACCCGAACGGAGACCTGCAGCACTGCGGGGTGGGCCTGGGCCACGGGCAGATCGCCTTCAACCTGCACGTGGACCGGCCGGGGGTGCGCAACGTCAGCGCGGTGACCGCGGCCTGCATGATGCTGCGGCGCGAGGTCTTCGACGAGGTGGGCGGGTTCGACGAGCGCTTCGCGATCTCCTTCAACGACGTGGACCTCTGCATGAGGATCACCAAGCGCGGATACCGGATCATCTACAACCCCCACGTCTGGCTCGAGCACGACGAGAGCGCGAGCCGGGGCCGCCTCCACCCCGAGGTGGACATCGAGCTGTTCCGCTCCCGGTGGGGGACCGAGTACACGCTGGTCGATCCGTACATCAGCCCCAATCTCAACTGGCCGTACGGGGATCGGCCCCAGCTCGCCACCCCCGTGGAGGTGTGACGGGGATGTGACCGGTGGGCTACGTGGCCGTTGCCTGCGGTCGCGTCGGCGGGTCTGCGGCTAACTTGTGGAGGTCGGCTCCCGACAAGGGCAAACCCTCCGCGAGGAGGGGGCGCAAAGCCACGGGCCTCACGTGAGGTAGCCGGGCCGCCGAAGGAGTCACTGGGTGGAGCCGGCAGGAGCGAGAACCTCCGTGCTGCCACTTCGCCGTGCCGCTCTGCTCAGCGCCGTCCCGTTGCTGGTCGTGGCCGCAGGCTTGGCCCTGCCCGGAGGAGGGCCGGCGCCGGTGCTCGCCGCGGGCACGTTCGACGCCGAGATGTTCCAGCTCATCAACCAGGACCGCGCCGACAACGGGGTGGCGCCGCTCGCCTGGAACGACTCTCTCTCCGGGATCGGCGAGAGCACCCCCTACGGCGGCTGCGGATACACGATCGCCGGGCGGGCCGAGGACCTGGGCGAACGCGACTACTTCTCCCATCAGATCCTCGACTGCGGGAGCGAGGATGTGTTCACCGTCATGCAGTCGAATGGGATCGACTACCGGAACGCGGGGGAGAACATCGGCTGGAGCGGCGGGATCACCGATCCGGTCCAGGCTGCCATCTACCAGAACACGCTCTACATGAATTCCCCCCCGCACCGTGCCAACATCCT
>PLAX01000010.1 GCA_003135255.1 Candidatus Dormiibacterota bacterium | reverse complement strand
GGCATCCGCTCCAGCAGCTCGGGCCGGGCCCAGAGCGCGCCGCTCCCCATCGGGCCGCACATCTTGTGGCCGGAGAAGGCGAGGAAGTCCACCCCCAGCTCGCTCACCGAGACCCGCATGTGGGGCACCGACTGGGCGGCGTCGAGGCAGACCAGCACGCCGCGGCGGTGGGCCTCCGCGGTGATCGCCGCGATCTCGTTGACGGTGCCCAGCACGTTGGACTGGTGGGTGAGGCTGAGCAGCCGGGTGGGCGGGGCGAGAAGCTCGTCGAGGTTGGAGAGGTCGAGGCGGCCGTCGTCGGTCAGGCCGATGAAGGCGAGCTGGAGGCCGGCACGCTCGGCGGCGAGCTGCCAGGGGACCAGGTTGCTGTGGTGCTCCATCAGGGTGAGCACCAACCGGTCGGCAGGTTGGAGCAGCTCGCGGGCGTAGGAGCCGGCGACCAGGTTCAGCGCCTCGGTGGTGTTGCGGAGAAAGACCAGGCCCTGCGGGTCGGCGTCGATGAAGCCGGCCACCCGCACCCGCGACGCCTCGAAACGGTCGGTCGCCTCGTTGCCGAGCTGGTGGACGCCGCGGTGGACGTTGGCGTTGCTGCGCCGGTAGTAGCGGTCGACCGCGTCCATGACCTGAATCGGCTTCTGGGAGGTGGCCGCGGAATCCAGGTAGGTGAGCGGCCTCCCGCCCACCTCGCGGTCGAGGATCGGGAAGTCGGCGCGGATCCGCTCCAGGTCCAGGGAGAGGTCGGTGGCGGGGTCGATGGGGGTGGCCATGGATTCAGCCGCTGAGGGCAACTCTGATCATGCCGTCGGTGACCTCCACCCGGTGGACTCGCACCGGCTCCACCGCGGGCAGGGTGATGGGGTCACCGGTGCGCAGGTCAAAGGCAGAGCCGTGCAGCGGGCACTCGATGGCGCAGCGCTCCAGGTCCAGGTCGCCCTCGGAGAGCGAGGCCTCCTGGTGGGTGCAGGTGTCGTCGACGCAGTGCAGCCGCCCCTCGACGTTGAAGATCGCGATGGGCACCTCGTCGATCTCGACTCGCGCCGCGTGGCCCGGAGGGATGTCCGCCGCGCGGGCCACGCTGACCCACTGGTCCGCGATCACGGCGCCGCCTCGATGGCCTCGAGCCCGCCCCCATCTCCGATCTCGGCGTCGAGCAGCGAGAGCAGCCACTCCCGCGTGGTCTCGAGGGGGACGCGGTCGAGGACGTCGGAGAAGTAACCGCGGACCACCAGCCTGTCGGCCTCGTCCGCGGGAATGCCACGCGCCATCAGGTAGAAGCGCTCCTCGTCATCCACGTGTCCCACCGTCGTCCCGTGCCCGCAGCGGACGTCGTTGGCCTTGATCTCCAGCCGCGGCACACCGCTGGCGCTGGCCCCCTGGCTGAGCAGGAGGTTGCGGTTGACCACGTAGCCGTCCGCGTGGATGGCGCCGGGTTCGACGTCGATCAGGCCCCCGTAGACGCTCTGGGCCTGGTCGCGCGCGGCCACCTTGAGGAGCAGGTTGCTCCGGGTGTCGGGCCCCCGGTGGAGCTGGAGGGACTGGTGGTCGATGTGCTGGTGGGCGTCCGCGAAGCAGACCGCGAAGACGTCGGCCTCGGCGCCGCGGCCCTCCAGGATCACGTCCCAGTAGGCCTTCTGCAGCCGCGCGCCAAGGGTCGCGCCAAACAGCCGGTAATGGGCGCTCGCACCGCAGTTGGCCCGGCGGGTCGAGAAGTGCCAGGTCTCGTACGGGAGCTGCTGCACGGGGATGTCGTCGACGCGGGCGTCCTCTCCGAGCTGGAATGCGGTGACCGCCGCCGAGAGCCGGGGGGCGGGATCAGCCAGGCCCACCAGGTCCTCGACCAGGGTCAGCGAGGCATGATCCTCGACCACCACCACCGTGGCGGGGAAGGACGCCTGTTCGCCGGCCGCGGCCAGATGGGCGATCCAGACCGGGGTCACTGCCTGCATCCCGGCGGGAACGTGGATGAAGACGCCGCCCTGCCAGAGCGCGTTCCACATGGCCACGAAGTACGACTCCCCGATGCCGATCCCGGAGAGACCGCGCTGGACCAGGTCGGGGTGGCGGACCGCCGCCTCCTCCAGGGAGGAGACGATCACCCCCTGGGCGAGCAGCGACTCCGCGTTCTCGACGGTCACACCTCCGTCCGGGCCGCAGAGGACCAGCGCCGCTTCGGGGAGGGCCGTGGCCTGGCGGCTCTGGGCCAGCTCCGGCAGCTCGCGCGCGGGAGTTCCAGCTGCGGCGAAACGGTCGAGGTGGAGCTTGGCGATGTCGGTGCGCCGCCAGTCCTCGTCGCGTGACGAGGACGGCGCCGGCATCGCCGAGAAGGCGTCCCAGGCCGCCGTCCTGCGGTCGGCGAGCCACGCCGGGCTGCCGGCGACTCTGGCGTCGAGGGTCTCCCGGCAGACGACCCCGGTCGCGATGGCTGCCTCGGTCACCCGATGGACCCCTCCATGGAGAGCGCCAGCAGCCTGTTGAGCTCCACCGCGTACTCCATCGGCAGCTCCTTGACGAAGGGCTCGAAGAAGCCGTTGACGATGAGCGCCGTCGCCTGCACCTCGTCGATGCCCCGGGACTGGAGGTAGAAGATCTGGTCCTCGCCCACCTTGGACACCGAGGCCTCGTGGCCAAAGGTGACGTCCGGGTTCTCGATGTCCATGTAGGGGTAGGTGTCGCTCCGGGACTCCTCGTCGAGGAGCAGCGCGTCGCAGCGGACGTTGGCCTTCACGTTGGTCGCCTTGGGCAGGACCCGGATGTGGCCGCGGTAGGAGGTCCGCCCGGTCCCCTTGGAGATCGAGCGGCTGACCACGTTGCTCGTCGTGTTGGGCGCCACGTGGATGCACTTGCTGCCCGCGTCCTGGTGCTGGCCGCTGCCGGCAAAGGCGGCGGAGAGGACCTCCCCGTGGGCCCGCTCGCCCATCAGGTAGATCGACGGATATTTCATGGTGACCTTGGAGTTGTGGGCTACCACCCCGTTGGCGATGAAGTTGGCCGAGCCCTCCACCTCGATATCGAAGGTCGGCACCACCTCCCCCTCCTCGATCTTCATGACCTCGGAGAAGTAGACGGGCGCGGAGGGGCGCTGCTCGCCGAAGTAGAGGAAGTAGTGCTCGTAGAGCTTCTCCTCCACACCGAGCGGCTTGAGCTCCCGCCGCGACCACTTGCTGATCTTCAGGGGATTGAGCCCGCAGGAGAGGGCCAGCGCCTTGACGTCCTCGAGGAGGTCGCGGTTGACGCTGGTCAGGGAGACGTTCTTATGGTTGAGCCGGATGTGTCCGTCTGCCGCGATGTACCCGTCGATGAGAGCCCGCTTCTCGTCGAAGGGGAGGGTGTACACCCACTCGGGCAGGCGCTTGGTGACAGCGTTGCCCCCGAAGCCGATGGCGTCGATGAAGCGGCAGAGCGCGACCGAGTTGACCCGGAGCTGAACACGCTGGCGGCTGGTGCTCAGGATCCCGAACTGGGAGGCGAGGACCTCATGGATCCTGGGCTCCGCGGGGTCGCTCTCGGGAGCGCAGAAGATGACCCGAGCCTCCTCCTTGAGGCCGTCTCCCAGGTAGAAGCCGAGCAGCCACATGAGATCAGGGTTGGTCACTCTCGGTGCCCGGAAAGGGTTGCGTGACCACATCGGGCGGGCCATCACCGGCAGCTCGTAGGGATGCCCGTGGTCGGGGATCAGACCCGAGATGGCGATCTCGTCCCCCACGTGGATGTCCTCGAGCCGAAGCCACTGCACCGAGCGCAAGCGGCCCGTCTTGCGCAGCACGAGGAACGGATGGTTGTCGGTGGCCACAACCTCACGGTGGTCCACTGTGGTCATCCGGTACGTGGGCCTCGGCGGGTTGGCCTTGGTGGCGACGACCCGCTGGCGGGCCCATTCGAACTCCGGGGTCAGGCTGTAGACCATGTCGCCTGCACGGATCTCCTCGATCGTCTTCACGTCGTTGTTGGTGAAGACGCGGGTCCCGCCCGCGAGGCAGCCTAGATTTCCGTCGATCCACTCGATGGTCGCGTCTTCCTTGGCGATGGCCCGCTTGGTGACCAGGTTGTAGACGTTGTCCGACCAGTTCTGGATGGTGGTGTAGCGGACGTGGGCCCCCTTCTCGGCGATGATCTCGACCACCGCGGCGTGCAGGGAGTCGTTGGAGTAGGTGGGGGCGGTGCAGCCCTCGATGTAGTGGACGTAGGAGCCCTCGTCGGCGATGATCAGCGTCCGCTCGAACTGGCCCATGTTGTCGCTATTGATCCGGAAGTAGGCCTGGAGCGGGATGTCGACACGTACCCCCTTGGGGACGTAGATGAAGGAGCCGCCCGACCACACCGCGCTGTTCAGGGCCGCGAACTTGTTGTCGTTGGGCGGGATCACGGTGCCGAAGTAGCGCTTGAAGAGCTCCTCNNCGGATGCTGTGGTAGACGACCTCGGAGTCGTACTGGGCGGAGACGCCGGCCAGGAAGTTCCGCTCGGCCTCGGGGATGCCGAGGCGGTCAAAGGTGTTCCGGATCGAGTCCGGGACGTCCTCCCAGCTCCGGCCCATCTCGTCGACCGGCTTGATGTAGTAGTAGATGTTGTCGAAGTCGATGCCCGACAGATCCGCGCCCCAGTTGGGCATGGGCCGCTTGAAGAAGTGCTCCAGCGCCTTGAGCCGGAACCTGAGCATCCACTCGGGCTCCTGCTTGTGATTCGAGATGGCGGCGACCACCTCCGGCGAGATCCCCTTCTCGGTGCGGAACACCGAGACGTCGATGTCGTGGAA
>PLAX01000003.1 GCA_003135255.1 Candidatus Dormiibacterota bacterium | reverse complement strand
CTGCGCGCTTAGAAGGCGGCTTGTCTATGGATTAGGTGAGCGCATAGCACGTAGCGAATTCAGATGCACCATCTGCCTCGTCAACCATGCTGCCAAGCAGGGGCCGCCTCCCACGTTAGGAAGTGGTTGGGATAGAAAGGTTTCTGGCCGCCGTCCCCGCATAGTTCTGCGAGCAGCATCTGGTTGGCAGCTGCCCGGTCTTACGTCAACACGCCAGCTCAGAGCCGCTTTCCACCTGCCAGGTGCCGTCGGTACCCTGCAGCACCTGAAGCGTCATTGAGCCGGACCGTACGGCGGTGGTCGGCCCCAGGCTGCCGACCACGTGCCAGCCCGTGGTCGGGACGTCGGACCAGACACCCCCGTGGACGGCGAACCACTCCGCCGCCGTGATGGGTGAGGTCTCCCCACCGCTGTCCTTGGCTAGGGAGAGGGCGAAATCCTGGCCGCACGGGGCGCAAGCGGCGGTTCCGAGGAGGAGCGTCGCAAGTGCCCCAAGAAACAGGCGGCGTGGTCGCATGCACGTGGTACGCGATTGTCTCACCGAAGGTTCCAATGCGTCGATCACTGCCGAGAGCCTGCCTACGCCCTGCAACCAGGGTCCAGACGGCCACCCCAGAGCCTCCAGGATTCCCGGGGCGGTTCAGGGTATCTCAGTTGGTGGAGCGCGATCCTTCCAAGGTCGATGTCGCGAGTTCGAGCCTCGTCTTCCGCGACGCCCGGAGGGGACTCGAGGGCCTTCAAGGTGCGTTCAGCTGTTGCTGCTAGGGGGCGCGGTGGGCACATGTGCGCTCCGGCCGATCTGCAGTGTGGGGAGTGTCCGCTCCGTCACTACGCGTGGTTGGTCAGCCATGCCGTGACGGCGGCTGCGACGTCCGGGTCCAAGTAGCTATCCGGCGCGTTGTACCTGGGCATGACCTCAGCCTGCTCGAGCTCGGAGCGCGGCCCTGGCTCATGCTTGAGGACGTGGTTCGCGTTGTCGGGGAAGAGGAACGTGATGTCCGCCCGGCCCGCCGCCGCGCGCTGTAGTAGCTCACCGTCCGCTTGCCAGTCCACCTGGAGGTCCTTCTTGCCGATGATGACGAGGACGGGGACCGCCGTCCGAGCCAGCAGGGTGGCCGCGTCCGCGATCCAGAGCTCCCGTGCGAAGGGCAGGTTGGCCGGCGTCTCCAGCGCCTTCAGGAGGAGCCTGACGCCCTCGGGGAGGGCAGGATCCGGGTCGATGGGCTCGCCGGCGAGGAACCGGGCGATGGCCGCGTCGTAGAGGGCGAGAAGCGCCTCACCGTTCGGGATCGCCGCAGCCTGAGCCGCGAGCTGGGAGCGCGCGACGACGCCCACGGCGCGGCCGGGCGGCCCGGTGAGGATCAGCCCGGCCAAGGGAAGGTCTGGGTTCTCCAGCTGGTAGTTGAGAGCATGCAGGGTGCCCTCGCTGTTGCCTAGCGCGAAGATCCGGTCGTCCCGAACCCAGCCCTCGGCTGCGAGCGTGCGAACAGCGCCGGCCAGCTCGTCGACGTGGCTCTGCATCGTTATCTTGCCGATCAGCTGGGGGATGGTCTCGAGAACGTGGGGTCCCGAGGCGCGCTTGTCGTAGCGCAGGGATGCGATGCCGGCTCGTCCCAGCATCTCCGCCAGCAGGCGTCCGCTGCCATTGGGCCCGGGGAGCAGAGGCGAGTCCCAATCCCGGTCCGTGGGGCCGCTCCCAGCCACCAGCACGACGCCGGGGAAAGGACCGGGACCAGACGGCCGCACCACCGTCCCGTAGACGGTGGTTGTGCCCAAGGGCCAGCTCACCTCCAAGCTCTCGCCGAACGAGTCAGGAGCGGTCATCGTTCACGTCCTCCATGAGTGATGTGCGCGGTTGGGCTCACCGGTCGGATCTCCGTGACCCCGCCAATCTGGTGGCGACAGCGAGTAGCAGGGCTGTGGCAGCGGCGGTGACGGCGACGGCGCGCCACGGAACGCCACCGCCGCCGGGCAGAAGATCCTGAATTCCCGAGGCGAGTGCGGTCGGTGCCCAGGGCGCGACCGCCGTGATGGAGTCGAGCAAGGCGAGCACAAGCAGCGTCGCCAGGCTCCAGCCGGCCACGGCCAGCACGCTCCTGACGAGGGTCGCCCAGGTGGTCACCACCACTACGCTGAAGACCAACCAGAGTGCCTCTAGACCGCACCCTGCTGCCAGCCGGGCGGGTGACAGGTACCCGATGAGGACGCGGGTCTCGTACCAGGCCGCGGCCGAGCCGAGCACCAGCCCGACCACGCTGGCGACAGCCACAGCGGTAGCGCGGGGGAGGATCAGCAGTGACGGACACCGGATCCGGGTGCGATAGAAGGAGGCGAGGGCGGGGCGGGCGTCGAGGGCGACGCTCGCCGCCGCGACGATCACGACGACGAGGATTCCGAGCTGCGCGGCGTTCTGTGAGAAGCCCTTGAGCGCCTGGGCTGGGGTCGCCGGAGGGATCACGATCTTGATCCCGTTCGTCTCCCCGTTGACCAGCTGGGGCAGGTAGTAGGTGAGGACCGGCTCACCGAAGCCCAGGACCAGGAAGACGCCGAGGAGAGCCACCAGGCGCCGCGTCCGCCAGAGTCGGGCGATCTCCAGGCGCCACACGGTCATCAGGACCGGCCCTCATCTCGAGGAGCGGCCGTGAGGGCCAGGAAGGCCTCGTCGAGGCTTGGGCGGACCGGTGAGAGGGCGACCACGCGAGCGCCGGCATCGGCGAGCAACCTGGACAGATGGCTCTCGACCTGATCGGCCGCCGGGGCATGGAGCTCGATCCTCCCGGGCGCGGTCTCCTTCACCTGGGAGACCCAGGGGGCCGCGGAGAGCATAGCCAGCACCGTGGCCGCCGGGGGACGGACCTCGACGAGCCACCGGTCGTCGCTCACGGACGTGAGCAGATCAGAAGTCCTCCCCTGGAACAGCAGCCGCCCTCCCACCAGTACGCCGAGAACGGTGCAGAGCTCCTCCACGCCGGAGAGGTCGTGGCTGGACACGACCACCGTGGTCTGGCCGGCGAGCGCCCTCAGCAAGTCGAGGATGTCCGCCCTCCCGAGCGGGTCGAGGGAGGCGACGGGCTCGTCCAGGAGAAGGATCTGGGGGCGCGCCACCAGGGCGGCGCCCAGGTTGAGGCGGGTGGTCATGCCTCGAGAGAAGCCTCCGACGCGGCGATGGGCCGATTTGCCAAGGCCCACGAGGTCGAGCATCGTCGCTACGGCCTCACGGGTCGACCCCTGTCCCAGTAGGCTGAGTGAGAGGTCGATCACCTCGGTCGCCGTCAGCCATGGCTCGAACTCGGCGACATCGGAGCAGTACCCGATCGCCGTCCCTTGAGCTGCCAGGTGCACGTCTCCGGAGGTCGGGAGGCGGAGCCCGGCCAGGATCTCGAGGAGTGTGGTCTTGCCAGCCCCGTTGGGGCCGATGAGCCCGTATAGCGCACCGGTGGGCACCTCGAGGTTGACCCCGGTGAGCGCCTGCGCCGAACCGTACGCCTTGCTCAGCCCAACGGTGACGACGGAGGCGGTCAGTGCGATCTCCCGATGGTCAGGTACACCATCCCCGCCCAGGGGGACACCACCAAGCACAGCAACGCCCAGGCCCAGCGGGGGAGGCAATAGACCTGATCGGTCCGGGCGATGTCCTCAAGGCAGTAGATGTCGAAGCCGACCACCACCACGAGGAGCGGGATCAGGGCGGCCAGCATGGTGCCCTGAGCGACCATTACCATGATCGGTAACGATACCATGTCTGGTAGAAGTTGGTAAGATTCGGCCGTGGTCAAGGCCGATCTGCTCCTCCACCCGATCCGGCTCCGGATCATCCAGGCCTTCCTGGGCGATCGCGCGCTGACCACCAGCCAACTCGCCGCCGAGCTACCCGACGTGCCTCCCGGGAGCCTGTACCGCCACGTCGGTTTGCTGCTGAGCGCCGGCGTGCTCGGCATCGCCGCGGAACATCGGGTCCGCGGCGCCGTGGAGCGCACGTACATCCTCCGGGTGGCTGCCGCCCAGGCTGACGCGGCCATGACCACCGAGGAACACCGGCGAGCGTTCATGGCCTTCGTCGCGGGACTGCTCGGCGATTTCGACCGCTACCTCGCTCTGGGTGAACCCGACCCGGCGCGCGACGGCGTGGGCTACCGCATGGGTGCGTTGTGGCTCTCCGACGCGGAGCTGGCCGAGTTCCTCCATGACTTGGCTCCGGTGGTGCAGCCCCGAATGGCGAACGCTCCCGGCCCGGGGCGGCGACGGCGCATCGTGGCGGGGGTGTTAATGCCTACCACCCCGGCGGAAAAGGGGCGTGGTGGACGGCGACGCGAGAGCGGGGCGGCGGGCGGAAGACGGCAATCTCCCAGCCACCGCGGAGCGTGAGCTTCAGGGCTTTGGTCTCATGGGCAGGGGGAGCGGAGGGGAGGGGTTCGAGGGCGGTGGCCCGCGTGGAAGGGTTTGTCGGAAGTAAGAGCGACCAATACCCGCTGCAGGACTCGAACCTGCGATCTGCGCGCTTAGAGGCACCGTGCCGGAATTGAGACCGACCAGTACCCCCTGCAGGACTCNNTTGATTAGGCGGTTGCTTAGTATCTCGTGAATTCAGATGCACCATCTGCCTCGTCAAACACGCTGCAAGAGAGGGGCTGCCTGCCACGTTAGGAAGTGGTTGGGACGTCTCTCGGATAGAGCGCTCTCCTCTCAAGAAACGCGTCAAGCGAGCGGGAGTAGCTCAGCTGGTAGAGCGCGAACCTTCCAAGCTGGATGTCGCGAGTTCGAGTCTCGTCTCCCGCTGTCAGTCCTTTTGGACCGGGCCCCTCCGCCGTGATGAGCGCGGGGACGCGGACGGCGGTGCCGCGAGGGGGGACCCCTCTTCGTCGAGCCCTGCGAAGAGAGCGGTCGCCGGGATCACCCTCCCCGCTTTGAGGTCAGCCGTAGCCCGGTTCATAGAGCGGACGAACTCGGGCGCGGCAGCGAGGATGTAGTCCTCCAGGGCGGCTTCGTCAATCGCAACGAGGGCGGCCACGGGCCGGCCGTGTCGAGTCACCACGGTGGGCTTTCCGGAGCGGGCCAACTCGTCGAGGACATCACCGGGAGTGCGGGAGAGGTCGCGGATGCTTATGGTGGTCATGTCAGACAATTGTCGGCCAAGACCGCTCTCGTGTACACTACCAGTCATCTGAGAGAGGCGTGTAAGCTGAGAGTGATGAGCGAACCACCAGACACCCTTCGGAACGTCATGCGGCTGGCGGCTGAGCGCGAGGACTGGATTCCGGTTCTTCGCGCCGCAGCAGCCGAGGCCGAGCGGTGCGAACCGTACGGGGGTGAGTTTGCCGGCCGCTGGGTGCTCCAGCGCTTGGGACGCTTGACGGGGCAGGGGGAGTGGCGGCCAGGTCTTCGCTTGCTGGCCGCCTATGGGCTGATCGAGAAGTCAGGGGAGACGGTTCGCGGTGGACGCCGTGCGTACTGGAAGATGCCGGATCGGCAGGGCGTCGAAGAGGCCCTGCGCAAGTTGCAGAGTGACGCCGGTGCCGAGCTGCACCGGTAGGCGGATGATGGAACGGCATCACAACGTGCGCGTGGTGGGCGGGTCCAGGAGATATGGTCCTGAGTGAGATGGACGCCATCGCCTTCGCCCGCGAAGCCGAGAAGGAGGTCCGAGCTCTCGACTCTCCCACCCAGGCGAGGCTCCGGCGCAACCTCGCGCGGCTCGCTGAGGGAGCGGCGGGGCTCGACATCAAGCCGCTCGCCGGCAGGGAGCCGTGGAAGCGCCTCCGGATCGGCGACTCCCGAGTGATCTTCCGCGAGGTCGACGAAGCGGAACACGCGCGGTACCGGTGGCTGGTGGCCCGCGTTGTCAACCGGCGCGACCTTGAACGGGCGATCAAGACCCTGTAACCCAGTTTGTCTTGGCGAGCCGAGCGGGCCAGACGACCCTAGTGGCCCGCCGAGTGAACTGAGGGCTTCATGGCAACGGCGCCCGGAGGCCGTCTCGCGATGCTGACGTCTGCTGGCACCATATCAGGGTGCGGCGACCGAGTACCCGATGGCGGCGTAGCCGCGGAGCCGCTTCTGGTGCATCTTGGCCAGCATGGGCACGAGGGCGTCCACATAGTCGACGATCGTCACCGCGCGCTTGCGTTCGTGGAGCCGATGGAGCCGTCCGGCATACTGTTGAACGGTGCCGCGCCAGGAGACGGGCAAGGCCAGGAACAGGGTGTCGAGTCGAGCGTCGTCGAAACCCTCGCCGATGTACCGTCCAGTGGCCAGGAGGACTCGAGGAGCGTCGTCGGGGATCGCGGTGAGCGCGGCGGCGATTGCCCGGCGCTGGCCCGCTCCCATCCCGCCACGCAGGACGACCAGGTGCTCGACATGCGGTGCCAGGAGCTGTTGCATCTGTTCCAGATGCTCGGTGCGCTCGGTCAGGACCAGCGGCGAGTGGCCTCGGCGGATGGCTTCGAGGACGTCCGCCACAATTCCCTCTGTCCGCGGCCGATCTGCCACCAGGCGCGAGTAGATCTCCTGGATGCCAGGGTCGACCAATTCCGCGGGCAGGGTGAACGACGTCATCCTGGGGGTCACTACATGCGCGAATGGACGCGATTCGGCCTGTTGCCGGGCATCGACGCGATGTCGGATGGGCCCGCATTGCATAGCGATGATCGGGTCGTGCCCGTCCTTACGGGTGGGTGTCGCCGTGAGCCCGGTCACATAGCGCGCCCGGGCCTCCCGGAGCACTCGCTCGAAGCTCACCGCCGGGACGTGGTGGCACTCGTCGACGAGAACGTACCCGTAATCGGCGACGAGATCCTTGACCTCGCCGCGAGGGCTCAGGCTTTGCAGCATGCCGATGTCGATCGTGCCCCTGCTCTTGTTGCGGCCACCTCCGAACTGACCGATCGAGCGTGGCGGGATGTCGAGGAACGTCGCCAGCCGCTCCCGCCACTGATCGGCTAGCTGTTGCCGGTGGACTAGCACCAGGGTGTTGACGCCGCGGCGGCCAATGAGCCAGGCACCGATGACCGTCTTCCCAAAGGCAGTAGGTGCGGCCAGCACGCCGAAGTCGTGGGCGGCAACCGCGTCCGCCGCCTCTTGCTGGACTGGGGTGAGCTCGCCATGGAACGTCAAGGACACGGGCACGCCGGATTGGCGCTGGTCGCGCACATCAGCCCGGATGCCGTGGCGCTCCAGCAGACGTTGGACCTCATCGAGCGTACCTCGAGGCAGGGCCAGATGGGCGGGGAAGTCCTCGGAGCAGTCGATCATCCGAGGTTTGTTGCCCGTCCACAGACGCATCGCCTGGGCCCGGTAGAACTCGGGATTGGGGAACGCTGCCAGGCGCCGCAGCCGGCTGACGAGTGCCGGAGGAAGATCGACCGTGGCGATGAACACCCGGTTAGCAATGACCACCTCAACCGCAGCGGGCAGCGGTCCGGCGATCCGCGCCTCGACTCGTCGCCGGGACGGCGTCAGGTTCCAGGGGCGATCGGCCTCCTCATCGGTTTCGAACCACGAGGCGTCGACCCCCAGAATCGTCCCGGCGCGGGCGGCCTCGCGCACAATGCGTTCGCAATCCGCAGCCGGGAGCCGGCTTACCGTGGCCAGGTATCGCCACTGGTCGGCGAAGGGCTGGAAGTCGCGATCCAGGAAGACGGAGTTGTCCTCCCGCCGGGCCAGCCGTTGCAATGGCAGCGCGATCAGGTTGCCGAATCCGCCCTTGGGCATCGTGTCCTGGCTGGGGAACAGCCGGTCGTAGGAGGCGAGACCTATCTGGTGGCGGTGGTCGATCGCCTGGGTCAGCACGGTGCACCCGAGGTTGCGCGCGATCGCGGCGGCCACCGGGCGGTCGAAGAAGATCCAGATGTGGCCGCCTCGTCCCGATCGCGACCGTTCCACGGCGGCGGGCACGCCGAGTGTGTCGCAGGCGCGCCAGACGGCGGCGATGTCGTCTTGCCACGACGACTTGTCGAAGTCGATAGCAAGTAACCAGCAGGTCTCGTCGTCCAGGAGGGGATAGATGCCGATGACCTGCTGGCCGAGGAGGTGGCTCCGAACTGCCTCGTCATCCAGGGGCAGGAGCACTTCTGAGTCTGGCCGCTGGCCCCGCTCCCGCCTCGCGCCGGGTCGGAGGACGGGGGAGTAACCGCTTCGTCCGTCACGCGCCTCCCACCGATCGGCGTAGACGTCCTCTCGGCCTCGGAAGAGCCGGCGGAAGAGGGCGATTTTGTCTCCGTTGGAAGAGTGGGCGTCGACTTTGACATCGCGGATGGCGGTCCCAGCCGGTGACCTCAGCAAAGTTGGCGTCGGCTCCGCCACTCTCGCAACCATTGCCTGGAGGCGGGCGTTCTCTTGGCGTAGCTGGTCGATGGTGGACAGGGCCGACTGAAGCTGGGCCTTGAGTTCGTCGCTCGCCGCGGCATGGCCATCGGCCTCGTCGCTTAACCGCATCGGACGCACCGAATCCCGATTGACGAACCAACGTTCGCCTGGAGGGCCATGGTATCAGGGTCGTCGGGAAGCCGGAGGGGGCGCGGACGATCAGCGAAGGGGAATACCCGGCTGAGGTGGTCAGCGCACGTCTCAGCCAGTCTCGGTATTGCGATATTACGATACCTTGACATGAAAGTACCCATAAGGTAGCATCACTACTATGGCTAGGACCCTACGGCTCGAAGTGGACCAGGAGGATCTCCTGCGGGAGATGGCTCGCATCGACGGCATCCCTGTCAGCGACGAGATCCGGGAGGCCATCGGGGCCCACATTGAGCGTCGGCGCAAGGACGCCGACTTTCAGGCGAGGCTCCGCGCCTCTCTTGAGCGCCACCGCGAACTGCTCGACACCCTGGCAGATCGCTGACCGGCCCGCCGGAGTGTCAGCCCATTGGCAGTACCTCGAACTCGGCGACTTCCTGCTTATCGCCGAGGCCGTAACGGGGATCCCGGCCGAGGTGCTCGGGAGCTCCGAGCGGGTCGTCTCCCAGGCTGATTCCGCCCTGCACGTCCCCGGCTCCGGCTTCGGAGACTTCGAGGCTTACCCGGGGTTCGCCGAAAAGGCGGCCGTCCTGTGCGCCAGGATCATCCAGAACCACCCACTTCCGGATGGGAACAAGCGGACGGCCTTCATGTGCATGGTCGAGTTCATTGAGCGCAACGGCGGCCTGCTGAACCTCGGGCTTGCGGATACCGTCGAGACTGTGGCGGACGTCCTCGTCGACTTGGCAGCCCATCGCCTCAGCGAGCAGGGATTCGTCGACTGGGTGGTCCACCGACTGAGGCCATGAGGCCGGATCCATACACCGGACTACTACCCC
>PLAX01000167.1 GCA_003135255.1 Candidatus Dormiibacterota bacterium | reverse complement strand
ACGCCTTCCCCGCCTCGATGGGGGTGAAGTTCTCCAACCCCGGTCGGACGGTCTTCTGCGTCACCGGCGAGGGCGGCTTCATGATGAACATGCAGGAGATGGCGACCATGGTCGAGAACAACATCGACGTCAAGGTCATCATCCTCAACAACGCCTCTCTGGGCATGGTCCGGCAGTTCCAGGACGACTTCTACGACGGNNGCCTTCGGGATGAAGGCCATGACCACCCGCCGGCTCGAGGACGTCGGCCCGATGATCGACGAGGCGCTCGCCCACAAGGGCCCGGTGCTCCTCAACTTCGACATCGATCCCGATGCCAACGTCTACCCGATCATCCCGCTCGGCATGGGGATGCTCGACTTCGTGGAGGCCAGCTGATGAACCCCAGCCGCCTCGTCTCGGTCATGGTGGAGAACAAGCCGGGGGTGCTCAACCGGGTCGCCTCGATGATCCGCCGCCGCGGCTTCAACATCGACTCCCTCTCGGTCGGGCCGACCGAGGACGCGACGGTGTCGCGCATGACCATCGCCGTCCATGTCGGCCGCCAGGCGGCCGAGCAGGCCACCAAGCAGCTGGCCAAGCTGATTGACGTCATCACCATCGATGACATCACCGAGCTGCGCAGCGTGTCTCATGAATTGATGCTGATCCGGATGCACGCGCCGCCCGAGCAGCGCTCCGAGATCCTGGACGTGGTCGCGGTCTTCCTGGGCCGGATCGTCGACATCGCCGCCAGCTCGATGATCATCGAGATCACGGGCACCACCNNAGAAGATCGACAACTTCGTCGAGCTGATGCGCCCCTACGGCATCAAGGAGCTGGCCCGGAGCGGAGCGGTCGCCCTGGTGCGAGGCGATCAGGCCGGGACCCGCCTGGCCGGCCTCGGCCTGGACGGGGAGGCGTCCGGGGGATCGAGGGTGGGAGCGGGGCTCGCCGGCGCGAGCATCACCGCCGACACGACAGGGGACATCTAGTGCAAGGCAGAATCCACGCCGTGATCACGTCCACGGGCCGTCACCGCCGAGCGGCGGCCCGATCCGAGACCCACCGGAGGAACTCCCCGCGATGACCGCCCGCATGTACTACGACGCCGACGCCGACCCGGCGGCCCTCCAGGGGCAGAAGATCGCCATCCTCGGCTACGGCTCCCAGGGCCACGCCCACGCCCTCAACCTGCGCGACTCCGGGTACGACGTCCGCGTCGGTCTCCCCGAGACCAGCAAGAGCCGGGCCGCGGCCGAGGCGGAGGGGCTGCGCGTCCTCAACCCCGCGGAGGCCTCCGCCGAGGCCGACGTCATCATGGTGCTGATCCCGGACACCCGCCAGCGGGCGCTCTACGACACCGCCATCGCCCCCAACCTCAAGCCGGGCGACATGCTGATGTTCGCCCACGGGTTCAACATCCGTTACGAGCTGATCCACCCCCCCGCCGGGGTGGACGTCAGCATGGTGGCGCCCAAGGGGCCCGGCCACCTGGTCCGGTGGACCTACGCCGACGGCCAGGGCGTCCCCTGCCTCTTCGCCGTGCACCAGGACGCGACCGGCACGGCCCGCGCCCGCACCCTCGCCTACGCCCGGGGCATCGGCGGCACCCGCGCCGGCGTGCTGGAGACCACCTTTGCCGAGGAGACCGAGACCGACCTCTTCGGGGAGCAGGCGGTGCTCTGCGGCGGGGTCTCCTCGCTGGTCAAGGCGGGCTTCGAGACCCTGACCGAGGCCGGCTACCAGCCCGAGCTCGCCTACTTCGAGGTGATGCACGAGCTGAAGCTCATCGTCGACCTCATGTACCAGGGCGGTCTCTCGTACATGCGCTATTCGGTCAGCGATACGGCCGAGTACGGCGACTACGTGAGCGGCCCCAAGGTCGTCAACGAGACCAGCCGCCAGGCGATGCGCGCCCTGCTCAAGGACATCCAGGACGGGACCTTCGCCAAGCGCTGGATCGAGGAGAACGAGCTCGGACTGCCCAACTTCCTGGAGTATCGCGACGAGGATCGACATCACCCGGTCGAGAAGGTCGGCGCCCAGCTCCGCTCGAAGATGAGCTGGTTGGGAGCCAAGACCGCGCCGGGCATGGAGGAGGTGCTCGCATCCGAGGGTGACGGCACCGTAGAGAGGACGGAGTCATGAGCGATTCAGTCAGCCTCGGCAATCCGCTCCTCGTGAAGCGGGCTCCGGAGAAGCTGGAGCCGCTCACCATCCTCGACACCACGCTGCGCGACGGCGAGCAATCGCCGGGCGTGACCTTCAGCGCCGAGGACAAGCTGGCCATCGCCCACCAGCTGGCACGGCTCGGCGTCGACGTCATCGAGGCCGGTTTCCCCTACAGCTCTCCCGGCGATTTCGCCGCCGTCACGGCCATCGCCGAGCAGGTCGAGGGGCCGATCATCGCCGGCCTCAGCCGCTGCTTCGAGGAGGACGTCCGCTCCTGTGCCAAGGCGCTCGCCAAGGCGAAGCGTGCCCGCATCCACGTCTTCATCGGCACCTCGCCCATCCACCGCGAAGGGCAGCTGCGGATGACCCAGGCCGAGGTCTACGAGCGCTCGGTGAGCATGACGCGGCTGGCCAAATCCTTCCAGGAAGACGTCGAGTACTCCGCCATGGACACGACGCGCACGGAGCCGGACTACCTGGCCCATGTGCTGAACGGCTGCATCGAGGCGGGGGCGACGACCATCAACCTCGCCGACACGGTCGGCTACGCCACTCCCGACGAGTGGCGTCAGCTCATCGAGTGGCTCTACGTGCAGGTCCCGGCCCTGAAGGACGTGACCGTCTCCGTGCACTGCCACAACGACCTGGGCCTCGCCACCGCCAACTCCCTCATCGGCATCCGTGCCGGCGCCCGCCAGGTGGAGGGCTGCATCAACGGGATCGGCGAGCGCGCCGGCAACACCGCCCTCGAGGAGGTGGCGATGGCGGTCCGGCTTCACCCCGAGGTCTTCGGGGTGGCCACCCGCTTCGACCACACCCAGCTCTTCCGCACCTCCCGGCTCGTCTCCCAGCTGAGCGGCATGCTCGTCCAGGCCAACAAGGCGGTAGTGGGCGGCAATGCCTTTGCCCATCAGGCCGGCATCCACCAGGACGGCATGCTCAAGGACCGCCGGACCTTCGAGATCATGGAGCCGCAGGAGGTGGGGGCCGGCTCCAGCCTGGTGCTCGGCAAGCTGAGCGGGCGCCACGCTCTCCGTGAGCGTCTCGCGGCCCTCGGCTACCGCCTCGACGACGAGGACCTCAAGCGGGCCTTCGTCCGCTTCAAGGAGCTGGCCGACCGCAAGCGCGAGGTCACCGACCGCGACCTCGAGGCGATCGTGGCCGACGAGCGCCAGGGGGTTGCGGAATCCTTCCATCTCGAGCACCTGCAGGTGAGCTGCGGGACCAACCTCCGGCCCACGGCGACGGTGCGGATGCTCCTTCCCAGCGGAGAGAGCCGGGAGACGGTGGCGCTCGGCGACGGTCCGATCGNNCACCTACCGGGCCATCGACGCATTGGTCCAGGTGGACGGTGAGCTGGACGAATTCGCGGTCCAGGCCATCACCGCGGGGATGGACGCCGTCGGCGAGGTGACCGTCCGGCTCCGTCACGAAGGCACGCTGAGCGCCGGCCACGGCGCCGACACCGACATCATCGTGGCCGCGGCCAAGGCCTACGTCCAGGCCCTCAACCGGGTGGCCGCATCCAGGGCCAGCGGCCCGCGCCTCACCCCAGAGCGGATGGGCGCAGAGCGGGTCGGGACGGAGGTTGCCAAGTGACCGAGGGCGCACGGACTCTCTTCGACAAGATCTGGGACTCCCACGTCGTCGTCGAAGAACCGGAATCCCCCGCGCTGATCTACGTCGACCTCCATCTGGTCCACGAGGTCACCTCGCCGCAGGCCTTCGAGGGGCTCAGGCTGGAGGGACGGAAGGTGCGCCGGCCGGGTCAGGTCGTCGCCACCATGGATCACAACGTGCCCACCACCCAGGACGTCCTGGGCGGCGCCGACGAGATCAGCCGGACCCAGATGGAGACGCTTCGCCGCAACTGCGACGAGGCCGGCATCACCTGCTACGGCATCGGCCACAGGTGGCAGGGCATCGTGCATGTCATCGGACCGGAGCTGGGCCTGACCCTGCCCGGCACGGTGATCGTCTGCGGCGACTCCCACACCGCGACCCACGGCGCCTTCGGCGCCTTTGCGCTGGGGATCGGGACCTCCGAGGTCGAGCACGTGCTGGCGACCCAGTGCCTCCGCCAGTTCCGGCCCCGGGCCATGGAGGTGAGGATCGAGGGCGCGCTGGCGGCCGGGGTCACCGCCAAGGACGTGGCCCTCGGCGTGCTCCGCACCATCGGCACCGCCGGCGCCGCCGGCCACGTGGTCGAGTACACGGGGCAGGCCGTCCGCGACTTCTCCATGGAGCAGCGGATGACCCTCTGCAACCTCACCATCGAGGGTGGCGGGCGGGCCGGGATGATCGCTCCCGACGCGACCACCTTCGCCTACATCGAGGGCAGGCCCTTCGCACCCCGCGGCGCCGACTGGGTGGCCGCGGCGGCGGCCTGGAGCGAGCTGCGCAGCGATCCCGGTGCCAGGTACGACCAGACCGTCGTCATCGACGCGGCCTCGCTGGAGCCGACCGTCACCTGGGGGACCACCCCGGCGCAGTCGGTGCCGATCACCGGCCGCGTGCCCGACCCGGAGAGCTTCGGCGACCCGAACGCTCGGGAGTCGGGACGGCGCGCGCTCGCCTACATGGACCTGGTCCCGGGGACGGCCATCGAGGACATCCCCGTCGACGCCGTCTTCATCGGCTCCTGCACCAACGGCCGGATCGAGGACCTGCGGGTCGCGGCATCGGTGCTCGAAGGCCGGACGGTCAAGGACGGGCTGCGTGTCCTGGTGGTCCCGGGATCGGCGCAGGTCAGGGCTCAGGCCGAGGCGGAGGGCCTCGACCGGATCTTCCGCTCCGCCGGGGCGGAGTGGCGCAACACCGGCTGCTCGATGTGCCTGGGGATGAACCCCGACATCCTCCAGCCCGGAGAGCGCTGCGCCAGCACCAGCANNCCAGCAACCGCAACTTCGAGGGACGCCAGGGCCGGGGCGGGCGCACCCACCTGGTCTCCCCCGCCATGGCCGCGGCCGCCGCCGTGGCCGGCCACTTCGTCGACGTCCGCCGGCTCGGCCGGTTCCAGGAGGAGCACCAGTGAGGCCCTTCCACTGCGAGCACGGGGTGGTCGTCCCCCTCGACCGCTCCGACGTCGACACCGACCAGATCATCCCCAAGCAGTTCCTGAAGCGGATCGAGCGGACCGGGTACGGCGAGTTCCTCTTCAACGACTGGCGCTACGACGAGGGTGGAGCGGAGCGACCGGACTTCGTCCTCAACCGGCCCGAGTACCGGAGCGGGACCCTGCTCGTCGCGGGGCGCA
>PLAX01000089.1 GCA_003135255.1 Candidatus Dormiibacterota bacterium | reverse complement strand
GGGTCACCTGCTTGCCGTCGAAAAAGTAGTCGCTCCTTCGCCCGCTCGCGAGGACGAAGTCCCCCCAGCGGAAGGCGCGCTCGGCGAGCAGCCGGTGCAGCTCGTCGCGCTGGGCGGTCATTCCGCCGGTCGCCAGCGCAGCACCGGCCTCCGCGCTGCCTCCACCTCGTCGACACGGCTGACCGGCGTCTCATGGGGAGCGGAGCGGACGTGATCGAGGTCTCTCTCGGCTTCGGCGAAGACGGCGGCGCAGACGTCGGCGAGGAGGTCGAGGCTCTGCTTCGACTCCGTTTCCGTCGGCTCGAACATGAGCGCTTCGGGGACCGTGGTGGGGAAGTACGCGGTGGGCGCGTACACCCCGTAGTCGAGCAACCGCTTGGCCACGTCCAGGGCGCGGAGTCCCGCCACCCGGCTCCCCCTGGTGGTGGCAACGAATTCGTGCATGGAGTCGGAGGTCACGGCCATCGGGAAGATCCCGCGCAGCCGCGACTGGAGATAGCGGGCGTTGAGGACGGCATTCTCGGCCACCGCTGAGATGGAGGAGCCGTAGGTCCGGATGTAGGCGTAGGCGCGCACCAGCATCCCGAAGTTGCCGTAGTAGGACCGCACCTTGCCGATGGACTGAGGGCGGTCGTGGTCCAGCAGGAAGCGGTCGCCATCCCTCTCCACCGTGGGCGTCGGCAGGAAGGCGGCGAGTGCCTCCGCCACCCCGACCGGGCCGCTACCCGGCCCGCCCCCGCCATGAGGCGTCGAGAAGGTCTTGTGCAGGTTGAGGTGGACGACGTCGAAGCCCATGTCACCGGGGCGGGCAAGCCCGACCAGGGCGTTGAGATTGGCGCCGTCGTAGTACAGCAGCGCGCCCGCCTCGTGAGCGATGCGGGCGATCTCCAGGATGTCCTTCTCGAAGACGCCGAGGGTGTTGGGGTTGGTCATCATGATCGCCGCGACCGAGCTGTCCAGATGCCGGGCGACGTCGGCGACATCCACGGTGCCATCGGCGTTGCTCTGGATGGTCACCACCTCGAGGCCCGCCAGCGCCGCCGAGGCCGGATTTGTCCCGTGCGCGGAGTTGGGGATGAGCACCCGGGTCCGGTGCGTGTCGCCATGCGCGGCGTGATACGCCTGGATCATCCGCAACCCGGTCCACTCGCCGTGGGCTCCGGCGGCCGGCTGGAGGGAGATCCGGGCCATCCCGGTGATCTCACAGAGGAGCCTCTCCAGCTCCCACATCAGCTGCAGCGCGCCCTGGACGTCGCCGGCATCCTGGTAGGGGTGGATGTCCGCGAAACCGGCCAGCCTCGCCAGCTCCTCGTCGACCACCGGGTTGTACTTCATGGTGCAGCTGCCCAGCGGGTAGATCCCCTGGTGCAGGTTGTGGTTGCGGCGGGCGAGACGGCCCAGGTGGCGGGCGAGCACCGGCTCGGGGACCGCCGGGAGGGCTGCCGGGGCGGCGCGGAGCGCAACTCCGGGCAGGAGCTCGCCCAGGGGCCGGTCCGGGACACCGGCATCGACCTCCCGCGGGCCCATCTCCAGGTCGCCGCCCAGCTCGAAGACGAGTGGCTCCGCGCCCGCCCACTCGGGCGCCGGCACCTGTCTCATCTCCACGCCCGGTTCCACGGCCTCGCTCATGGGCTCACCGTGACCGGACCTGCGAAGCGGGACGCCGCCTCGACGTACCGGTCCAGGGAGGTGGGGGGGCTGGTCTCGGTGCAGCAGACCAGGAGCTGCTCGCGGCGGTCCGGGTCGAATCGCCCGAGCGGCAGGCCGGCGACGATCCCCTGGTGGCGCATCGCCCTGGCGAAGTCCTCGGCGTCGCCGGGGACTCGGAGCGCGAACTCCCACAGGTAGGGGTGCGCCGGCTCTGCCAGCTCGAAGCCGTCCAGCACGGTGAGCCGGGCGGCCAGGGCATGGGCGCGCTGGACGCTGATCTCGGCCACCCGGCGCATCCCGGCTCCCCCCATCCTGGCCATGTAGACGGTCGCCGCCAGGGCGGTCAGGGCGTGGTTTGTGCAGATGTTGGAGGTGGCCTTCTCGCGGCGGATGTGCTGCTCACGTGCCTGCAACGTCAGCGCGTAGGCACGCCGGCCGTCGTGGTCGTGGGTGAGGCCGACCAGACGCCCCGGCATGCGCCGCATCAGCTCCTGCCGCACCGCCATGAAGCCGAGGTGGGGCCCGCCGAAGGACGGTGGGATGCCGAGCGGCTGGCCGTCCCCGACGGTGATGTCGAAACCGAGGTCTCCCGGCGGGGTGAGCAGGGCGCAGGCGATCGGGTCGGCGCAGCAGATCGAGATGGCTCCGACCGCCCTGGCGGCCTGGGCCACCGGGGCGATCTCCGCCACCGTCCCGAGGAACCCCGGCAGGGCGACGACCGCGCAGGCATCGCCGGCTCCCACCGTCGCGCCCACGTCGGCGGTGGTCACCACCTCGACCCCTCGCCCCCGCCCGTAGGTGCGGATCACGGTGAGTGTCTCGGGGTGGAGGTCGGCGGCCACGAGCACCCGGTGCCGCCCGGTCTGGGCCACGGCCATCATCACGCCCTCGGCGGCCGCGGTGGCGCCGTCGTAGAGGGAGGCGTTGGCCACGTCCAGGCCCGTGAGCTCGCAGATCATCGACTGGAACTCGAAGATCGTCTGGAGCGTGCCCTGGGATGCCTCGGCCTGGTAGGGGGTGTAGGCCGTGTAGAACTCGGGGCGTGCGATGGCGGCCCGGACAATGGCCGGGACGTAGCGGCGGTAGACGCCGGCCCCGAGGAACGAGTCCAGTGATCCGAGGGGGTGGTTGCGGGCCGCCAGGCGCTCCAGCTCGGCGACCAGGTCCTGCTCGGCGAGCGGCTCCGGGAGAGTCAGCTGGGGGTGGCGCAGCGGCTCCGGGACCGTCGCGAACAGCTCCTCCACGCTCGCGGCACCGATCGCCTCCAGCATCTGCCGGCGCTCATCGGCTCCGTTGGGGAGGTACGCCATCGTCACCGACAGTATGCCGACAGCCGGCCCGCAGCGCGCTCCCCACGCGGCCAAAGGCCGCCGGCGGGATCCTGACGGGGCCAGCTCGAAAGGGTGCCGCGTGCCCGCTATCAGGACATATCAGGCCACGGGGTACCCGCGGCCTCTTCACCCTCGTCGGCCTCGCTGCGCTGGCGGTATCGCTCGGCCACCATCTTGTAGGCGACGCTCTTGGGGAGCCCCAGCTTGACCAGGGACTTGACCTCGTCGGCCATCACCTTGTCTCGAGCCGTCTCGATGGAGGCGATGACGTCATCGATGCTGACCGTGCTCACTCGTTTGGACACCCCGTCACTGTACCAGCGTTGTGGGCGGCGCCAAACCTCGGACGAGGGTCACTGCACCCCAGACGTTCCGGTCGTCGCCCAGCTCGGCCCGCCGGATCTCCGGCGGAGGCTGGAGAAAGAGGCTCTCTCCGACGGTCCGCCGCAGCTCCTGCTCGAATCTCCCCCAGGCCTTGACGACCCCGCCTCCGAAGACCACGACGTCGCAGTCGAGCAGGGCCACCGTGTTGACCACCGCCAATCCCAGCCAGCGGCCGATCTCGGCCCAGGCCGACGGATCGTCCAGCTCCTCCGGTGCCACGCCGAAGCGCTTGCGGATGGCGTTGCCGCTGGCGAGGGTCTCCAGGCAGCCGTGGCCGCCGCAGTGGCACTCCGGGCCGCCCAGGTGCGCGGGCCAGAGCACCTGGTGGCCCGCCTCCGTGTCGTGGCGGGCGATCACCAGCTCGCCATCGCGCACCACGCCACCACCGATCCCGGTGCTCACGGTGTAGTAGGCGACGGTGGGGAAGCCCCGCCCGGCGCCGAAGCGTGCCTCGGCGAGGGCGGCGCAGTTGGCGTCGTTCTCGGCGAACACGGGGCAGCCGAAGTGCCTGCCTAGGGTCGCCCGGAGGTCCAGGCCGTGCCATGCCTCCGACAGACCGGGCGGGTTGAGGAGCGTCGCCCGCTCGCGATCAAAGGGACCGGGCGTCGCCACCGCGATGGCCTCCAGCCCGCCTCCGCCGCGGACGCTGTCGAGCATCTCCGAGAGGAAGCCCCCCGGGTCCCCGCCGGTCGGGGTGGGCCGCACGATCGGCGTCCCCGGCAGCCCGCGCTCGCCCGTGACGCTCACCAGGCACTTGGTCCCGCCGATGTCGATGAGCCCGATCACTGGTCAGTCATCCGTGCTCTGGTCCGCTGACGCGGCGCGGGCGGGATCGGAGGCTGTGGTCGCCGAGCGCCCCCGGCCCCGGACCCACCAGACGACGACCACCGCCACCAGCGCCACGGCCAGCACGATCCCGGCGTCGCCGATCGGGCCCGAGATGCGATTCCAGTTCTTCCCGCCCTCGTAGCCGGCGACGGCCAGGGCCACGGTCCAGGGCACGGTGCCGAGGAAGGTCATCGCGGTGAAGCCCGCGATCTGGATCCTGGCCAGCCCGGCTGGGAAGGAGATATAGGTGCGGATCACCGGGAGGAAGCGGCCCCAGAAGACGGCGCCGGTGCCATGGCGGCGGAACCATCGGTCGGCGATCTCCACGTGGTGGGCGCGGATCCCAATGTACCGCCCCGGGCCGAGCAGCACCGGCTCGCCGAGCCAGGCCGCCAGCCCGTACGCGATGAGCGACCCCACCACGTTGCCCACGATGCCCACCACGATCACTGCCACCAGGTTGAGCCGCCCCGTGGAGGCGAGGTAACCGGCCACCGGCATGATCACCTCGCTGGGGAAGGGGACCCCGATGCACTGCACGGTCATGAGGAGGAGGATGGCCAGGAGCCCGTAGGTCACGACCCACCCCTGGAAGAGGCTGTCGATGCTGGCGACGGCGTGCATTCAGGACTCCTGTCTGGGTGCTGGGGGTAGATCGAGGATGGTCGCACCGGCGCGACCGGCCAGGGCGGAGCGGGCCCGGGCGCCGCGCCGCAGCCGGGAGCGGACCACCAGCGCGAGGACGATCACGACGGCAGCCGGGAGAGTACGCCAATCGAAGCTCCCGAGCAGCAGGCCGAGGGGGACGGCGATGGTCACCGCGAGGTCGTAGACGCTTCCGCGCATCCGGGTGGAGATCGCCACCGGGACGGCGATGACGGCGCAGAGGAGACCGGCGAGGGGAAGCGAGAGCGCCAGCCCCGAGATCAGCGGCACCAGCCCACGTCCGCCGCGCCGGAAGCCGACCGGGAACGCGTCTCCCACCACGCACCCGGCTATGGCGCTCGCGGCGAACCAGTCGGTATGGTGGCTGAGGAGGTAGGCAGTGAGGCCCACGACGCCGCCCTTGAGCAGCTCGATGAGGCCCGCCAGGAGCGCGGTGGAGGGTCCCGCCGCCCGGAGGGTGTCGATCGCCCCGGTACCCCCGAAGAGGCGCAGGTCGATCCCCTTCTCCCGGCGGACCAGGAGCCAGGCGACGGGCAGCGCACCCACCGCGTACGCGATGACGAAGGCGATGGTGGCGGCCAAGGGCGTCGGGGTCACGCTCACGGCCACGAGACTAGCAGGGTGCTCTTCAGCACCCTGCCGGCCGAGCCAACCATCCCACGGCACAGAATGACCCCACCCGTGGCACTGGTCCGCCGTCTCTCCCGATTTCCCGCCTGGCCCCGCCCGTTCGACCCCGCCGCCGAGCTGGACTGGTCGGATCCGGCGTTCAGCCGGCGACTCCTCGCCGAGCACCTCGACCAGGCCCACGACGGGGCCAGCCGGCGCCGCACATTGATCGAGCGGCACGTCACCCGCCTTCGCCAGCTCCTCCCCGAGCCGCCGGCCCACGTCCTGGATGCCGGCTGCGGGCCCGGCCTGTACGCGGTGGGGCTGGCCCGGCTCGGCTACCGGGTCGACGGCGTGGACGTCGGGCCCGCCGTCATCCGGCATGCGCGCAAGGAGGCCCGGGCCAGCGGGGTGGCGCGTCTCACCCACTTCGAGGTGGGGGACGTCCGCACCCTGCCGCTCGAGCCGCGCTACGACGCGGTCCTCCTCATCTACTACGTCCTGGAGAACCTCACCGCGCCCCGGCAGGCCGCCGCGCTGCGCCGGCTCGCCGCCTCGCTCCGACCCGGTGGCCGGCTGATCGCCGAGTTCCGGCTGCGGCCCGACCAGCTGCCGGGGCGGCTCTCGGCCTGGGAGGTCGCCGACGGCTCTCTGCTCGGGAAGCGCCGCCAGCTCCTGCTCAGCGACAGCGTCTACGACCGTGCCCGCAACCTCTTCGTCCTCCGCGAGGTCGCGATCTTCCCGGACGGCGGCGTCGCCGTTCAGCAGACCACCAGCCGGCTGCTGCGCTTCGAGGAGATCCCGGTCGCCTTCGCCCGGGCCGGGATGCGGGTGACCCACACCTTCGACGGCTGGACCCGTTACCCGGGCAGCCCTCTCTGCGACAGCCTGGTCGTGGTCGGCGAGCCCGAGCCGGGCTCCGCACCCATCAGCACTCGCCGGGCAGGGTCCCGACGGCCAGGGTCAGGGTGAGCTCGGGCGCGTCGCCGAGGATCAGGGTGGCGGTGTAGGTCCCGCCCGGGATCGAGGATTCGACCGGCCAGGTCACCTGGTAGGTCTCCGCGGCCCCGGCCGCCAGGTCGACCTCCTCGCAGGCGCTGGCGGGCGCCGGCGGCGAATAGCCGCCGTAGACGCTCAGCCCGGTGCCGTCGGTGACGACGACCTGGAGCGGCTGGGCGCAGTCGACCTGGACCGTCGCGGGGCCGGCGGCGGTCTCCGTGAAGGTCACCGTGCCCCCGGGGTCGACCTGGGCCTGGTCCGCCGTGGCCGACACCGGTGCCGCCGCGGCGGACGGGGGTGCGAGGGAGGGCGCCGGCCGGCAGTGGGGTGTCGGGGTGGCCATCGCCACCTCGCCGCCACAGGCGGTCAGGAGGAGGGCGAGGGCGGCGAGGCGGAGGCCGATCATCACCGGGGAGTCTGCCCTTGGACCGTCCGGCTGTGACGGCTCCTCCGCACGTCCCGCTCCCGGGAGCGGACGGAGTCGTGACGCCCCGCAATACCATTGGCTGCCACCGCCGCCCCAGAGGGGCCGACGTCTCCGAGGAGGTCGTCACACCATGCCCACGCCAGCACCGGATCGCATTCGCACGGTGGCCGTCGTCGGCCACAGCCACGACGGCAAGACCACCCTGTGCGAGGCGCTTCTGCACACGGCGGGGGCGCCCCCCCGGATGGGCTCCACCGACCAGGGCACCTCCATCCTCGACTTCGAGC
>PLAX01000004.1:3717-11685 GCA_003135255.1 Candidatus Dormiibacterota bacterium | reverse complement strand
ATGAGCTGACCCTGCGCGGGCCGAAGGAGGACCGGCTCGCGCTGATGCGCGCCACAGGCGCCCAGACGTCCCCGGTCTGGCTGCTCTGGGACCGCGCTCCAGGGCTGGTCACGAGGCTCGCGGAGATCGCTCAGGGTCGGGCTCTCCTCGGAGGGCGGTTCGACGGCGAGATGGGCCCGGAGAAGGTGCTGGTCTGGCAGGTCAGCGACCGGGCCGTCCTGGCCGAGATCGGCGCCCTGCTCGACCCCTCCACCCTCTACATCGCCGACGGCCACCACCGCTTCGAGACCATGGCTGCGTACGCGGCCGAGCGGCGTGCAGCCGGGGACGGCGCGGACGCCGACAGCCAGTTCGCCCTCGTCTACGCGAGCGCCGCCGAGGACACCGCCCTGGTGGTCCTCCCCATCCACCGCCTGGTGCGCCCGCGCCCCGGGCTGCCGATCAGCCGGGAGGAGCTGCTGGCCCGGCTGGGCGGGACCTGGGAGCTGGAACCGGTGGCCGACCCGGTCGCCTCCCTCGCCCGCCTGGGGGAGCGACGGGCTACGGAGCACGCCTACGTGCTGGTGGCGCCCGATGGCACCGCTGTGCTCCGCCGGCCCCGGCGCGACACGGGCTCGCGCCGTGACGCCCTCGACGTCTCCGTTCTCCAGTCGGAGGTCATCAGCGGGTGCGGGATCGGGGAGGCTGAGCTGCGGGAGAGCGCGCTCGACTACACCCGCGATCCCGCCGACGCGGTCGCGGCGGTGCGGGACGGGCGGGCGGGCCTGGCGTTCCTCGTGTCCCCGTGCACCAGCCAGGAGGTCATGGCGGTGGCCGACGCCCGCGAGAACATGCCCCAGAAGTCGACCTACTTCTACCCCAAGGTCCCGACCGGGCTGATCATCTCCCCTCTCTGAGCACAGGGCCAAGTACGGCAGGCTCACGATGGTGAGCACTCCGGCTGTTTCCGTAGGTTTGTCCACGCTTTGCTCATGATCATGGGCAGAAGCGGGATTGCCTCCGTGAACTCCGTGGTATGCTCACGATCATGAGCAGCAGCGTGACGGACCGTCGAGAACTCGGCCGGCTGGTGCGCGAGCGGCGGCGAGCTCGGAGCCTCACCCAGGCCGATCTGGCAGCGGCCGCGGGCGTCGGCCGTGGGGTCCTCCAGAAACTCGAGACCGGGCGCGGAGACGTCACCGTCGCCGGGGTCCTGGCGATCCTCTCCGCCCTCTCGCTGGACGTCGACCTCGTCGAGAGGGAGATGGACGCCGGTGGCCACTGACCGGCTGATCGTCCTCCTGAGCGGCGAGCCCGTGGGGGTCCTGACGTCGTCGGGAGACGGGCGCGGCACGATCGAGTACCTGCCCGAGGTCGTTGAGCGCTCTCACGACCTGCCACTCCTCTCGCTGTCGCTTCCGGTGCGGCGTGAGCCCTACAGCGCCGACGAGACGAATCCATTCCTGTCTGGCCTGCTCCCGGAGGGTGCTGTCCGGAGTGCCCTGGCCCGCCGCTGGAGGCTGGCTGAGAACGACGTCTTTGGTCTGCTGACGATCGCAGGCGGCGACTGTGCAGGCGCAGTTGCCTTCGTCCCCGAGGAGATGGTGACGGCCGGGGAAGGGGAGAGCGTCCGCTGGCTCGACGAGTCCGAGCTGGAACACCTGCTCGACGAGCTGCCCATCCGACCCTTGGGCGACGAGCCCGAGCAGGGGATACGCATCAGCCTGGCCGGGGCCCAGGAGAAGCTGGTGGTGGTCATCGGTCAGGACGGGAGGGTCGGGCTGCCCCGCGGCGATACCCCGAGCACGCACATTCTCAAGCCGAGCCCGTCCCTGCGGACCAGAGGCGGCCGACCGGCGTTCCCGGACCTCGTCGTCAACGAGGCCTTCTGCCTCACCCTCGCACGGCGATGCGGGATCGAGGCGGCGGCGCCCGCGCTCCGTCGGGTGGGCACCGAGGAGATCCTCGTCGTGGAGCGCTTCGACCGGCGCACGGAGGGGGGTCGGGTGCTGCGTCTCCATCAGGAGGACGTCTGCCAGGCCCTGGGGATCGACCCTCAGCGGAAGTACCAGGCGGACGGGGGACCGTCCGCAGCCGATGTGATTCGCCTGCTCCGGACTCGCTCCGCACGAGCGGCGCAGGATGTCCTTGCGTTCATCGACCGCCTGGTCCTTGCCATCACCATCGGCAACGCCGACGCCCACGCGAAGAACTGCAGCCTCCTCCTGGAGCACGGCACGGTGCGGCTGGCACCCGCCTACGACCTGATCTGCACGGCGGTGTACCCGGGCATCTCCGGCACTCTCGCGATGGCCATCGGTGACCAGTACCAGGCCGACCAGGTGACCCCGAGGCATTGGGCGCAGCTGCTGGCCGAGTGCGACCTCGACACCATGGCGCTCCGGCGCCGCATGGCTCGCCTGGCCGAAGCCCTCGCCGATGACGCCGGGCCGGTCGCCCAGGACCTTCGGGATCGAGGCGCCAATGGGGAGATCTTGGACGCCATCGCGGCGACCATCCAGCGTCGCGCCCGGCCGATCATCGCCCTCCCCGACTGGCGCCGAGGTGGCAGGTCGGAGCCGGTCGAAGCACCTCACTGAGCACCGGGAGCACGCTGCTCTTGGGCGATTGATCAGGGTGAGGGAGGCGGCAGAGGAGTCACCGGGGGCCTCCAGCGGTCGCGGGTCATCCGCCAGGCCCGGAAGATGCCGGACTCCGCGGGCGACGGCGGCAACCGCGACGGCCTCGGATGCTCCGCGACCAGCGTGAAGCCGAGCTTGCGGGGCACACCCTCACTGGCGAGGTTGGCCCGGTCGTGGTGGATCTCCACCACCTCGATCCCGGGAAGCGTGAAGGCCACCGAGGTCAGCGCGGCGACCGCGGCGCTGGCGTAGCCCTGCCGGGTGTGCGCCGCGTGCACCCAGTACCCGATCTCCAGCCCGTCGGGACCGATGCGGCGATGGAGCCCGAAGGAGCCGGCGGCGACCGGACCGAGGAAGAGGCCGTAGATGAGGTCACCGCCCGCGTCCCACTCCTGCTCCCAGCTCGCCAGGATGGCTCGGCGCTCCTCCACGCTGGCCGGGACCGCCCATGGCATGAATGGCCGCAGGTGCTCGAGACTCTCGTCGATCGCCAGGTTCAGCGCCTCAGCATCGGCCGGGCGCCACCGCCGGAGCACCAGCCCGCCGTCGAGATCGATCCGCTCGGGCGCCGCCATCAACCCTGACCCACGAAGTCGGCCACGGCGTCGACGAAGCGCTGCCGCTCCCGGATCAGGAAAAAGAGGTGGCCGCCCGTGAAGGTCTGCAGCCGCGAGCCGGCGATGCCGTGGTGCAGCTCCTCCGCCATGGCGAGCGGCGCCGTCCGGTCGCTGCGCCCGTGCAGCACCACCGTGGGCATGGTCAGCTCGTGCAGGCGCGGGCCGGCGTCGTACCCGGTCGACGCCTCCATCTGGCGGACGAAGGCGTAGCGCGGCTGCGGGTGACGGCTCCGGAAGAGCGGCATCCCCGAGAGGATGGGGTAGAGCCGCCTGCGGCGCAAGCTCGGGACGACCCGGGCCGAGGTGGAGACGAGGATCAGCCTCTCGATGCGCTCGGGGTGGCCGAGGGCGAGCGCCAGGGCGATGCGGCCCCCCAGGGAGATCCCCAGCACGCCGGCGCGGGTGACGCCGAGAGCGTCCATGACGCCCAGGGCGTCGGCTGCCATCAGCTCGATGGAATACGGCGCATCGGGCTTGTCGCTCCGCCCCGCGCCGCGATTGTCGAAGGCGATGACCCGCGAGCGCGCGGCGAGCTGATCGATGAGGGCGGTGTACTCGGAGACATCGGCACCGAGCCCGAGGATCAGGAGCAGCGGCCTGCCCTCGCCGTGCACCTCGTAGTGGATGCGGATGCCATTGGCGTCGGCGGTCGGCATCAGCGGGCGGTCCGCTCTGCAGGGTCGTTCCGTCACGGCTTGGGCTCTCCATCGGCCATCCCCGGCGACACACCGGCGGCCCTGGCCCCGCCGCGCACCCTAGGCCGGAGGGGGTGAGGGAGGGGCGGGGGGAGAGGGAGAGGCAGGGGGCGGGGGCGGCGGGGGCGGGGCCGGGGGTGGGGGCGGGTCCACCCGGAGCAGGTCGCGCACCGCGACGCGGAGCACGCCGGCGAGCTCCGCCGGATCCCCGGCCCTGGCGCCCGGCTGCATCGCCAGCGCCGCACCCGCGACGATGACGGCCAGCGAGCCGGCCATCCGCACGCGGTCGTCGAGGCTGAGCGCCGGGTCGCGGAGCTTCCGGAGGAAGAGTTGCTCGGGTTCGATCTCCGGGCTGCGGTGGTCCTTCCGGCCCACCGCCCCAAGGGCGGCTGCGTTGCGCTGGTACAGCAGGAGAAGCCTGCCGTGAGCGGCCATCTGGTCGATGAGCCAGTCGAGGAATGTCATCCACATGCCGCCGCTCGACGCGGGATCTTCGAGCCGGGCCATGGCGTTGCGCATCAGCTCGTGCACCGGCTGATGCAGGGTCATGAGGATCTCGTCCTTGGAGCGGAAGTGGTAGTAGAGGGCGGCCTTGGTCACCCCCACCCGCGCGGCGATCTCGCGGAGCGAGGTCTCCTCGTACCCCTGCTCGACGAAGAGATCGAGGGCGACATCCAGGATCCGCTGGCGCGTGCCGGGCTGACCGGCCGGCGGTTCAGCTCCCGGTACCCGAGGGCCCGGGGGGAAGCCGTACCCGATCGGACCGCCGGCCGTCATGATTTGTTTACTGGACGGCCGATAAGTTCAACGCTTACCATGCGGTTGGTAAGTATAGCCGTCCCACAGCTGGGCGGCTGACTCCCCCGCCGGGAGCTCCCGGGGGAGTGCTTGCATTGCGAGCTATCACGATATATCGTTACCATATCGCCAACCAACCTCACTGAAGGTACGCCACATGAACGAAACCACAATCGCGGCCACCCCCACCGGGCCCCGATGGATTCCGGAGGTCTGACGTGCCCATCGGGGCCATGATCGAGGCGGAGGGATTGGTCAAGCGCTACGGCGCGACCGTCGCTCTGGCCGGCGTCGACCTCTCCGTCCCGGCAGGCGCGATCCTCGGCGTGCTGGGGCCCAACGGCGCCGGCAAGACCACGGCGATCCGGATCCTCACCACCCTGAGCCATCCTGACGAGGGGCGTGCGTCGGTCGCGGGCTTCGATGTCACCGCCCAGCCTGCCGAGGTGCGGCGGCGGATCGGGGTGGCCGCCCAGGCGACCACCCTCGACGAGCTGCTCACCGGCAGGCAGAACCTCGAGATGATCGGCCAGCTGAGCGGGCTCCGGCGCTCCGCGGCGCGGCAGCGGGCCGCCGCCCTGCTGGAGCGGCTGGAACTGAGCGACGCCGCCGACCGTCAGACCAAGGGGTACTCCGGCGGCATGCGCCGGCGCCTCGACCTCGCGGCCAGCATGATGATGACGCCGCCCGTCCTCTTCCTCGACGAGCCGACCACCGGTCTCGACCCGGCCGGCCGGCTCGGGATCTGGGAGGTGATCCGCGGGATGGTCGGGGACGGCTGCACCGTGCTTCTCACCACCCAGTACCTCGACGAGGCCGACCACCTCGCGGACCAGATCGCGGTCTTTGACCACGGGCGGGTCATCGCCAGCGGCACGCCTCAGCAGCTGAAGTCGGAGACGGGGTCGGCGCGGCTCGAGGTGACCCTGAGCGCGCCGCGGCCGGAGGCCGTCCTGGCCCTCCAGCCCCTGCTCGAGGGTGAGGCCCACGTCAGCCATGACGGACGTCGTCTCCGCGCCGCCGTCCTCAATCGAGAGGGTATCGCCACCGCGGCGGTCCGGGCCCTCGACCGCGCCGGCATCCTCGTCGACGACGTGCAGGTGCACCAGCCCTCCCTGGACGACGTCTTCCTCGCCCTCACCGGGCGGGAGACGGCCGAAGANNCACATCCTCCGCGAGCCGATGCAGCTCTCCGACGTGACCCTCCAGCCGATCCTCTTCACCTTTCTCTTCATCTTCGTGTTCGGCTCCGGCATCCCCATCCCCGGAGGCAGCTACACCGACTTCGCGCTGGCGGGGCTGCTGGCGATGAACCTGGTGATGTCGTCGAACGGGACCGCGGTGGGGCTCACCACCGACCTCAACACCGGGCTCATCGACCGCTTCCGAGCGCTGCCCATGTGGCGGCCCTCGATCCTCATCGCCCGATCCGTCACCGATCTGCTCTCGGCGCTGATCTGCACGATGATCGTCGTCCTCGCCGGATTGGCGGTGGGCTGGCGCCCGAGCACCGGCGTCATCTCGGTCGCAGCCGGCCTCGCGATCGCCCTGCTCTTCACCTACGCGATCTGCTGGGCCTTCGGCTGTGTCGGGCTGGTCGCGAGGAACGTCGAGGCGGCGATGTCGATCGGCTTCATCGTGCTCTTGCCCCTGGCGTTCGTCTCCAACGCGATGGTGCCGACCCAGGGGATGCCGGCGTGGCTGCGCGTCATCGCCGACTGGAACCCGGTCAGCGCCGTCACCTCGGCCTGCCGCCAGCTCTTCGGCAACCCCAACCCGTCAGCGCTGATCCAGGACTGGCCGATGCAGCACCCGGTGANNGTCCACCTCTTCCGGCGCCGCACGTCGGACTGACGTCCCTCGCGCTGCGAGCGACCCGGTACCCGGACGACGGGTGTCGCCGTGGACCGGGAGATCGCCGGCGCGCACCGGCGCCCGCCTGAGGTGTCCGGGAGGACCGCGGGCACCGCCGACCTGGCAAAGTCGCGACCATGAGTGATGCAATGGCCACGCCGGCCATCGAGGCCGTGATCCTGGACATGGACGGGCTCCTCATCGACACCGAGCCGGCCTGGCGTGCGGCCGAGACCGCGGTCTTCGGTGAGCTGGGCCTCCGGCTCAGCGAGGACGACATGCTCGCCACCATGGGCCGGCGGATCGTCGAGCTGGTGGCCCACTGGCGCCGGCTGCGCCCCTGGCCGGATGCCGAGACGGGAGATCCCAGCGACGCGGCGATCGCCGAGCGGGTCATCGACCGGATGGTCGACCACGTCCGCACGCGCGGCGAACCGATGGAAGGGGTGGACCAGGCGGTCGCCCTGCTCCGCCAGCTGGGTCTGGGAATCGCCATCGCCTCCTCGTCTTCCCACCGGCTGATCGACGCGGTCTGCGACCGGCTCGGCCTGGAATGGATCGAGATCCGCTGCTCCGCCGACGACGAGGCACGGGGCAAGCCGGCCGGCGACGTCTACCTCACCGCCGCCCGACGCCTGGGGCTGAGCCCCGCCGCCTGCCTGGCGATCGAAGACTCCCCCAACGGGGTCCTCGCCGCCCGCGCCGCCGGGATGCCCTGCATCGCTGTCCCCGACCCGCTCCTCTCCGGGGACCCGCGGTACCGGGAGGCCCAGCTGATCCTGGGCTCTCTCGACGAGCTCGACGAGGCGAAGCTCCGGTCGCTCGGGTGGCACGGTCGGAACGGGCCGGGATGACTCCGGCGTCAGCCTTGCAGCGGCCGGGTGGGCGGACGGGTGATCTCCGGGCGCCATCCGGTGCACCGGGAGGCGGGAATCTGCGGCAGGGCGGCTCTCAGCCGGCCGCCGTCCGGCTGAGGAAGAGGCGCTACGATGCCGCCATGGAACGGCGGGTCAGCTTCTACCTGGACGACGACCTGATCGAGGCGCTCAACCAGCACACCCAGGTCTCCCCCCTCTCGCGGAGCGAGATCGTCGCCATCGCCCTCCGGAGGCTGCTCCGCGATGAGAGGCGCCGCGTCCACGTCGACGTGCCCGCCAGCGAGATGGCCCGCCGGATTGCCGCGGGGGAGCTTCCCTCCCGGCGATTGGACGGGCCCCGGCTCCGCGCGCTGCCCCCTCCCTGGGAGAATTGACGCGCCCCGAGTTTGGCGGACGGCCACCCCGGGTATGAGCTGATCAGGTCCAAGCGAGAGTCCCGTGCCCACCTACGGATACCACTGCCCCAGCTGCGAGGCCGAGTTTGAGGTCTTGCAGCGGATGACGG
>PLAX01000004.1:0-3587 GCA_003135255.1 Candidatus Dormiibacterota bacterium | reverse complement strand
ACGGGGAGCGGGGCCCCGTCCTGAGGTCGCCATCCGAAGCGGCGTTGCTAGCATGGTTCACGTGGACGGCAGGGGCCGTCACCAGCAGGAGACCCACATGGCGCATCCCATCACGATCACGGACTCGAACTTCACGTCGGAGGTCCTCGAGTCCGAGGTCCCCGTTCTCGTCGACTTCTGGGCGTCCTGGTGCTCCCCCTGCAAGATGATCGCCCCGATCGTCGAGGATCTGACCACCGAGTACGAGGGCAGGATCAAGGTCGGCAAGGTGGACGTCGACGCCAATCCGGTGACCCCGGGGATGTTCGGGATCATGAGCATCCCGACCCTGATGGTCTTCCAGGGCGGCAAGGCGGCCGACCGGATCGTCGGCTACCAGCCCAAGCCGGCGCTCAAGGCACGGCTCGACGCGATCCTGACGCCCACCCGCTGAGCTGACCGCGGGCGCCCAGCCCGTACCGGCGGCTTGCCAGCTTCAGGACGACTGCCCCAAACTGAGAGCAGTCCGACGAAGGGCCGGCGTCATCGGGTCAGGGAGGGCCGGAGTGGCGGCGCGTGCGCGCGCGAGGGCGATTCAGATGCGGGACGTGCTCGCCTGGCGCGACGTGCAGGTGGTCGTCGCCCTCTTCTGCGCCGCTCAGCTGCTCGACGGCCTCACCACCTATCTCGCCCTCACGTCCCACCGCTTCCAGGAGGAGAACCCGCTCCTGAGCGGTGTCCTCGACACCCACCCCATGGCGGCCTTCGTGGTCAAGCTGGCCCTCGCGGTGGTCGTCGTGACGGTCCTGCTGACACTCCGGCTGCGCTGGCGGCTCCGGCTGGCGGTGATCTCGCTGTTCGCGGTGCTCAGCCTGGTCGCGCCGGTGGAGAACCTCCTGCGCCTCACCGGGGTCTCATGACCCGCGGCCCGGTGACCGGCTCTCCCTGAGATCCCTCCGGCACGCTCAGCCAAGCTCCAGCTGGGCCAGCACGGCTCCCACCAGGGCAAGCGACCCGCAGACGAGAACGAGCCCTGACCGGCCGGCGCGGTGCCGCGCCTCCGAGAGCGCCTCCGCGACGGGCTCCACAGCAGTCCCGCCGCCCAGCATCCCCGCGAGCAGGGCCGCCGAAGCCGCCCTCCCGCCGCCGACGGAGGTCAGCACCACCTCGTCCGCCATCTGGGCGACGAGGGGGAGCATCTCGTCGAGCTGCTTGTCGACCATGGCGCCGAAGAGGGCGACGACCCGTCGCCCGCCGGCCAGCCCGGTGACCTCCGAGCTGAGGGCCGCCAGGGCGGCGGGGTTGTGGGCGCCGTCCAGGAGCAGCGGTGGGCTGCCGTCGACCCACTGCAGGCGGCCTGGCCACCGCACCGACGCCGCCCCGGCGACGATGGACGCGGCCGGGATGCCGAGCTGGGCGGCAGCCGTGGCGGCGACCGCGAGGTTCTCCACCTGAACCAGGCCCGGAAGCGGCGAGCGATTGGCAACCGGCCGTCCGGTAAGCGGTCCACCGGCAGCGCCCAGGTCGACCTCGACCTCGACCCCGGCCCGCCCGCGACGGGTGCCTCGCCAGTCCCGGCCGGCCTCGAGGACGCGCAGGCGCGCGCCCACAGAGCCTGCCCGCGCCGCGATCACCGAGCGCGCCGGCTCGGTGGCGGCGGTGACCACCCAGTCGCCGCTCTTGATGATGCCCGCCTTCTCGGCGGCGATCGCCTCCACGCTGTCGCCCAGCCATTCGCGATGGTCGAGGGCGATGTTGGTGATGACGCACCCTCCGAGATCGGCGACGTTGGTGCTGTCCAGCCGCCCCCCCATCCCGACCTCGCAGATCAGGGTCTCCACCCGGTGACGGGCCGCAGCCAGGAATCCCATGGCGGTGAGGATCTCGAACTGGGTGGGATGCTCCCCGGACGGAGCCTGGTCGGCGGCGTCGAGCACCTCCTCGGCGAGCGTGCCGAAGCCGCCCTCGGGGAGCGGCTCTCCATCGAGGACGATCCGCTCCCCCCAGCGGACCAGGTGCGGCTTGGCGAGAAGCGCCGTTCTGCGTCCCGCCGCGCGTGCCATGGAATCGATCAGTGCGGCGACCGAGCCCTTGCCATTGGTCCCGGCGATGAGGACCCCGGCGAGCCCGAGATGCGGGTCTCCAAGTCGATCGAGGAGCCACCGGGTCCTCTCCAGGCCGGGCACGATCCCGAACCGGCCGGCCGCGTCCAGACGCGCCATGATCGAGGTGAGCGGCTCAGCTGCGGTCCCCTCCGGGGCGACGCTCTCGCCGGGGGACGCGGCGCTCCGCTCTCCGTGGGTCACGGCGCGGGCTGCGGTCTCCACGGCCAGGCCCCGGTCATCGCCTCGTCCTCGTCGGGCCGGTCCAGCGAGCTGCCCAGGACATTCATCCACACCCGCTGGCGCTCGCCGGCGTCGGCGATGCTCTCGATCGCCCGGTCGCGGTACAGGCAGCCGGTCTGGTGGGCAAGGAGCGCCTGCAGCTCCTGGTACTGGAACACGGTCGGCGCCTCCAGGCGTGCCGGTTCCGAGGATCCGGGGACCCGAGCCTCGATGTGGAAGACCCGGCCGCGCTCGTGGTCAAAGGTCGAGACCGGGTGCAGCTCCAGGCTCTCGAGAGCCGGCAGCAGGTCGGAGAGCCGCTCCAGCCAGGCGGCCTGCGGGTCCGTCTGTGAGTCCACGTCGACATCGGCGAACAGCTCACCGGCGAGGGCGAGGACGGCGATCTGGAACTGGTGGTAGTAGAGGAGGTCGGCCCCACTCACCGCCACCGCCCCCGCCGGCTCGCCGGCGTCGTCCGTGAAGCTGACCATGAAGGGCCGGGCGTAGGGCTTGCGCGCCTCCTGGGCCGACCAGCGGACGCTGATGGTCGGCATCAGGCGACCGGTGCAGGGCGGCGGGCCCGCGCCAGAGCCAGCGTATTGCGGAGCAGCATCGCCACCGNNCCACCGAGGCGCGATCGACGTCGCCGAGCAGCCGGCCGTCCACCGGGGTGGTGCCCACGTCGATGACCGCCGCCCCCGGCTTGACGTACTCGGCGGTGATCATCCCGGGCCGCCCGATCGCGGCGACCAGGATGTCGGCCTCTCGGCACACCGCCGCCAGATCGCGCGTCTTGGAGTGGCAGACGGTGACGGTCGCGTCGGCGTTGAGCAGGAGCAGGGCCAGCGGCCGTCCCACGATGACGCTCCTGCCCACCACCACGGCCCGGCTCCCGGCTATCGGCACCCCCGACCGCCGGAGCAGCTCCATGCAGCCGAGCGGGGTCCCGGGCAGCACCGGGGCGACCGCTCCGGCGGCGAGNNCGGGGTCGCCGCTCAGCCGGGCGCAGAGGCCGACGATGTCCGCCGTCCTGCTGTCCGCGCCCGGGGTCAGCAGCGTGAAGCGGATGCCGGCGCGCTCGGCCGCCCTGCCCTTGTTGCGGACGTAGGTGGCGCTGGCCGGGTCGTCCCCGCAGAGCACCACCCCGAGGTGCGGCGTGGCCAGCCCCGCCGCGGCCATGGCGGCGACGTCGGCGGCGATCTCGGCACGGATCGTCTTGGCGACGGCGCTGCCGTCGATGATGATCGCGCTCACCGTCGCCAGCGCTCCACGGTCACGCTGAAG
>PLAX01000041.1 GCA_003135255.1 Candidatus Dormiibacterota bacterium | reverse complement strand
GTTCTGACCGGCATTGGCGGCGTCGATCCACTGGAACCCGTCGGGCTCGTGGTCGCGCTCCCAGAGCGCTGGGATCTCACGGTAATGGGCGCCGAGATCCTGGACCAGGCGCTGCAACCCCCGGTGCTCCGGGAACTCGACCAGATGCCAGTCGATCGAGCGGTCATGGGCCCATTCCGCGTCCTGGCCGAATTCTCCCCCCATGAAGAGCAGCTTCTTGCCGGGGTACGCCCACATCCAGCCGAAGAGGGCGCGCAGGTTGGCGAATTGCTGCCAGCGATCGCCCGACATCCGGCTCAGCAGCGACCCCTTACCGTGCACCACCTCGTCGTGGGAGAGGGGCAGCACGAAGTTCTCGGTCCAGGCGTAGAGGAAACCGAAGGTCATGTCGTTGTGGTGATAGCGCCGGTAGATGGGGTCCTTGGTCATGTATTCGAGGGTGTCGTGCATCCACCCCATGTTCCATTTGAAGGTGAAACCCAGCCCTCCGCCAGAGGTGGGGCGGGACACCCCGGGCCAGGACGTCGACTCCTCGGCAACGCTCATCACCCCGGGATAGTCGCCATGGACCGCCTCGTTGAACTGGCGGAGGAAGGCGATGGCATCCAGGTTCTCGTTGCCCCCGTACTGGTTGGCGAGCCATTCGCCCGGCTTTCGCGAGTAGTCGAGATAGAGCATCGAGGCGACGGCGTCGACGCGCAGCCCGTCCACGTGGTACTCCTCGATCCAGAAGCGAGCGTTGGCGATGAGGAAGTTGCGGACCTCGACGCGACCGAAGTTGAAGATCAGCGTGCCCCAGTCCGGTTGCTCGCCCCGGCGGGGGTCGGCGTGCTCGTAGAGGGCGGTGCCGTCGAAGCGGGCGAGCGCCCAGTCGTCCTTGGGGAAGTGTCCGGGCACCCAGTCGAGGATCACTCCCACGCCACGCTGGTGGAGGTGGTCCACGAAGTGGCGGAAATCGTCCGGGTTGCCGAAGCGGGCGGTCGGCGCGTAGTAGCTGGTGACCTGGTAGCCCCAGGAGCCGTCGAAGGGGTGCTCGCTCACGGGCAGCAGCTCGACATGGGTGAAACCGCTCTGCACGCAGTAGTCGGCCAGTTCCTCCGCCAGCTGGCGGTAGTCGAGGACGTGACCGTCGGGGCTCCGGCGCCAGGAGCCGAGATGGACCTCGTAGATCGAGATGGGGCGGTTGAGCAGGGGCTGGGCCGCACGCTGGGCGAGCCATGACTGGTCCCCCCACTCGTGGGTGCTCCTCTCCACGATGCTGGCCGTCTTCGGCGGCGTCTCTGTCGCCCTGGCCATCGGGTCCGCCTTGAGGATCCGCCGCCCGTCGGCGCGGACGACCCGGAACTTGTACTTGGTCCCGGCCCCGATATCGGGGACGAAGAGCTCCCAAACCCCGCTGCTCCCGAGCGAGCGCATCGGCTGGAGACGGGTATCCCACCCATTGGCATCGCTCACCAGGCTGACCCCGCGGGCGTTGGGAGCCCAGACCGCGAAGGCGACTCCGCTGACCCCCTGCTGGTCCATCACCCTCGCCCCGAGCCGGCGCCAGAGCTCGCGATGGGTCCCCTCCCCGATCAGGTGGAGGTCGACTTCGCCCAGCGAGGGCCAGAAGCGGTAGGGGTCGTCCATCTCCCAGCTGGCATTGGCGGTGCGGCAGCGCAGCCGGTAGCCGGCCAGCTCGGGACCCGCGACCACCGCCTCGAAGAGGCCACGCTCGTCGACCCGCCGCATCGGTACGACCCCCCCGGCGTGAGCCACCGAGACCTCGACCACCTCGGGGTGGAAGAAGCGCACCACCACCGCGTCGCCGGTGGGGTGGGGGCCGAGGACCTGGTGGGGATCGTGGTGGGTGCCCGCCGCCAGCCGGGCACAGTCGGCGGCGAGGGAGAGGCTCCGGGGCGTGGTCACGGCGTCGCCGCCAGCAGGAAATGGAGGGGTATCCCCACCCAGCCGGGTCGGTGACCGAGCTCGTAGCCGACCTCGTAGACCGCCTTGCTGACCTCGAAGGCGCGCCGGACCACCAGGGCGCCGCCGCCCTCGGGGAGGAGCCCGGTCCCGTCGACGCGCTCCAGGTAGGCGGCCCAGAGGGCGTCGCGATTGGCGACAGCCCAGGCCTCGCCGGCAGCCGAGAGGTGGTGCCAGAGGGGATCGTGGGGCCGCATCCGCTCCGCCAGCGCCGCGGCGGCGGCGTAATCGAAGGAGCGGAGCATCCCCGCCACGTCGCGGAGCGGCGAGGAGCGCCGACGCCGCGCCTCGACCTCGCCGGCCGGCTCCCCCTCGAAGTCGATGATCTTCCACCCCTCGTCGGTTCGGAGAACCTGGCCGAGGTGGTAGTCGCCGTGAACCCGGATCGCCAGACCGCCCTCGCCGAGGCGGCGGAGCGCGTCGAATCGGGCGACCAGCGTCTCCCGCCTCTCGCGCAGCGGGGCGAGGACGGGGTCGCCCGAGGTCAGCAGGCGATCGAGCTGGCCGGTCATCGCGTCCGCCCAGGCGGAGAGCTGCGCGGGGCCGACCGCCTCCGGGGCGAGGACGCTGCTGTGTTCGGGATCGGCGAGGGCCAGGTGCAGCTCGGCGGTGACCGTGCCCAGCCGGGCGGCCTCGCCCTGGAAGGACCCGCCCTGGTCGTCGACCAGCTCCCAGCGTTCCAGGGCGGAACCCGTCCCGGCCTCCTCCGCAGACGCGTAGAGATCGCGCAGCGACGTGAGGGCCAGCGTCCACCCCTGCGTGCCGTTGTGGAGATAGGCGTGCAGCAGCGCCTGGAGGGCGGGTTCGCCCGCTCCGCGCCGGTAGCTCAGATGCCCGTGAAGGGCCGGCACGTGAGCGAAGTGCCGCTCCCCGAGGGTGTGGGCCATCTCCAGCTCCACGCTGGGACCCGGCTCGATGCGCCGGCTCCACTTGAGGAAGTCGACGTGGCCCCGGACCACCGCGGAGTTGCTCTGCTCCACGTCCAGGAGCCGGGGACGATCGGCGATGCCGGGGTCGATGCCAACCAGACGCCGGCTGATCAGCCGACCGGCGCCGGTCTCGATCTCCCGCTCCTCGGCCAGCATCCGCCACAGCTCGACCGCGGCTTCGGGATCGGCCAGAGCGTCGTAGACGAGCAGCGAGCCGCCTGCCGACGCCACCGTCCCGATCAGGTGATCGGGGCCCAGATCGGCGATCGGGTGGGGGCCCAGTCTGATCCCCAGCGGGAGGCTGTAGGTCTCCGTGGGCGCGTCCGCGTAGTCGACCCGCCAGAGGGTGAAGAGGACGGCCGGGTCCGCGGCCCGGAGCACCGCGAGGTCGTCCAGCTCGACCCGCTCCACCCGGTGCTGCCTGCCGCCGAACCAGCGCGCCCTCAGCAGCCACGACCGGATGTCGCCGGTCGCGCCGGCGATGCCGAACGGCTCCAGCCGCATCGCGCTGGGATCGGTGTTCAGAGCCACCGCGCGGAAGGCCTCATGGAATGCTCTCGATGCTGAACCAGTAGAACCCGTGGGGGGCGAGGGTGAGCAGATAGGGCAGCTCCCGGACCTTCGGGAAGTGGACCCTCCCCAGCATCTCCACAGGGGTCATCCCGGCGTACCTGCGAAGGTCCAGCTCCACCGGCTGGGCGAACCGCGAAAGGTTGTTCACGCACAGTACCGCATGATCCTCGTGGGTGCGGAGGTACGCAAACACCGACGGGTTGGTCGCATTGAGCGATTCGAAGCTCCCCAGGCCGAAGACCGGCCAGCGCCGCCGGACGGCGACGAAGCGGCGGAGCCACTGGAGCATCGAGGTCTCGCTGCGCCGCTGAGCCTCGACGTTCACCGACTGGTACCCGTACACAGGGTCCATCAGCGGGGGGAGGTAGAGCTGCGCGAAGTCGGCGCGGCTGAAGCCGCCGTTGCGGTCGGCGCTCCACTGCATCGGGGTGCGGACCCCGTCCCGATCGCCGAGGTAGATGTTGTCGCCCATACCGATCTCGTCACCGTAGTAGAGGATCGGGCTGCCCGGCAGGGAGAGGATCATCCCGTAGAAGAGTTCCATCTGCCGCCGTCCATTGTTGACCAGCGGGGCGAGACGCCTCCGGATGCCCAGGTTGAGCTTCATCCTGGGATCCCGCGCGTACTCCTGCCACATGTAGTCGCGCTCTTCATCGGAGACCATCTCCAGGGTCAATTCGTCGTGGTTGCGCAGGAAGATCCCCCACTGCGCGCTCACGGTGGGAAGCGCCGGGGTGCGCTCCAGGATCTCGGTGATCGGGTAGCGCTGCTCCCGGCGCAGCCCCATGAAGATCCGGGGCATGAGCGGGAAGTTGAAGCACACGTGGCACTGGGGGCTCTCCTCGGTCCCGAAATAGTCGACCACGTCCTCAGGCCACTGGTTGGCCTCGGCCAGGAGCACGCGGCCGCCGCCGTACTCGCGGTCGAGGGTCGCCCGCAACTCGGCGATGAAGGCGTGGGTCTCCGGCAGGTTCTCGCAGTTGGTGCCGTCGCGGGCGTAGAGGTAGGGGACCGCGTCGAGACGGAAACCGTCGATCCCCACGTCGAGCCAGAAGCGGCAGATGTCCACCATCTCCTCGTGGACCTTGGGATTGTCGTAGTTGAGGTCGGGCTGATGGCTGAAGAAACGATGCCAGTAGTAGGCCCCAGCGCTCTCGTCCCAGGTCCAGTTCGAGGTCTCGGTGTCGACGAAGATGATCCGGGCGTCGTTGTACCGGTTCTTGGTGTCCGACCAGACGTAGTAGTCGCGGTGTGGTGAGGTCGGCGACGAGCGGGCGGATTGGAACCAGGGATGCTGGTCGGAGGTGTGATTGAGGACGAGGTCCATGACCACGCGCATCCCCATGTCGTGAGCCCGGGAGACCAGTTCGCGGACGTCGTCGACCGTGCCGTAGGCGGGCAGGACGGAGTAGTAGTCCTTGATGTCGTAGCCGCCGTCGCGGAGTGGGGAGTCGTTGAACGGCAGCAGCCAGAGGCAGTCGACGCCCAGCCAGCGCAGGTAGTCGAGGCGCTGGATCAGCCCCGGAAAGTCGCCGACGCCGTCGTCGTTGCTGTCCGCGAATCCGCGGACCAGCACCTCGTAGAAGACCGCGCGTTTGAACCAGAGCGGGTCCCGGTCGCCCGCGCCCGGTTGCCCGTCAGGAGAGGTTCGCGGGGCCGGAGTCGTGGGCGTCACGCCGGCGGGCCGGGGCTCGGGCGCGGGGGCCACCGTGCTGGAGGTGGGCGCGGACACCATGTCGCTCATCGCTGCCGAAGGTGGAGGACGTGGGCTGACTGCTGGGCCGGGTCGAGGCGGACATAGCTCTCCGGTCCCTGCCAGACGTAGGTGGTGCCGGTCAGCTCGTCGTGTGCCTCGAAGGGGATGTCCCCGGGGATGCCGAGCCCCTCCAGGTCGAGCCAGATGGTGCCCTCCTGGGGATGGTAAGGGTCGAGGTTGACCACCACCAGGAGCGCGTCGTCGCGCGCCTGGTTCACCCGGCTGACGCAGAGCATGCTGTCGTTCTTGATCTCCTGGATGCGCAGTGCCGGCAGCAGCGCGATCGCCTCGCGGTGGCGATGCCGTATCTCGTTGAGCCGGGTAATGTACGGGGCGAGGCTGTCGGCGCGGTTCCAATCGCGCGGCCGGAGCTGATACTTCTCGGAGCAGGCGTACTCCTCGCTGCCCGGCTCGGCAGCCACCCGCTCACAGAGCTCGTAGCCGCTGTACATGCCCCAGGACGGGGCGGTCGTCGCCGCCAGGGTCGCGCGCACCCGGAAGGCCGCCGGTCCTCCCTGCTGGAGATAGGCATGGAGGATGTCGGGCGTGTTGACCCAGAAATTGGGCCGGAACCAGTCCACCCTCTCGGTCTGGGACAGCTCGGTGAGGTACTCGCTCAGCTCCGCCTTGGTGGTGCGCCAGGTGAAATACGTGTAGGACTGACTGAACCCGAGCTTGGCCAGCCGCTGCATCACCGCCGGCCGGGTGAACGCCTCGGCCAGGAAGACGACGTCCGGATGGTGGCGGTGGATCTCGGCGATCAACCACTCCCAGAAAGCGAACGGCTTCGTGTGCGGGTTGTCGACCCGGAAGATCCGCACCCCGTGCCGGATCCAGAAGAGCACCACGTCGCGGAGCGCTGCCCAGAGACCGGCGCGGTCCACTGTGCCGAAGTCCAGCGGGTAGATGTCCTGGTAGCGCTTCGGCGGGTTCTCCGCGTAGCGGACGGTCCCGTCGGCGCGGTGGCGAAACCACTCCGGGTGCTCGCCGACCCAGGGATGGTCAGGGCTGCACTGAAGCGCGTAGTCGAGGGCGACCTCCAGACCTTGGCGACTGGCCTCCGCCACGAAGAGGGCGAAGTCGTCGAGGGTCCCGAGGTCGGGGTGGACAGCGGTGTGGCCACCCTCTGCCGCCCCGATGGCCCAGGGGGAGCCGACATCCGCGGGCGCCGACTCGGTCTCGTTGTTAGGCCCCTTGCGGAAGCTGTGGCCGATCGGGTGGATGGGAGGGAGGTAGACCACGTCGAAACCCATGGCGGCGATGGCGGGAAGCCGGGCGGCCGCGGTCCGGAAGGTGCCGCTGTGAGGCGGCTGCGCCCCCTCCGACCTCGGGAACATCTCGTACCAGGCGGAGAACCCGGCCAGCTCGCGCTCCACGATGAGCCGCCACGGTCCGGAGCGCGTGGCGGTCTCGCGGTCGGCCGTGCGCCGCATCAGCGCCACCGCCGGCGGCCGTGCCGCCTCGTGGAGGCGATGCGCCTGCGTCACGCTCGGGTCGCGCAGGCGGGTGGACAGGGCGCCCAGCTCCAGGCGGTCGCCGTCGCCGGTGCCGGGGAGGGCCGCCGCCCGGTCCGCCATCCGTGCCCCCTCCTCCAGCTCGAGGGCGATGTCCTGGCCCGCATCGAGGCGGACCCGGAGCTCGCCGACCCAGCTGCCGTAGAGGTCCGGCATGGCGACGATCTCGAAGGACCACGGTCCCACCCGTGTGGGGGTGATGACGGCGCCGAATCGGTCGTCGCCGAGCGCTCGCATCGGGAGCTCCTGCCAGCGTTCGGCGGTGCCCCCGCCGGAGCCGGGCCGGCCGTGGCGGACCCACCCCATGACCAGATCGTGGCCGTCCGCGAAGATCGAGCCGCTGATGGCGAGCGGTATCCCTGCGGTGGCCTTGGCCGGCAGCGCTCCGCACTCCACGACGGGTCGCGGCTGCTCGATCACGACGCGGGCGGTGGGCGTCGCGGTGGGTGCCGGCACCGTGGCTGCGGCTCGCGGGCGGCGGGGGGGGACGGGGTTCCTGGACGTGGCCAACGGGCGCGGCTCCGAGGAGGGATGAGGTGCGGTGGGTGATGCGTCGGGGGGCTCCGCCGCCCTCACCGGCGCAGCCGCCGAGCGCCGGCGGCGCGGTGCGCACCATCGTACTCGCGCCCCCGGGCCTGGCGGGCCATCACGGTGCCGACGTCGTGGCCCGCAGGCGAGAGCGTTTCCCCGTACTTTGACGCTCCGCCACCCGGCCGACTAAGCTGCAGCCGTGCGGCCCTGGTTCAACCCAAGCCCGAATCTCTCCCCGCGCTCCGGCGTCGACCGGGCCCTCGGCGCCCTGGTCGGGGTGGGCCTGGCCGTTGTCGGTGCCGCCGCCGCGCTGGCCGCCATGTGCGCGTGGATCCTCCTCATGATCCTGGTCGCGACGGCGGGGGCGCACGGTGCGCTCACCGTGCTGGTGATCTGCGCCCTGATCGCCATGGGTGGCTTTGGCCTCGCGGTCGTCGCGGGAGGCCTGTGGGCCTTGCTCCAGATCGGGTCGGTGCGCCGCGCCCTGGGCCTGCCGACCCAGAACCCATAATCTGCTGACGGTTCAGCGAGAGGAGAGACACGCCCATGCCTGGCTTCTTCCCGGGAGCACGAGAGAACATCGCGGTCCCCGACGACCGCAAGGGCCAGATCGTCTTCAAGTGGCCTGACCACGAGATCCGGCGCTTCACCCACGCGATCGTCGCCCCGGACGAGGTCGCGGTCTTCATGTACCAGGGTCAGGTCAAGGGCACCCTGCCGCCCGGCAGGCACTCGATCGACGCCACCGAGCTGCCCTTCCTCGGCATCTTCGCCGACGCCCTCACCGGGGGCAACCTCTACCGCGCCGAGCTGTACTTCATCGGCAACCGGGAGTTCACCCAGAACCGCTTCGGGGGCAGGATCGACTCGGTCCAGGACCCGGTCAGCACGCTGATCGTGTCGCTGCGCGTCTTCGGCGACTACAGCCTCAAGGTGGTGGAGCCCGCCTCCCTGCTGGTCAACCTGGTGGGCACCGTCGACGTCACCGACAACTCCGCGGTCACCAACTGGGTGGCCGAGCAGCTGCTCAAGGTGCTGCGCACCGACGTCACCAAGCAGATCGTCCGCAACGGCTGGCCCATCCTCGGTCTCGCCGCCTACACCGAGGACATCGAGAAGGCGATCATCGAGCTGGCCAACCAGCAGCTG
>PLAX01000061.1 GCA_003135255.1 Candidatus Dormiibacterota bacterium | reverse complement strand
GTCGCCGACCACGAGGCCGAGGACGTCATCGCCACCTGGAGCGCGCTCACCGGAGGGACGGTCGAGGTGGTGAGCGGCGACCGTGATCTCTTCGCCCTCGTCGAGGACCCTCGGGTGCGGGTGCTCTACCCAGAGAAGGGGGGCCTGGCGGTGGTCGACGAGGCGGAGGTGACCCGCCGCTATGGCGTCCCCGGTCGCCGCTACGCGGACTTCGCGGTGCTCCGCGGCGACCCCTCCGACGGGCTTCCGGGGCTGCGCGGGGTGGGGGCCGCGAAGGCGGCTGAGCTGATCCGCCGCCACGGCGGGGTGGTGGAGATCATCCACGACACGCCGCTCGGCGAGGCCGATCGGAACTACCTGGCGCGGGCGATGCGGGTCGTCGAGCCGGTGCTCGACCTGCCCATCACGCTCCCCGCCGGGAGGCGCGACCGCTATCCCGCGGACCCCGCGGCGGTGGCGGCACTGGCGGCACGGTACGGCGTCAAGGGCGCCTGCGACCGGCTGGTGGCCGTGCTCGCCGCGAGGGTCTGATGCCCTCGCCCCACGGGCAGCACGCCCGGTAACCCGCTGCGGTTTCCCGGATGCGGGGATTCCGTGGAAATGGGGTTGACTTTTGTGATAGGCCAATCAATAATCGACGGCATGACCCCCCGCGAAGCCGCCATCCGGATGCGCCAGACCTCCGAGGAACGCCAGGAGCAGGTGGTCGAGGCGGCCATCCGCGAGTTCGCCGAGCGTGGATACGAGGCAGCGAGCACGGCCGCCATCGCCGAGCGGGCCGGCATCAGCCAGCCCTACATCTACGCGCTCTTCCCGAGCAAGCNNTACGACCGAGTGCAGGGACGGATCCGGGCCACCTTCCGCGAGGCCGCCCGGGGCGCCACCAACCCCGAGGAGGCGCTCGACCGGATAGGGAGGACCTACCCGGGGCTGATCGCCGACCGCTACCAGCTGCTCATGCAGCTGCAGGCGTACGCGGCTGCGGGCGACCCGGAGCTGCACGCGCACATCTCCAGCGGCTTCCGCAAACTGGTGGACGATGTCGCCCATCTGAGTGGCGCGGCGCCGCGCGCGGTCGCGGAGTTCTTCGCCGCTGGGATGCTGGCCAACGTCACCACCGTGCTGGGGCTCCAGGACCTCTGCGCGTCGCTGTGGGAGGGCAAACACGGAGGCACGGACCTCCAGGCCGAGCCCGCGACCGCGGACCCTCACGCCGCCGCCTGAGACAAGGCGGAAATTTTTTTCACCTGCAAAGTGATGGATGGATCAATAAGGATGGAGCCCCAATGTCCCCTGCACCCACCCCACCCACCGCCCTCACCCCGCCCCCGGTTCCGACGCGGACCGGATGGACCCTCGCCCTGGTGTCGCTGGCGCTGTTCATGGTCACTCTCGACAACCTGGTGGTGACCTTTGCGCTGCCCAGCATCCGCCTCCAGTTCCACGTCGATCTCGCCTCGCTGGAATGGACGGTCAACGCCTACACCCTGAGCTTTGCCGTCCTGCTGCTCTCCGGAGCCGCGCTCGGTGACCGCTTCGGCCGGCGCCGGATGTTCGTGCTCGGGCTCGGCATCTTCACCCTCGGCTCGGCCGCCGCCGCGCTGGCCCCCAGCGCCGGGGCGCTGATCGCGGCGCGGGTCTTCCAGGGCGCCGGCGGCGCGGTGGTCATGCCCCTCACCCTGACCCTCCTCTCCGAGGCGTTTCCCGCCGGCCGGCGGGGGCTGGCCCTCGGCATCTGGTCGGGCATCAGCGGCCTCGGTGTCGCCCTCGGCCCGGTCATCGGCGGGGCGGTGATCAGCGGCCTCTCCTGGCACTGGATCTTCTGGATCAACGTGCCGGTCGGGCTCGTCGTTGGACCACTGGCCGTGCTCCGTCTCACCGAGAGCCGCGGCGCCAGCTCGAGGTTCGACGTCCCCGGCCTGGCCCTTGTCACCGGCGGCCTGTTCGGCATCGTGTACGCGCTGGTGCGTGCCAACGCGCTCGGCTGGGGAAGCGCCATCGTGCTCACCGGTCTGCTCGGCGGGGCCGCCCTGCTGGTCGCCTTCACCCTCTGGGAGCTGCGCTCTCCGGCGCCGATGCTGCCGATGCGCTTCTTCCGCAGCCGGGCTTTCTCCGCCACCAGCGTCGTCTCCTTCGCGATGTACTTCGGGACGTTCGGGTCGGTCTTCCTGCTGGCCCAGTTCTTCCAGACCGTCCAGCACTACTCGGCGCTGCAGTCGGGCATCCGCACCCTCCCCTGGACGGGGATGCCGATACTGATCGCCCCAGTGGCGGGCATCCTCTCCGACCGTCTCGGCAGCCGCCCGCTGATGGCCACTGGGCTCGCCCTGCAGGCGATCGCCCTGGTCTGGATCGACCGCGTCCTCGCGCCGGGGATGCCGTACGCGGTGGTGATCGTCCCCTTCATCCTCGCCGGGACCGGAACGGCGCTGGTCTTCTCCCCAGCCGCCAACGCCGTGCTCGCCGCGGTGCGCTCCCATGAGGTCGGCCAGGCCTCCGGGGCCAACAACGCCATTCGCCAGGTCGGCGGCGTCTTCGGCATCGCCGTGCTCTCGACGGTGTTCTCCCGCTTGGGCGGCTACGCCAGCCCCCAGCAGTTCGTCGACGGCCTGCAACCCGCGGTGCTGGTGGGCAGCGGCGTGGTGGCGCTGGGCGCCCTCGCCGCCCTGTTCGTCCCCGGCCTGCGCGCGCTGCGCCCGCGGACGGTCGCACCGGTCAGTCTCGGCGGCCACGAGGAAGCAGGAGCTGCCGTCTGACCGAGGGGGTAGGGTGGGCCGCCGGCGGTGGCATGTGACCTTATTGACACGTGACTAAAGAGTAACCTATGCTCAGGGTCATGGACGACGACAGGGTCTTTCGGGCGCTTGCCGATCCCACCCGGCGCCACCTTCTCGACCGGCTCTTCGAGCGCGACGGCCGCACGCTCACCGAGCTCCTCGAAGGCGTGGAGATGAGCCGGTTCGGGGTGATGAAGCACCTGCGGATCCTGGAGGGGGCGGGCATGATCGTGACCCGACGCGCCGGTCGCGAGAAGCTCCACTTCCTCAACGCCGTCCCCGTCCAACTGATCGCCGACCGGTGGGTCGGTAAGTACACCCGCGAGAGGGCGGCGGCGCTCGCCGACCTCAAAGCGGTGCTCGATGAAGGAGGAGCCCACGTGTCCCCGACTGCGACCAAGCCCCGGCAGGTCTACCAGGTCTACATCAATGCCAGCCCCGAGAAGGTCTGGCAGGCGATCACCAACCCGGAGTTCACCACCCGCTACTTCT
>PLAX01000021.1 GCA_003135255.1 Candidatus Dormiibacterota bacterium | reverse complement strand
CTCGGAACCTCGACGACCCACTCGTTCTGGACTGAACCGGGGGGGTTACCGCTGCCGCCGCAGCCGGCGAGAGTGGCAGCGGCAGCCATCGCCGCGGCCATCACCACGCCCAGACGGGAAGGCCTGAAGTCGCCAGCTGACCTAGCTTCGTTCATCGTCCCAGTGGAGGCGCCGTCGGTGGGGCGCGCCTTCGGTCGAGCCAATTTGCGGGGTGACCCTGGGGCGCCCCCACCGTAAGCGCCTAGTTCAACCGGGTCAGGCCCACTCTATCCCAACCACTTCCTAACGCTGTAGGCGGGCCGTGCTTTGCAGGCCATTTGCCGAGGCAGACGCTGCGTCCCAATTCCCAAGGTACTATGCGCTCGCCTAATCGATAGGCCTGCCGCCTTCTAAGCGCGCAGGTCGCAGGTTCGAGTCCTGCAGGGGGTACTCGAGTGAAGTCTCAGGACACATGTAAAGGCGGTAGCTCTGCCCCATAGTGGCTGGGGTTGCGCTACGTCAAGCAGCCTTGCGAGGTGGCCTCGCCGGGGCGGCCGCAACCTGGAGACGCACTCCGACCGCGGCTGCGAACCGCGCCACGGTGGAGATACGGGCGTCCAGCGCTCCGCCCTCCATCCGAGCCACCGCGGACTCCGAGGTCCCCATCCGAGCCGCTACGGCTGCACGGCTCAGCCCCGCGGCCTTCCGCGCAGCCTTGAGCCGGGTCATGATCGCCAACCGCTCCTCCGCCGCGGCCAAGGCTGCCGGAAACGCGGGATCCTCGGCCGAGAACTCAGCGATCAGCTCCTCAAGATCATCGCGCTCGTCGTCGCTGTCCATCATCGCTCCCTTACCTGATTGAGCATACCTCATCTGGTCTGTTCACCCCTTCTGGTCACGCGCCCGCCACTCGGCCAGGCGCCGCTCGGCCAGCCGGATCGCCGGATTTGTGACGCGGCGCGAAGTTATCAGTAGGGTTGCGCGCGAAGTTGTCAGTAGGATCGGCCAAGACTGACACTTCGATTTCTCTTGCCTGCGCTCGCTATTCCGCTCTGTGCAGTTCCCCACACAAGCGTTCGCTGACACTTTGGTGACCAAGCCGCCTTCGACGATGACGAACTTCCGAGCAACCACCGGGGCGCCGCACTATCCCAGCCCGCAGCTGAGGCGACCCAAGCCACTTGCGCCATGAGCGGCTTGACCAGGACGGCCGCAACGTGTTCGTCGGGTACGCAGACTGGGGGAGCATCTCGGTCATCCCACGTCACTGCATGAGCACCATCACAATGAAAACGGGCCAGGTGGCGAGAATCAGCAGCCCAACGTCGAAGATGGCGAACCTCCAGTTGATGCCCAGCGCGCTCGGGGCGGTCCGGGAGAAGGGCCGCGGGGCGGTCCGGTAGGAGCGCCGCGGGGCGATCTCGAGGCTCTCTGGATTGATGCCGTAGGAGGGCCGCGGGGCGATCTCGAGGCTCCCTGGGTCGACGCCGAAGGTCGCAGCGATCCACTTCCGGACACCGGGGGGGGCGAACGGCGTGAGATCCAGCCATCGGGTCCCGGCCCGGCCGTCGATCAGCGCCACCAAGGCCAAGTTCCGGCGCTCCCACAGCTCGGGCATCCAAACCCGGATCGGCCCACGCCGGTCGAGCTGCGCACAGCGCCATCTCCGCACGTCCCGCCACCAGATCGTGTCTCCCGCGATGGCCACCCGGCATCGTCTCCGCGCCAGCAGAACCGCCACGAGGCCGGCCAATATCGATGCAACGGCATAGGAACTCAGGGCGACGATGATGGGAGTCAGCGAGAAGAGCCTGTGAGGAGCAAAGGACAACACCAACGCAACGGTCCCGCTCAAGATGCCCATGATGGTGGCGTACACGAGCGTCCCTCGCAGCCTGGACCATGCGGGCCGCAATGTGACGGCGGATGCTGGTGGCTGCGTGGACGACTCGCTCATCCATAAGCCTCCCCGATAGCTCCAACGGCGATGGATGCAACACCGACGAACACCGAGGCTATTACGAAAGCAGCCTTGGCTGTTGGTCCCCCAGACAGCATGGCCATAAGACTGAAGGCTACGCTCGTCAAACCCAGTAGGACGGCCGCAATGCCCAGATTAGGCCGAGCGCACAGGGGGGTGGCCAAATTCTTGGCCCGCCGGACTGAGGTTCCCGAGCATCGAAGGGCGGCGCTCCGGGCGCGATTATGGAACCGGGCCCGCCGTCACGGCTGCTCGAAGATCGCGTGACCGCCGACGCGCCGCCAACGAACGCAGGCGTCGCCCGAGGCGAGCGTCCTCCACTCCCAGGTGGCCCGCCCGTCTGGACCGGCGAAACTCCAGGTCATCTCGAAGACGCCCGGAGCGCCCCTCAGCGTCTTGATCCGAAGCCGGGCCGGCCACCGGGCCCCTCGGTCGGCGGCGCGTGCGTCACAGGCGGGGCCGAAGCTGGTCAGCACGACGTCCCGGAAGCGGCGCCTTTCCTCGGCTGTCAACCTTCTCAGATCGGCCTCGAATGCCGGGGAGGTCTCGTACTTCACGCGTCCAGCGAGTCGATGAAGTTCGCGAACTCCTCCGTGGTCCCATGCATGCGGCCCTCGCCTCGTGCGTACTGCTCTTCCGCCTCGCGCTCCATGGCCTGCCACCGCTCGGACCAGAACCAGCGTTGGTCAGCCGGAACCGGAAGCGTCGAGCGAAGCTCGAGGACGCTGTCATCCCGCTCGACCAGCTCCAGCTGGGCTCCGGGCTCGTCGAGGTGGAGCCGTCGACGGACGGCAGCCGGCAGGGAGATCGTCCCCTTCGCTTGGAC
>PLAX01000035.1 GCA_003135255.1 Candidatus Dormiibacterota bacterium | reverse complement strand
AGGACGTCCAGGGTGCCGTCGCCGCCGTCCGCCATCGGCAGGGCCCGGGCCAGTGCCCCCGCGTCGCGTACGCCGGCCGCCAGCGCCGCCGCCGCGGCGGCGGCGGTCAGGGTCCCCCGGAAGGCGTTGGGGGCACAGAGGACGCGCCACCGCGGCCCGCCGCCCATCCCCTCGCCGGGCCCGCTCCGCCGCCGGCCTGGAGACGGCTTCCGGGGAGTCATCTCAGCGGGGGCCGATCAGGGCGAAATAGGTGGCCATCTCCTCGGCGCTCCAGATGTGGCCGTCGCACTTGTCCACGTTGACGAGAAGTCCCGACGCCGAGCCCGCCGGCGCTTCCGCCTCGCCCGCGGAGACCTCGCCCGTTGAGATCCGGAAGGTGAAGAACATGGGGTGGTCTGCCTGGAGCGGGGGCATCTCGGGACGCGTCCCCTCCCCCCTCGGGCGCACGGCAGCCAGTGCGTGCAGCGCCGCCTCCGCGATGCCGATCGCGGCGGCGGCGTAGCGGGCCGGCACGATCAGCGTGGAGATGCCATGGCGGTCGTGGGCTCGGCGCTGCGCCCGGGCGGCGTCCAGGGAGAGGGAGGAGCCCGCGAACTCGAAGTCGAGCTGGAGCAGCGAGGCGGTCCGGATGCGGCCCGCGTCCCAGGGACGGGGCCTGACGTGGACCAGGTCGTACCGGGTGTCGTCGGGGGAGGGGGCGGCTGTCTCGGGGAGACCTTCAGCCCGCTTCGGGCGCGTCAATCTGGACGCCGCGCCGGCTCTAGCCGTTTCGCCGGATCCGTGCGATCCAGCGGTCGGGGGCGCGAACCTCAGCCATCGTCGGCATCATCTCAGGGCCGTCCCACACCCGGTTGAGGAGGCGATAGCCGCCGGCGGCGATGAGCGCCTCGCAGAAGCGCTCGCCGAGGTCGTACTGGCGCATCTTGAGCGAGATCCCGGTCAATCCGAGGATCAGCCGCTCGATCAGGCTGCGCTCCGCCTGGCGCCGGTGGAAGGCCGCCTCCAGCTCGTCGAAGTCCTCGATGTGGTCCCGTCCGACCCGGTGCATCACCAGATTGCTGTAGCCCTCCAGCACGCTCATGATCGCCTGGAGGCGGCCGATCCCCCGGAGCTGGCCGGCGACGGCGACGCCCATCCGGCGGAGCGCCTCGGAGGTGAGGCCGCGGGGCTCGGGATCGCCCGTGCCATCGCCCAGTCCCGACGCGACCAGCCCGTTCATCAGGCTTCCGAGGTGCGGGCCGAGCCACGGGTGAGCCTCGAACTGCCAGGCGTGGGTCGCCTCGTGGAGGATGAGCCAGCGCCGCAGCGCCTCGGGCGGGGCGCCCTGCCCGCGCTGCAGCATCACGACGTTGGGCTCGACCAGGTAGAGGGCGGCCGGCGGCCGGTCCACCGCATCGGCGGCGCGCCCGGCTGCCGGGGCGAACGCCGGGGCCGGAAGCATCAGCACCGGGTCGTACTGGCCCAGCACCCGCTGTGCCATGAAGCCGAGCACCTCACCGACGTAGCGGCTGGTCATCCGCCTACCCAGCGCGGTGAGGGCAGTCTCGGCGATCGGACCGTGCAACTCCTCCGCGGGCTCCAGCAGGCGGCGGACGATCTCCAGGTTGGCGTCGATGAAACCGTGGCGGTCCAGCACGGTGACCCGGGGGATCGCGGCCGGCGGCGCGCCGCACACCTCGGCGATGAGGGGCACCATCTCGGCCGCGATGGCGTCATAGCTCGCGGCGAGCTGCTCCGCCTGATCCCGCCGCAACGGGGCCCGCTGCCCCGACCTGGCCCTGGCGCTGCGGCGCACCGCGTCCCAGTCCATGAGGCGGTGCCCGGCCCCCGGTCGAGGACGGGAGAGGGCCTTCACGGAGAGCGCGACGGCACCGCCGACAGCGGCCAGCGCCGCGGTGCGACGGATCAGCGGGCGCTTCGCCGGCATCTGGCGATCATATTCGCTCGCTTCGGGGACCAGGCCTCCCGAGCGTCCGCGGCGGGTGGCACTCGCGCGACGGGTGCCATGCCCACCGCCGCCATGGCACCCAGGGGGCCGCTGGCACTCGACGGCCCCGGCCGCTAGCACTCGCCTGCCCCGAGTGCTAAGATGGCCGCTGACGCTTCATCCCGGTCGTTCCAGGAGCCCTGCCCACCGGGCAGGCGGTGGAGGAGGTTCATGGCTAAACAAATCATCTATGACGTGGACGCTCGCGCGTCTCTCAAGCGCGGCGTCGATGCCGTCGCCAACGCAGTGAGGATCACCCTCGGCCCCAAGGGCCGCAACGTGGTCCTCGACAAGAAGTTCGGCTCGCCGACGATCACCAACGACGGTGTGACCATCGCCAAGGAGATCGAGCTCGAGCAGCCCTTCGAGAACATGGGCGCCCAGCTGGTCAAGGAGGTCGCCTCCAAGACCAACGACATCGCCGGCGACGGCACCACCACCGCGACGGTGCTCGCCCAGGCGCTCATCGAGGCCGGTCTTCGCCAGGTCGGCACCGGCGCCAACCCGATCCTCCTGAAGCGAGGCATCGACAAGGGCGTCGCCGCCGTGGTCGAGGCCATCAAGGCCCAGTCGATCCCGGTCACCGAGCGCGAGAAGATCGCCCAGGTGGCGTCGATCTCCGCCGCCGACCCGGCGGTCGGCGAGACCGTCGCCAACGCTATGGAGAAGGTGGGCAAGGACGGGGTCATCACCGTCGAGGAGTCCAAGGGGCTGGAGACGGAGCTGGAGCTGGTCGAGGGGATGCAGTTCGACAAGGGCTACATCTCGGCCTACATGGTGACCAACGCTCAGCGGATGGAGGCGGTCCTCGAGGAGCCCTACATCCTGATCACCGACCGCAAGATCTCGGCCATCGCCGACGTCCTTCCCCTTCTCGAGAAGGTCGTCCAGATGAGCAAGCCACTCCTCATCATCGCCGAGGACGTGGAGGGTGAGGCGCTCGCGACGATCATCGTCAACAAGCTGCGCGGAACCTTCAGCGCCGTGGCCGTGAAGGCCCCTGGCTTCGGCGACCGCCGCAAGGCCATGCTGCAGGACATCGCCATCCTCACCGACGGCACCGTCGTCAGCGAGGAGATCGGCCTGAAGCTGGACTCCACCACGCTCAACCAGCTCGGCCGCGCCCGGCGGGTCACCATCACCAAGGACGACACCACCGTCGTCGAGGGTGCCGGTAGCCAGGACGCCATCAAGGGCCGCATCGAGCAGATCAAGGCGGAGATCGAGAAGTCGACCTCCGACTGGGACAAGGAGAAGCTCCAGGAGCGGCTCGCCAAGCTCTCCGGCGGAGTCGCCGTGATCAAGGTCGGTGCCGCCACCGAGACCGAGCTCAAGGAGAAGAAGCACCGCATGGAGGACGCCGTGTCGGCGACCCGCGC
>PLAX01000204.1 GCA_003135255.1 Candidatus Dormiibacterota bacterium | reverse complement strand
CAGGCCGATTCCGCCTACGCCTTCTCGCACACCCTCAACCCGTACGGCAACGAGAGCGGCTACCTCTCCGTGACGACCCCGGTCAACTGTGAAGGCCCGTACTTGGAGGGGGAGATCGACCTCAACGCCCAGGGCATCCCTGCACCCGTGACCTGCACGGCCCAGGCGGACCTGGACTTCTCCAAGACGCCGATCAGCATCTTCTGGTTCTGGTCGATCAAGCTCAGCACCACCGCTGAGGCGTACCCATCCCAATACCGCCAATGCCAGACCACCTCNNGGCCAGATCCTGGTGATGTTCGCCTTCTCCATGCTGTTCCTCATCATCGGAATGGTCGCCGTGGCCGTCGACCTCTCGCAGCTGTACGAAGCCAGAGTGCGCCTCCAGAATGCCGCGGAGCAGGCCTCGGCGGCAGGTGCGAGCCAGGTCAACTACGTCGCCGCCGAGAGCGGGCAGGCCTCCCTCCTCCCCTCCTTCGCGTCTGCCTGCAGAAGCGCGGGAGACGCTTCCAGTGGAATGGCGGGGTCGACGACGTGCACCAATCCCGAAGGCACCGACGAGGTGATCGCCACGGTCACCATCCAGGCCCCGGTGGCGATGCCGCTCCCGATCTTGGGGGGGACCTTCACGATCACCGCGACCTTCACCGCCGCGCCCGTCGTGGGCGGGCTCATCCCGGTAGGATGAACAACGCAGGTTGATGGGCCTGCCAGTGCCAGATTGTGGCCCTTTTTCACTGCCAGTTCTGATGGCCGCCGATCTTGCCGGTTTCGCGCTTCTTCACATCTGCGTGGCGATGGGGGTGGTCTGCCGGTAGCGGGGAGACGACCGCGCTCATGTCGCCCGCGGGTACTCGATGACGCGCGCGACCTTGTTGCCCTCCAGGAAGAGCACCTTCGCGCCCTCGAACTTCTCGGTCATCTGGTAGGCGATCACGATGCAGCGGTCCCCGACCTGGCCGAGCAGCGCGGCCCCGCCGTTCAGCTGGAACTCTCCCGGCGCACCGGCGAGAGCGTAGGTGGTCCAGCGGTTGGCGTTCTGCAGGTCGATCACCTGGACCTCCTGATAGGGCTCGATCCCCGCCGCGTCGAGCAACGCCCCGTCAATCGTGGCGCTCCCGCTGTACTCGATCTCGGCGGAGGTCACCACGAGCCCGTGCAGCTTGGCGGCGACATAGGTCTTCACGTTCTCACCTCGGTGGGGGTTGGCAGGGGCACTGTACTCACACCGCCAGAGCCGCAGGCAAGGCGTTCTCGGTGACGACGCCCTCACAATCGCCGCGACCCCACGACGCCACGTGTTGCAGGCGAGCTCGGGCCCATCGGATTGACACCGTGCATCCTGGGTGCATCAGCCGGCCAGGCGGACGAGCCTCTCGTGGAGCACCTCGACGAAGTCCTCGTGCTCGGGCTTCATGAGCACGCTGCGCAGGATGCGCACGGCCCCGTCCCCTGGCTCGATGTCGGGATGGCGGCGGTGGAGGCTCTCGGCGGTGACCCGCGCCACGCTCAGGTAGACGGGTTCCTCAGCTGCCATGGCGCGCTCGAAGAGGCTCTGGCTGGCGGCGTCGACGTCCGCCCCTGTCATCCCCTCCCTCCAGGGGAAGTAGCTCACGATGTCCAACTCGGGCTCCTGGTAAAGGCGGAGGTGGTCCGACTCCCCGATCAGGCCGGCAAAGCTGACCGCCGCCCGGCGGCAGGCTCCGAGGATCGCCCCCAGCCCGTCCGGGGTGAGAGGGAAGAGCTGGAGGGTCGTCCAGAGCGCCGCGGCCGCCGCTCCCGCGCGGGAGCACTCCAGCGAGATCTCGCCGAGGTGCAGCTCCGAGGAGGTGAAGTAGGTGTACGGGGAGTCGTGGGCGTAGAAGCGGCCGACCAACGGGTCCCGGAAGAGCACGCAGCCGCAGCCGTAGGGCTGGAGGCCGTGCTTGTGGGGATCCACGACGACCGAATCGCACTCCGCGATGGCGCGGAAGGGGGCGGCCGGAACGCCCTCGGAGCCGGCCCAGCCGAGGATGCCGTAGAAGCCGCCGTAGGCGGCGTCGACGTGGAGCCGCACCCCGTATCGCTCGCGCAGCGCGAGCGCCTCGTCGATCAGGTCGACCGCCCCCAGCGCGGTGGTGCCGGCGGTCAGCACCACGGTGCCGATGGTGTCCGTCTGCAGGAGGTGCTCCAGGGCGTCCAGGTCCATCCGCCCGCCCGAATCGGCGGGCACCTTGACCCCGCGGACGCCGAGCAGCCGGCACATCCGCTCATGGGTGTAGTGGGCCTCCTCACTGAAGGCGACGGCGGTTCCCGGCCTCAGCTCCCGGGCCACGAAGAGAGCCTCCAGGTTGGCGATGGTCCCGCTCGAGGTCAGGTGCCCGAGGAAGTCGGCGGGGTGGTGGAACATCGCGGCGATGGCCGCCACCGATTCCCGCTCCAGCGCGGCGGTCGCCGGCCCCCCGTCGAGGGCATGATTGTTTGGATTGATGAGCATCGCCATCAGATATGCGGCAGCCGCCGCCGGATGGGGCGGCTTCAGCATCTGGCCGGCGTAGCTCGGGTGGAAGAAGGGGTAGTTGTCCCCCAGCCGCCGGCCCAGCTCCTCCAGCACCTGCTGCGCCCGCTCCCGGGTCACGGTCGCGGAGGGGTGCGGGGTGACGGCGGCCCAGCCGGCCTCCCAGCGCCGCACCGCCTCGACGGCCTGCAGGCTGGCGGCGTCGAGGTCCATCGACGGAAGTCTACCGGGGCCCGGCAGGCCTCACCCGTGGAGCCGCGCACCCGCGACGCCCCCGCTTGACGATCCTTGGCAACATGCTATAGTGCGCTACGCAATATGTCGCAGCGCGTAACCAGACCACCGCAGGGGACCATAGCCCTGACCGCGCTCGCCCTGCTCACCGAGCAGCCCCTCCACCCGTATGAGATGCAGCGGCTGATGCACGACCGGCGCAAGGACTATGCCGAGGGCAAGATGCGCGCCCTCTACCGGNNCCATCGAGGAGCTCGAGGCGGCCGGCTGGATCGAGCCCGCGGAGACGACCCGCGAGGGACGCCGCCCGGAGCGGACCGTGTACCGGATCACCCCTGAGGGGCACGAGGCGCTCGAGGACTGGCTCCAGGACGTCCTGGAGAAGCCGGCCCGCGAGCACCTGCTGTTCACCGCCGGTGTCGGCCTCCTGGCCTACCTCCCCCAGCAACGTGCCATCGAGGCCCTCCAGCACCGGACCGTCGAACTCCGGGCCGAGCTGGCCGCGCGCGACGAGGCGTCCAAGGCCCTCGACCAGGAGATGCACCTCCCCCGGGTCGTCCTCCTCGAGGACGAGCACGAGCGGGTGCTGCGTGACGCAGAGCTGCGCTGGGTGCTCTCCCTGCTGGAGGACATCCGCTCGGGTCGCCTCGCCTGGGATCGGGAAAGCCTGAGCGCCCATTTCGAAGCCATGCACGATCATGAGATCGCCCGGCGACGACACCACCGCGGGCCGGTCTCCGACCCCGAGCACTCATAGCCGTCCAGAGGGAGAGCCCACCGATGATCCATACGAGAGGCCTGCGCCGTACCTTCAAAGGCAGAAGGGGGGCGGTCGAGGCGGTTGCCGGCGTCGACCTCGACGTCCAGGGAGGTCAGACCTTCGGCTTCCTCGGGCCCAACGGGGCCGGCAAGACGACCACCCTCCGGATGCTCTCCACCCTCCTGCCGGTGACCAGCGGCCAGGCCACCGTGGCCGGCTATGACCTCCGCCACCAGCCCGCCAAGGTGCGGGAGCGGATCGGCTACGTGAGCCAGGAGGGAAGCAGCTACTCGGAGGTGACGGGACGCCGGGAGCTGGTCATCCAGGGGCGCCTCTACGGGATGAACCGGACGACGGCCGACAAGAGAGCGGCGGAGCTTCTCGAGACCCTCGAGCTCAACGACTGCGGCGATCGCAAGACCAAGACCTACTCCGGGGGCCAGAAGCGCCGCCTCGACGTGGGCATCGGGCTCATGCACCTGCCCGACCTCCTCTTCCTGGACGAGCCCACCACCGGCCTCGATCCCCAGAGCCGGGCCCGGATGTGGGACGAGGTACGAAGGCTGCGCGAATCAGGCACCACCGTCTTCCTCACCACCCACTACCTGGAGGAGGCCGACGCGCTCTGCGACCGCATCGCCATCATCGACCACGGGAAGATCGTCGCCGAGGGCACCCCCGAGGAGCTCAAGCGCGAGGTCGCCGGGGATGTGGTGCTGGTGGGACCGGAGGGCCCCCTCGACAAGGCACGTGACGTCCTCAAGGGGCAGGACTTCATCCGTGAGCTGACCGAGGAGGACGAGGTCCTCCGCCTCTACGTCGACCGCGGCGAGATCGCGATGCCCCAGATCATCCGGCTCCTCGANNCGCGACACCTGGCTGATGTTTGTCCGCTACTTCCTCATCTTCATCGGCAATCCGGCGTGGGTGATCATCGGCGTCATCCAGCCGGTCCTCTACCTCCTCCTCTTCGCGCCCCTGCTCAAGTCACTGGTGCACATCCCGGGATTCCCGCCGGGCGGTGCCTACAACGTCTTCGTGCCCGGCCTGCTGATCCAGCTCGGCCTCTTCGGCGCGAGCGGCGTCGGCTTTGGCCTCATCGACGAGCTGCGCTCGGGAGTGATCGCGCGCTTCCGCGTCACCCCGGTCAGCCGCCTCGCCCTGCTGCTCGGGCGCGCCGGCCGCGACCTCCTCACCCTGCTCATCCAGTCGCTGATCCTGCTGCTGCTGGCCATCCCCTTTGGCCTCAAGCCGACCTTCATCGGGGTGGTGGTGATGCTGGGTCTGGTCGCTCTCATCGGGCTGGGGATGTCCTCCCTCGCCTATGCGGCAGCGCTCGCCCTCAAGGACGAGAACTCCTACGCGCCGCTCGTCTTCACGCTCTCGCTCCCCCTGCTGCTCCTGAGCGGCGTCCTGCTGCCCCTGCAGCTCGCGCCCCAGTGGCTCCAGGACATCGGCAAGGCCAACCCCCTCTCCTACGCCGTCACCGCCGCCCGCGACGTCTTCAACGGCAACGGCGGCTCCATCGACGTGTGGAAGGGACTGGCGATCATGGCGGCGCTGGCCATCGTCGGGGTCGCGATCGGGGCACGGAGGTTCTCACGGGCGATCGCGTAGGGTCACGCGTCCGATACTGTCGGCCCAGTGGCTCAATGCCGCGGGGTGGACCACTACCTTGCCAAGGTAGGGGCCGCGAGTTCGAGCCTCGTCTCCCGCTCCAGCCTCCTCCCCTACTGGTGATCGCCGTAGTGGTAGCGAGCTTGGAGGACAACGATGTCCTCGCCGTCAACCAGATACACGAGCCGGTGCTCGTCATCGATCCGGCGGGACCAACATCCCTGAAGGACGTGGCGCAGTTGCTCCGGTTTGCCGATACCGGTGAACGGATCACGGATGATGTCCTGGAGTAGCCGGTTGATCCGCTTCACCGTCGTCCGGTCCGTCGGCTGCCAGTAAACGTAGTCTTCCCACCCGTGCGGGGTGAAGACCAGCCGCATCACGCCAGCTCGTGGGGCTGTCGATCTCCCGCTCGGGCCTGTTCAAGGCTCTCCAGTAGCCTCCTGGCGTTCGCTGGGACCCGGAGCAGGTATGCCGTCGCTTCGAGGGCGTCGTAGTCGGCGCGGGCCATCAGCACGGCATCGCCCCTCTTCGAGGTGATCTCGACAGGCTGGCGATCGTTGTTGACCTGTTCGATCAGAGGAAACAGGTTCCTCCGTGCGTCGCTGGCAGTTACAACCACACCCATGCTCCTCTTGACTGGTACAGGATATGGTACCGCTCATCGGGCGGCGGGGCACTCTCGCTGCGTGGGGGGGCCTCAGGCTCCTCGTACACCACGACCCTGGACGCTAACGCGGCGTGGGGCCTGATCAAGATCCTGCCGGCGCATCCCATCATCACGGCGGCGGTTGGGGTCGCCACCAAGGGAAGGACCAAGCCGGCAGTCTCCAATGGGATCAGCGAACTCCTGAACGCCGGCATCCTCACTCCGCTGACCACCTCGCCCCGGAACCGAGCCTGGGAAGCCGCCGGACTCCTGGATCTCATCGAAGAGCTGGAATCCGGCTAGTGGCAATGCACTGGCAATCCGGTGGCAAGGCGGTTCTGCGCGGGCAGGGACCGCAGCCCGAGAGGGTCGGACGCCTCAGCGGCGGCGCAATCGACTGTCGGTGATCTCGGGCGGGGCCCAGCCGGCGTCGGCGGGGTTGACGTTCGTTCCCGGAGGCACGATCTCATCCATGCGGTCGAGGGTGGCCTGGTCGAGAGTCACCTCGGCGGCACCGAGCTGGCTCTCCAGGTGCTCCATGGTGCGGGGGCCGATGATCGCCGCGGTCACGGCGGGGTGCCGGATGACGAAGGCGATGGCCAGGTGGATGAGGCTGATGCCCGCCTGGCCGGCGAGCTTGGCCAGCGCATCCACGGCATCGAGCTTGCGCTGGTTGACGGGCAGGGTCAGGTCGTAGCGATCCGGCAGCCGGCTGGCGCGGGTGCTGGCAGGTGCTGCCCCGCCACGCTGGTAAGCACCGGAGAGGAACCCACCGGCCAGCGGGCTCCACGAGATGACACCCATGCCGTACTTCTGGCAGCCGGGCAGCACCTCGGTCTCCACACCGCGGACGAGCAGCGAGTACGGCGGCTGCTCGCAGACGAAGCGCTCCCGGCCCCGGCGCTCAGCGACCCACTGCGCCTCGACGATCTGCGACGGTGGAAAGGTCGAGCTGCCGAAGGCGCGGATCTTGCCGGCACGCTGCAGATCGGTCAGCGCTCCCAGGGTCTCGTCGATGTCGCAGCTCGGATCCGGCCGGTGGATCTGGTAGAGGTCGATCCATTCGGTCTGCAGCCGGCGGAGGCTCGCCTCGCACTCCCGGATGATCCAGCGCCGCGAATTGCCCTGGGCGTTGGGGTCGTCGCCCATCTGGCCGTGTACCTTGGTGGCGAGCACGACCTGGTCCCGCCGCCCCCCGACGAGGGCCTCGCCGACGATCTGCTCGGACTCGCCCTGGGAGTAGACGTCGGCGGTGTCGACGAAGTTGATCCCCGCGTCGAGGGCGCGGTGGATGATGCGGATCGAGTCGTCGTGATCCTTGTTACCCCAAGCGCCGAACATCATGGCGCCGAGGCAGAGTGGGCTAACCTGGATTCCGGTGCGGCCGAGAGTGCGTTGCTGCATCTCGCAGACGATACGCGCCCGGTACTCGACGAGGCCGGCCTCTGGTGCGCCGTGATCGTCGGCCACCGCGAGGCTGCGGGTGGGGCACGTCGTCGAGTGGGGCTTGCGCAGGCGCGAGATGCAATCGCGCCGCCGGGGTTCCCCGCGTGGCCTGCCACGGGGGGTGGGATCACGAGCAGCCGACGCCAAAGGCGTCGGACTGCGGTCCCCCGAGACGATGTGCCCCCACGGCCGCCCGCCCTCGCGATGACTACCCGAACGCGTCCTCGCCGGTGATGGCCTTGCCGAGGATCAGGGTGTGCACCTCCTCGGTCCCCTCGTAGGTGAGCACAGCCTCCAGGTTTGCCATGTGGCGGGCGACCGAGTAGTCGAGGGTCAGCCCGTTGGCCCCGAGGATGGTCCGGGCGGCGCGGGCGATCTCGATGGCGGTCCGCGTATTGGCCCGCTTGGCGAGCGACACCTGGACGGTGTGGACGCGGCCGGCGTCCTTCAGGGTGCCGAGCCGGTGGGCCACGAGGCGCCCCTGGACCAGCCGGGTCGCCATCTCGGCGAGCTTGGCCTGGGTGAGCTGAAAGTGCGCGATCGGATGACCGAAGGCCTCGCGGCTCCGGGCGTACTCGACAGCCGCCTCGAAGCAGGCCCGGGCGGCGCCGAGCACGCCCCACGCGATGCCGAAGCGGGCCTCGTCGAGGCAGGCGAGGGGACTGCTCAACCCGCGCGCCTCCGGGAGCTTCGACGCTTCCGGCACCCTCACCCCGTCGAGCACCAGCTCCGAGGTCACCGAGGCGCGGAGTGAGAGCTTGCCCTCGATATCGCGGCTCGAGAAGCCGGGCGTGCCCCGCTCCACCAGGAAGCCGCGGATGCCCTCGTCGGTCTGCGCCCAGACCACGGCGATGTCGGCGAGCGAGCCGTTGGTGATCCACATCTTGGTCCCGGAGAGGACCCAATCCCCTCCCGCGCGGCGAGCGTGGGTGTGCATCGCCGCGGGATCGCTGCCGGCGTTGGGCTCGGTCAGCCCGAAGCAGCCGATCGCCCTCCCGGCCGCCATCTCGGGGAGCCACCGCTCGCGCTGGTCGTCACTGCCGAAGCGGTGGATGGGGAACATCGCCAGGGACCCCTGCACCGAGACGAAGGAGCGCAGGCCGCTGTCCCCGGCCTCCAGCTCCTCGCAGGCCACCCCGTACGCCACCGCCGAGGCGCCGGCGCAGCCGTGCCCCTCGAGGTGCATCCCCAGCAGACCCAGCTCGGCCAACTCGGGGATGAGCTCTCGGGGGAAGGTCCCGGCCGCGAAGTGCTCGGCCACCTGGGGTAGGAAGCGCTCGCGGACAAAGTCCCGCACCGTCAGCTGGACGAGCCGCTCCTCATCGCTCAAGAGCTGATCGACGGCGTAGAGGTCGGCCGGATCGAGGCGAGGCCGCGCTCCCTCTCGAGCGCTGTTGGTGGCCATGCGGCCCATTGTCACATCAGGCGGCGAGGGTCGCGCGGAGTGGTCGGCGCGCAGCCCTCAGTGGCCGAGACCCAGCTCGATGGCCTTGACGAACAGCAGGAGCACGGCCACCAGGATGTACGCACCCATCGCCGTCATCCCGATCCTGCGGCCGCGTGACGGCACCGGCCGGGTGAGGAGGGCGATGGGCGGCATCCGCCAGGTGAAGCGGTCCTCCTTATCCCGCGCGCTCACGGTGGGCGCCAGGCTGCCGCGCGTGAAGAAGCCGATCCCGATCAGCCCGACCACGAGGATGCTGCCGAAGATGATCAGCAGCAGGGTGACGCTGACGCCCGAGAAGATGGTGGAGAAGACGAGGATCAGGGAGAGCACCACCAGGATGGCAAGGATGATGGTGGCGAGCACGTTCAGCCACGGCTTGTTGACCCAGGGGCCGAGCACGGCGGGATCGTTGCAGAGGAGGAGCAGGAAGAGGCTCGCGCTCGGCAGCAGGGTCCCGGCCAGGGCCTGCACGGCGGTGGTGATCAGACCGAGCGGGGCGTGGGGGATGAGCACGATGCTCGCCGCCACCACGACAACGACGGTGAAGACCGCGTAGAAGGGCTTGGCCTCCCGCCAGGAGCGGTGCAGCGAATGGCGGATGCCGAAGACGTCGCCGAACGCGTACGACGTCGCCAGGGTGACGGCGCTCGCGCCGATGATGGAGGCGTCGATGAGCAACACCGCGAAGATGGCGCCGAGCGCCGAGCTGACGTGCTTGGCCAGCCCGTCGGCGACGGTCTGCGCGTCGCCAAAGTGGCCGGCGAGCGGTGTTCCGTGGAAGGCCACCGCCGTCGTGATCATGATGGCCGCGGCGCCGATGACGACGACGAAGGCGCCCACCACGGTGTCGGTGCGCTCGTACGCGATCCAGCGCGGGGTGATGCGCTTGTCGACGACATTCGACTGCTGGAAGAAGAGCTGCCACGGTGCCACCGTGGTCCCCACGATGGCAACGATGAGCAGGGCGCCGTTGGAGCTCAGCCCGCCCTGGATGCCCGGGATCAGGAATCCGTGCAGGACCGGCCCGAGCGTCGGGTGGGCGAGCACGACCAGGGGGATCACCAGCGCGTTGCCCCCCAGGATGACGAACATCAGCCGTTCCCAGGTCGAGAACTTGCCGGTCACGGTGATGCCGATCAGGAAGAGGGCACCGACCGGGACGGCAAGATACGGGCTCACCCCGAAGTAGGCGGCACCCAGACCGATGCCGATGAACTCGGTCGTGATGGTGAGGAAGTTGAGCAGGAACAGGTCGCCGACCGAGAACCATCCCCAGAACTTGCCGAAGCGCTCAAAGATGAGCCGCCCGTGGCCGACGCCGGTGACCGCGCCGAGGCGGACCACCATCTCCTGGTTGACGATGAGCACGGGGATGAGCAGGACCAGCACCCAGAGCAGGCTGTCACCGTAGTTCTGGCCCGCCTGCGCGTAGGTCGCCACGCCGCCGGCGTCGTTGTCGCCGACCATGACGATGAGCCCCGGGCCCATGATCACGGCCAGCGCGAGCAGCCTCCGCCGCCAGGTCCGCCGGGTGCCGTGCTCCTGCTCGTGGATGGTGCCGAAGGCACCCTTGATGTCGCCGAGGTGAGCGTCGTCGAGGACCGCGCTGCTCCGCGCCTTCCCCGCGCTCCGGTGCACCTCGTCGACCAAACCGGACCTCCCGCTGCCCGATGGGGCAGCACTACTGAGCGGGCCTGCCGCTCAGGAGGTCACGACGATGTCAGACCCCGATGCGGACGTGCCCCATTGCGCCGGCGCGCCACGACGTCGCAGATGACCTCGATGGAGCCCCGGACCGCCTACTATCGCCGTCTGCCATGGGCACCTCTGGTGTTGACTCCGGCGCCAGTCTACCAGGGGGCCGCGAGTCTCCCGACCCGGCCCCGACGGGATCAGCGACCGTTAATCTTCCGCCTCAGCCGTGGTCGGCCTCGGAGCGACGGCGCCAGGAGTCGGGGAGCATCGCCTCCAGCACATCGTCCACCGAGATGACCCCGATGATGCGGCGGCCGTCGTCCACGACCGGCGCCACGCTCAGGTTGAAGTCGGTCATCAGCCGCGCCACCTCGGGGAGGTCGTCGCCCGCCTCCAGCGCGGTGTCGCCTCGCTGGACCAGCTTGGCGACCCCGCTGTTGCCCCGAGCCTGGATCAGGCTCACCAGCGGGACGGCGCCGACCAGGCGGCCGGAAGCGTCGGTGAGAAAGACGTCGGCGAGCACCTGGGGCGAGAGGCCGGCGGCGCGGACGGCGGCGAGCGCCTCGGTGACCGTGGCGGACTCCGATACCGCCACGAAGTCGGGGCTCATCAGCCCCCCGCCGCTCTCCGGACTGTAACTGAGCAGGGCCCGCACCTTGGCCTGCTTGGCAGGGGGGAGCTGGGCGAGGATGGGGGCACGCCGCTCCTGGTCCAGCTCGGTGATCAGGTCGGCGGCATCGTCGGACCCCATGCCGGCGAGCACCATGGCCGCCTCGGCGTCCGACCGGGTGCGGAGGAATTCGACCTGGTGCTCGGTGTTGAGCTCCTCGAAGACGTCCGCCTCCAGCTCGGGGTCGGCGTGGACGGCGGTGATGATCTCCTCCCCCTCCTCGTGCGAGGCGCTCTCGACGATGTCGGCGATCTCGGCGGGGTGGAGCCGGCGCAGCCGGCGGATGGGCATGAGCAGCCGGGAGCTGGGGACGTGACCCACGAAGGGCTCGACCTGCGACCAGTCGACGAAGTAGCGGCCGTCGTGGCGCAGCGAATTGAGCGGCGGAGGGAGCAGACGCCGCAGTCCTCCTCGGGGGCTCGAGTCGACACCCGCCACCTTCCACCCGCCGCGTCCCGCGGTGAGCTGGATGTCGGCGGCGATGATCAGGCGGCCCGTGTCCACGCTGATGACACGCCGCCCGAGCACGTCGTTGTGCAGCAGCACCTCGCCCTGGCGGCGCTCGAAGCGGAGCAGGCTGAGGGTCTCACCGGTGAGCTGCACGCGGCCGCCCGCGACCTCTCCGACGCGATCGCTGGGGACGAAGAGCTGGCGCCCGGCCAACCGCCCGATCAGCCCGGTCACGGGCGGGTAGCCACCCGTGCCCAAGCGGACGATCACGTCCTCGACTCGGCCCAGCCTCTCCCCGGCGCGGTCCACGATCCGGCTGCGGGTGATCTCGGTGAGCCAGAGGCGCGCGACCCCCGACGGCGACGGCTCGGTGGCTGATGTGGTCATCTGACGGCCTACAGTCTGCCACGTCCATGTGGCCCCAAGGAGCGGTCAGCCGGCGGGCGGCGGATCATCCCACGGCCGACTGCTCGGTGGTCGGGGCAACGGCGAGGGCGGCTCGGTCGCAGCGCGCGGGGGAGAGAGCGGGGCGCTCGCGGCATCCGCTGGCCCCGGCGACCCACTGAGGGAGCGCGGCCAGCTCACGCCCATGCTCGCCCCGCCGGCCGGCGAGTCCCCGATCTGCCAGCGGCCTCCAGTGGCGGAGACCACCGAGTTGGCGATGGCCAGCCCGAGGCCGGCCCCGCCAGGCAGGTCGGTGGCGCGGCGGAAGCGGTCAAAGATGTGCGCCCGTTCCTCGAGAGGAATGCCGGGACCCGAGTCGTCGACCGAGAGCCGTATCCGGTTGCCGTCGGGCCACACGGCGACGTCGATGGTCCCGCCCTCGGGCACGTACTTGCAGGCATTGTCCAGGAGGACGCCCAGGAGGCGGTCCAGCCAGTCCGGCGGGGCGTGGATGACGAGCGGCACTGGGGGGGTGCGGACCGTGAGCCGGACGCTGTTGGCCTCGGCGACGGCGGTGAACCGGTCCGCCGCCATATGGGCGAGGACGGCGAGGTCCACGTGCTCCGCCTGGGTGCGATCGCGGGTGGTATCGAAGCGCGCCAGCCAGAGGAGGTCCTCGACCAGCCGGCGCATGCGAGCGCTCTCCCCCTGGACGCGCTGGAAGGCAGAGTGGTACCAGGCGACCTCGCGCGGCTGGGCGAGGGCGAGCGAGGTCTGGGCCTCGATCACCGAGAGCGGGGTGCGCAGCTCGTGGGAGGCGTCGGCGGTGAACTCCATCTGGCGGACCCGGGCCTCCTCGATGGGGGCGGCGACCCGGCGGCCGATGGTGAGCGCTCCGAGGAAGACGGCGAGCAGGAGGACCGGGCCGACGATGGTCTCGGCCAGGATCAGGTTGCCCTCCGCGGAGCCGACCCCGCTCAGCGACTGCCCGATGACCATGCGCACCAGGGTGACCCGCTCGTAGATGGGGAGCTCGGTGACGGGGTCGACGGTGATCGGGACCTGGTACTGCACCGGCGGGGTGATGTCGGCGCCGATGATCCGGAAAGCGTCGCCTGCGATGGTGAAGGTCTGCGGCGTCGCCCCGACACCCTGGGCCAGCGCCGGCAGCTCATTGCCGGAGGTCGGGACCGTGCATGCCTGGAGCTGGGCCTGGGGATCGCAGACAACCTCGGTGCCGTCAGTGGCGACGAACCAGTACCAGAGGGGGGAGCCTGATGTCCCGCCCGATTGCCGGGTTCCGCCGGCAGTGGAGGCGGCGAGGGCCTGGCTCAGCTGGGCGTCGACCTCCGAGGCCTCCCGTGCGCTGACGATGAGGACCACCACCACCGCGATCACCAGGTAGACGGCGGCGACGATGGCGGTGCTGGTCAGGGCGACCCGGGTGGCCGCCACCCGCACCCGGCGCAGCGCGTCCCGTCCGGAGTCGCCGGTGCCGGTGGCGGTCCCGCCGGAGAGACGATCGAGGGCGCGGCCGACCCGTGCGAGCGGCCCTGAGCTCACCCCGCCTCCTCGAGCCGGTATCCCGCACCCCGCACCGTGACGATCCGAATGCCGGCGCTCGGGAGCTTGGCCCGGAGGCGGCTGAGCTGGACGTCGATGGCGTTGGAGCCGAGGGCNNGTCAGGTTGACCGGGTGCCCGCCCGCGCTCACCTCGCGGCGGAGCGGGTCGAGCGCCAGGCCGCCCCGGGTGATCACCGGCGCGTCCACCCCGCGGGGGCGGCGCTGGAGGGCGCGGATCCGGGCCAGCAGCTCGGAGAAGTCGAAGGGCTTGACCAGGTAGTCATCGGCCCCGGCGTCGAGGCCCTCCACCCGATCCGGCGGTGTGTCCCGGGCGGTGAGCATCAGGATCGCCGTGGGCCGCTCGTTGCGGCGTGCCCAGCGGACCACATCGATGCCGGCGCCGCCCGGCATCCGCCAGTCGATGACGGCGACGTCGTACTCGTAGAACTTGAGCTGGTCGATGGCATCCTCGCCCCGACCGACGGCGTCGACCTGGTAGCCGCTGTCCTCCAGGCCCTGGATCAGGACAGAACGGAGTCCGGGGTCGTCCTCGGCGACCAGGATTCGCATGGCATCAGTCTCCCGCAGCCGGGCGCCGAGCGCAGCCTCTCACAGCGTTGGACACTAGGAGCTGGTGGTCGTCGTGGTGGTGGTGGTCCCGCCCCCACCGCCTCCGGAGCCGCCGAACCCACCGAATCCCCCGCCGCCGAAGCCGCCGAACCCGCTCCCACCCGTGAAGCAGCCGGACGGGCCGGGGGGCTCGATGAGCAGGGAGCCGGCGGTCACCGTGCCCGAGGAGCTCCTGGGGCCGATGGCGGCGACGCAGGTCCCGGACACCAGGTCGGAGACCGAACCCGCGGTCGTCGTGGCAACCGTGGCGNNCACGCCGCCATTCACGGCGGTGACCACCCCCCGGACGCTCGCGAAGTCGGAGGTGTACCCGCCGGACGGTCGCGGAGCGAAGCTGGAGTTGGGACGGCCGCCCGGGAAGCCGCCCGGATTGCCGCCCGTGAACGAGGTCGCTGGGCAGGAGCCGTTGACCTCCGGGGAGACCGTGACCCGGTTCGCGGTGATCGCGCCCGAGGCGTCGCTGCCGGTGGCGGTGATGCAGCTCCCGACCGTGATGTCGGAGACGCTGCCGGTGCCGGTCTCACTGATCGGGGTGGAGCCGGTGAGGTCGACGGTCACGTCGCCGCTCGAGGTGCTGAGCACGAGGGTCGACCCGCTGAGGCTGACCACGCTCCCGTCGGTGAGGTTGCCGTCCCGGAATCCGCCAAACCTGTTCGGCGAGCCGGTGGACGTGGTGCCACAGGCCGCGATGAGGAGACCCAGGCCGCCGAGGGCGGCGACCCTGACGGCGCGCGCGCGTGCACGCGCGCCAGCCGTCCCGCGTTCCACCGTGCCCATCTGCGTCACCAGCAACTCTGTCACCACTCCAGGGACCTCGACCGGGGGCCCGGAGCTGGGGGGTGGCGCCGGTCGCGAAACGCGGCCGGCACCACCCGGGCGGGAGGTCGGAGGTCGGTAGCGAGCCCATTCCACCCCAGTCGACCTTTCGAATCCGTGATGCCGGTCCATGCGAATCCGTGATGGGGGTTCAATGACCCCGATAGCATGCGCATCGCCCTCGTCGCCCCGCTGGTCGCCCCACTCCGCGAGCCGCAGCTCGGCGGCGTGCAGACCTTCCTGGTCGACCTCGCCCGGGGTCTCGCCGGGCGCGGACACGATGTCACCGTCTTTGCCGCCCGCGGCTCCCGGGTGGACGGGGTGCGGGTCGTCGACACCGGCGTCGACTCCGCCCTGCTCGGCGCGACCCTCTTCCGTCCGGGGCGGCAGGACCCGGACCGGGATGCGGGGGGTACGGCCGGCGGAACGGAGGAGGACGCCGC
>PLAX01000084.1 GCA_003135255.1 Candidatus Dormiibacterota bacterium | reverse complement strand
CAACATCGCCAACGGCCTCGACTTCGGCCGTGACGCCTCCGCCGCGGGCCGTCTGGTCGCCGCCGCACGCGCCCGCACCGGGCGCCATCTGATGGTCAAGCTCTCTCCCAACGTGACCGACATCGCCGCGGTCGCGCGCGCCGTGGAGGAGGCGGGCGCCGACTCCGTCTCGGCGGTCAACACCTACGTCGGGATGAAGATCCACCGGGGCATCCGCGCCCCGGTGCTGCCGGGACGGGGCACCGGCGGCCTCAGCGGGCCGGTGATCAAACCGCTGGCCCTCGCCGCGGTGGCTCAGGTCAGCGCCGCCGTGAGCATCCCGGTGGTCGGGGTCGGCGGGATCATGGACGCGGGCGACGCCCTGGAGTTCCTCATCGCCGGTGCGGACGCGGTGCAGGTGGGCACGGCGACCTTCGTCAATCCGGCGGCGAGCCTCGAGATCCTGGATGGCCTGATGGCGATCGCCACCCGGGCCGGGGTGCGGCGGCTCGGTGAGCTGTGCGGCCCGGCCCGTCTGGACGTGCCCCCTGCAGGGATCGAACCCGCATCAACCGGTTAAAAGCCGGCTGCTCTGCCGTTGAGCTAAGGGGGCGGCTGGAACCGCATTATGCCCACCGGCCCCGCTGGGAGCCGGGGAGGGCGGGCGGTCGCGGACACACCCACCACCGCCTGCGGGTGGAACCGATAGCCTCACCACCACCCGCAGGGTCTGGCCGATGTCGCACCATCTTGGCTGTGCCCGCCACCGTTCGGGGCTTCCCCGCCCTGTTCCCGGTCCGGAGAGATGGTCGCCGCCCCTGGCGCTACCGGCTCACCGCCGGGCTCTGCCGCGCCTTCCTGCGGGTGCTCTTCTTCCGCCGGCTGCGCTTCGAGGGGAGCGCAAATGTGCCCCTGGAGGGGCCGCTGCTGGTCGCCTCCAACCACATCAGCAACTGGGACGGGCTCATCCTCGGTTCCTTCTTCTCGGGGACCCTCTTCGCGATGGTCAAGCGGGAGGTGTTCCGGCCGGCGCCGCTCGCCTGGCTGCTCGGCGGCTGCAACTGCTTCCCTGTGGACCGGGGCACCGCCGACCGCCGCGCGCTCCGGATCAGCCTCGACATCCTGCGCGGCCGCGGGCGGCTGCTCATCTTCGTGGAGGGTCACCGCTCCAGGGGCCGGGGCATGAGGCCCGCCGAGGCGGGCGCGGGGTTCCTGGTGCGCCGCACCCGGGCGACGGTGCTGCCGGTGGCGATCTGGGGAACCGAGCACGCTCTGGTCCGCAGCGGCGGGCTGCTGCCCCGCCGGGGGCACCTCCACGTCCGCTACGGCCGCCCCGTGACCGTGGCGGCGGGCAGCGACCGGGAGATCGCCGATGCCATCGCCGCCGAGGTTGCGGCCCTGCTGCCGCCCCGGTACGCTGGCATCCACGGGCACTCCACCGCTCCGGCGGAGGGCTCGCCGGACATGGCCGCCTCCGAGACCTCCGGTGGCCGGCCGCTCGCAAACCGCCCCTGACGCCGCTCCCCGGCTAGGCTGGAGGCTGCCCCTCAGCCGGCTTCTCGAGGCTCTCCAGGCAGGTGAAGGCGACCACCTCCTTGGTCTCGGGGGCCGAGTCGAAGCGGACGATCGCCGTCTGGCTGAGCACCGTCTCGACCCTGCCGGCGGTGCCGACGGGGTAGTTGCCGATCAGCGTGCCCGTCCGGGGGCGGGTGTTCTGGATGAGCACCACCCGCTCGCCGACGGCGAACGGTGGAGGCGGCTCCTCCCGGGCGCTGGGCGGCCGGCCGGGCTGAGGTCGCACCGGGGGTGGGAGCACGGGCTCGACCACGGGGTCCGCTTCCTCCTCCTCGTCCACCTGGACCACGGCGTCGTCGACCAGGTCGACGTCGACGACGTCCGGGATCTCGACATCGGGGACCTCGTGGACTTCACCGACGACCAGCTCGAGGTCGTCATCGTCGCCCGCGTCGGCGTCCAGGCCAGCGGGCTCGTCGTTGAGATGGTCGCCAGGCATGTTCCCCTTCTCGTCTCTGGGATGAGGTGCTGAGAGAGCGAGGATACCGCCTCGCCAGCCCGGTGCCGCCCCGGACGTGGAGGGGGGAGTCGCCGGAGGCCCGCCCGGGCGTCAGCCTAGAATCGGGCACGATGGCGGTTCGCACCTGGACGGCACTCTCCCCCCGAGCTCAGCAGCGCGCCCTCGAGATCGCCCCGGGCGCGATGACCTGGGCGGTGCTGCTCACCCCTCTGATCGTCGGCTTCGTCATCCGGTTCAACGATCCCGCCGACCTCTGGGTGCTCGGACTGGGAGCCGTGCTCCTCGATGCCTACTGGTTTCTCCGCACCGCGGTCACCGTCTACTTCGTGTGGCGCTCACTCCACGAGCTCCGCCGCGTCGAGGCCACCGACTGGTGGGCCGAATGCGAGGCCATCCAGCCGTCCGAGGGCGCGCCCGGCCCCAACGACATCACCCATTGCGTGCTCATCCCCACCTACACGGAGCGCTATGAGGTGCTGCGCGCCACCGTCGACGCACTCGTCGCCCAGCACTACCCGGACCAGCTCAAGGTCTGCGCGATCATCACCCGTGAGACCGACCTGGCCGGCTGTGAGAATGTCGCCCGGCTGCGCCAGGAGCTGGGTGACCGCTTCCGCGCCTTCATCCACATCA
>PLAX01000213.1 GCA_003135255.1 Candidatus Dormiibacterota bacterium | reverse complement strand
CCCCCCGGGGGCGCCGTGCCGGACTGTCAGCAGGCCGTCACGCAAACCTCACCCCACCTTTACTCCGGGGGGTGCTACATCTGAGAGCCGAACCGGAATGCCACGCCGGCTGGGCGTGGGCGGGCTGGAGGCTGCCATGGTCAACCTCGGAGCGGCGATCCGGCGGATGCTGGACCGGTTCCTGGTCCGCGTCGTCGCCGGAGTCGTCACCGCCAGCATCGTCGTGATGGCCCTCCTCGTTGTGGTTCTCGGCGCCGTCACCTCCGGAAGCGGCTGGACCTCCGCCATGGCGGGCCAGGTGCATTCGGCTGCGATCCTGGTCGGTCTCGTCGGTGCGGTCCTGCTCGGGGCGACCTCCTTCCTGGTCGCGTACCGGGAGACCAGTCACCTCCGTGCCCTCGGCCGGCTCGCCCGGCAGGTTGCCTCCGGTGACGTCGCCGCCCGGGTCGACCCCGGCGGGGCGGCGGAGGTGAGGGAGCTCGGGATGGCCTTCAACCTCATGGTCGAGCGGTTGGGCGGCATGGTCGAGCGGGTCAGGGAGGTGAGCGGCGAGCTCGCCGGCTCCGCCGCCCGTCTCTCCGAGGCGTCAACCCAGCTGGTGTCGACAACTGCGCAGCAGACATCGGCGGCCGTCGAGACGTCGGCGAGCATGGAGGAGCTGGCCCGGACGTCCGCCCACATCGCCGAGACCGTGGGGCGGGTCGCCACCCAAGCTGAGGAGACCCGGGAGAACCTCGACCGCGCCCATGAGCGCATCACGACCTCGGGTCAGCGCACCGCCGCCCTCGCCGACCGGGTCCGCCAGATCAGCAGGATCCTCAGCCTCATCAACGACATCGCAGACCNNATGGAGGAGGGCGCCGCCCAGCTCCAGATCGGGCTCGGGCTGATGGAGCAGGTCGCCGAGGCCAGCTCAAACGTCCGGCTCGCCACCCAGCAGCAGCTCTCCGCGTCGGAGCAGGTGGTGGAGGCGATGGAGCAGGTCAGCGTGGCCAGCCGCGAGGTGTCCGCCACCGCCCAGCAGATTGCCGTGGCCGCGGGCGGGCAGGCCGAGATGGCGGGGGACCTCCAGATCGTCGCCTCCGAGCGCTCAGACCAGGCCGGCCCACCTCAGCCGCCCACCGAGCTCCGGCCCGGCGACGTCGACGGCTCGGCCGGCGCCACCGACCCGCGATTCGCCGGTATCGCCGCCGACTGATCACGGTCGGGAGCGTCGATCGGGCGGGTGAGGGACCGCCGGCCGGCCCTCGGCCGGTGCCTCAGCCCTGGTCGGACGGCTCGCCCACCGGGATGGCGGCGGCATGCCGGGGCGGGAGCGACCGCCGGATGCGCAGGCGGAAGAGGAACAGCTCCTTGATGGCCCGGGCGATGGCGCGGGGTCGGGCACCTGAGCGCCGGCCCGCCACCCGGGGGTGGTGGGGGACCGCCACCTGGGCGATTCGCCAGCCGGCGTACCGGGCCTTGTAGTACAGCTCCGCGTTGATCAAGGCACTTCGGGCATCCAGGGTGAGCGAATCCAGGACCTCGCGCCGCATCAGCTTCAGGGCGCAGTCGACGTCGCGGTAGGGGAGGCGGTAGAGCACCGCCACCAGGGTGTTGAAGACCCAGCTCACGACCTCCCGGGCTCGGGCGTCGCGCCGCTCCTCCCGCCAGCCGGCAGCCAGGTCGGCATGGGCGAGGAGGGGGACGAGCAGGGCCAGGTCGGCGATCTCGAACTGGCCGTCGGCATCCGTGAAGGCGACGAAGTCCCCTCGAGCGGCCCGGAGACCATCGCCGACTGTGATCCCATAGCCGCTCTTCTGCTCGTGGCGGAGCACGCGCAGCGAGATACCCAGCTTCTCGGCGAGGGACGTGGCCAGCTCGCCGCTCCCGTCGGTGCTCCCGTCGTCGACGATCACCAGGTCAAAGCGGCTCGCGATCCTGGGCAGGACATCGGCCGCGTGGGGCAGCAGCCAGCCGATGTTGTCGGCCTCGTTGTGGACTGGGAGCACCAGGCTGAGGCTGCTGAGACACGGGCCCGCCGCCTCCGGGCCCTGGGCCGGGCCGCCGGCTTTCCGGCTAGCCACCGATGCCGGCNNTGACGCGGGAGACGTTCGCCTCGACCGTCTGGACGACGTGGTCGATGAGGGTGTCCGTCAGCCCGTGAGGCTCGAGGCCGAGGTCGAGGAGACGCTGGTGCTTGGCGTTGTAGTAGTGCTCCTCCTTCTCCCGGCGCGGGTTGGGGACGTGGGAGATGGTGGTCGGGAGGCCGTGGGCTGCGCGGGCGTGCTCCACCTTCTCGGCCAGCCCGAGGACCGAGAACTGCTCGGTGAACTGGTTGTAGACGCGGTACTCGCCGGCGGCCGGCGCGTTGAGAGCCGCCAGCTCGATGCAGCGCACGGTGTCGCGGATGTCCAGGAAGCCGCGGGTCTGGCCGCCCTTGCCGTAGACCGTGAGGGGCTCGCCGACCGCCGCCTGGACGCAGTAGCGGTTGAGCACCGTTCCCCAGATGCCGTCGTAGTCGAACCGGGTGATGAGCTGAGGGTGCAGCGCGGTCTCGTCGGTGGTGGTCCCGTAGACCACACCCTGATTGAGGTCGGTGGCCCGCAGGTCCCAGATCCGGCAGGCGAAGTCGAGGTTGTGGCTGTCGTGGACCTTGGAGAGGTGGTAGAGCGACCCCGGCTGCTTGGGGTAGAGCATCCGATCGTGACGACCGTTGTGCTCGATCTCGATGAACCCCTCCTCGATGTCGATGTTCGGGGTCCCGTACTCGCCCATGGTCCCGAGCTTGATCACGTGGCAGTCGGGGGCGTGGTCGCGCACCGAGAGGAGCACGTTGAGGGTGCCCACCACGTTGTTGACCTGCGTCTCCACGCCGTGGCGGGGGCTGATCATCGAGTAGGGGGCGGAGCGCTGCTCGGCGAAGTGGACGATGGCGTCGGGCTGGGTGGTGCGAATCAGCTCGTCGACCGCGGCGGCGTCACAGAGGTCGATCTGGTGCCAGCCGATCTTGTGCCCGCTCTCCGCCTGCCAGCGGGCCAGCCGGTCGGCCATCGAGGCGATCGGCGTCAGGCTGTCCGTGCCGCACTCCTCGTCCCAGCGCCGCCGCACCAGGCTGTCGACTGCGACGACGTCATGGCCGCGTGCCGAGAGGTGAAGGGCGGTCGGCCACCCGAGGTAGCCGTCGGCCCCCAGGACCGCGATGCGCATTGCTGTCTCCCCTAGGTGGCCGGGCTGATCCCGGCCGGCGATGTCCGTGCGAGCTGGGCGGCGAAGTACCGATGGGTCAGGGCGAGACCCTCGGGGAGGGAAGTTTGAGCTTTCCAGCCGAGCGAGCGCTCGGCGCGCCCCGGGTCGATGCAGGCGCGGGCCACCTCGCCGGGTTTGGCGGGCTGGAAGTCGGGGGCGATCTCCGCCCCGGACGCCCGGATCAGCTCGGCGACGACCTCGCGGACGCTCGTCTCCCTCCCGGTCCCCACGTTCAGGGGCCCGCTGATCGAGCTGAGCAGGGCGGCTCGGGTGGCGGCGGCCACGTCCCCCACGAAGACGAAGTCGCGGGTCTGGGAGCCGTCGCCGTAGATCACCGGGCGCAATCCCTGAACCAGCCGGGTCGAGGAGATGGCGACCACCCCGGCCTCCCCGGTGCCGTCCTGGCGTGGCCCGTAGACGTTGCCGAACCGCAGCGCGACCGTGCGCAGCCCGCGCTGCCTGTAGGTCCAGAGGTAGGTTTCCTCGCAGAGCTTCTCCGCGCCGTAGGCGGATCGGGGGGCGGGGGTGAGCTCCTCGGACGCCGGGAGCCGCTCCGCGTCGCCGTACACGGCCCCTCCCGACGAGGCGATGAGGAGCGCCTCACAGCCCGCCCGCGCGGCTGCCTCGAAGCAGGCCACCGAGTTGGCGAGGACCCGCCGGACGTGGTCCCCGGGGTCCCGCAGAGCGCGGCTCACGCCCCCCTTGGCGGCGAGGTGGACGAGCGCCTGGGGCCGGAAGCGAGCCAGGGCATCCGCTGCCTCGGGGCTGCCGGCGTCGGTCACCAGGAGCTCGACCGCCGCCGGGAGGGCGACCCCGCAGGGGTGGGTGAGATCGTCGATCACCAGCACCGACAGCTGATCGGCGGCGAGCAGCTCGACCAGGTGGCTGCCGATGAAGCCGGCCCCTCCGACCACCGCAACCCGGGTGGGAAGCGAGGCGGTCTCCCGGCCGCCCGACATGGCGACGACCGCGGTCTCCCCAGGGGTCACGGGCTCGCCGGGGCCGGGGCGGGGTCCTCCTCGGGGATACGCGGGCGCCCGAGGAGCATGATCCCGACCGCGCCGGCGATGCCGAGGGGGAGGGTCATGGCCACCCGCACCAGGACGGTGACCGCCACCGCGTCCACCTTGGTCAGCCCTCCGGCGACCAGCAGGGCGGCGGTCGTGACGTCGGCCGCGCCGATGCCGAAGGGCAGCGTCGACACGCTGCCGATCACCTGGGAGATGCAATAGGCGGCGATGGCCACGCCCAGCGTGACGCCTGCCCCGAGCCCCCAGACGAGCAGCAGGACCTGGAAGCCGCTGACCGCGAAGACGACGAGGCTGTAGAAGGCGAAGACGGCGCCGAGCCGGGGCTCCAGACCGAGCTCCTCGAGCTGCACGAGCGACCGGAGCACCCCGCCGACCAAGCCGTGGCGCCCGGGCGGGATGCCGGTCGTGAAGAAGTGCCGGGTGATCACGCTGGCCCACCAGGGGGAGGCGAGGAGGACCAGGCCGGCCAGCGCCAGCCCCGCTGTTTCGAGCGCGGGCAGGTAGATGGCGGCGGCGAGCACCCCACCGACGATCCCGAGCTGGACGATGGTGACCAGCCGCTCGTACATCACGGTCGCGACCCCCGCGCTCACGGGGACGTGGTCGCGATTGCGCCAGAGGTAGGGTCGCGAGAGGTCGCCGCTCGCGGCCGGGGTCAGCCAGCTGAGGGTCTGGCCCGCCAGGTCCACCCAGTTCATGCGGACGAAGGGGACATGCTGGCCGAGGCGTTTCAGGAGGATCTGGGAGCGCCGGGCCCGGAGCAGGGTGGTCACCAGGTTGAGGGCCATCGCCACCCCCACCAGCCTCCACGAGACGTGCCCGGCCTTGCTCACCACCTGAGCCGGGTTCACCTTGCGAACGAGGGCGTAGATGACCGCCGCGCTGATGATGAGGACGATCAGCTGCATCCCGGCCAGGAGCAGCCGGCGCCGGGTCGTCAGTCTTCTCGCACGGGCCCCCGGGCCGGCCTGGGCGGGCATGGCGGGGGCGGGGTGGTGGATCGGGCGGTCGCCGGCGGGCGCGCCATCGCGCCCCCGCCAGACCGCGTCCGCCGCGGACTTCGCGGACAAGGAATCTCCCCATTCGTCCGTAACGTGATCGGCAGGATGCTGATCATCTGAACCTTACAAGAGCGTTACCATCGCCGGCGATAGTCCCGGCTGAGCAGTCCTCAGCCCGATCCGGTCACCCAGCCGAAAGGTTCGGCGGCCTAGCCTCGCCGCCATGCCGCTGGTCCCGATCGTCATCCTCCTGGTCGCGGCCGCGCTGGCCATCACCCAGCTTGCCCTCCAGACGGACCAGCTCCTCCTCACCGTGCTCCTCATCGGGCCCGTGCTCCTCGCGCTCGCCCGCCTCCGGTCGGCTCCGGCCCGGCTGGCCACCGTCCGGGTGCGGGCCCAGGGCCGGCGGGATCTCCGTTGGCCTCCGGACGGTGCCTGTCCGGCGGTGCATGAGGACGGGTGATGCGTCTCCTGCGCCGGCCCGCCAAGCGGCCGAAGCCGCGCCCTGAGGTTCCACTCCGGCCTGTGTGCCCCATCTGCGAGCGGCCGATGGAGCGCCGGGGCTCCACGGTGTGGATGTGCCCCGACTTCCCCCGCTGCCGGGGAGCCATCGCCGCCGACTAACAGGGTGCCTCAGGAGCGGTGGTCGGGATCGGTGCCGGTCGCGGGCTCGTCGGACCCGGCCACCCGCTCCATCGCCCGGCTGGCCACCGCCGCCCCGCCGGCGGCAGCCGCGGTGGTGGCGGCACGCACTGCCAGCTTCTGCCAGAGGGGCCCGCCCTCCTTGCGGCGCCGGGCCAGCTCCTGCCGGATCTCGTCCAGCTGGGCGGCGATGTCGTCGAGCGATGTCACCGTGGCCGCAGAGCTCTCCTTCTTCCGGCCCCGCGACCGGAGCACCACGACCGAAACTGTGAGGACCACGGCGACCGTCCCGATGACGGCATACCGGAAACCATCCCGGCGGAGTCTCGATCGCCAGTCGAGCTCGTCCCGGACCCGGGTGTCCAGAGCCGCGACGTGAGCGGCAAGCGCCTGCTTGCTCAGCTCCCGTTCTCTCTGTGCCTCGGCAACCTCGTCACCCACTCCAGGTCCTCCTTGACGGTGGCGCCGACCCTGCGCCCTTCGGCGATCGTCTTCTTCAGCATGAGGTAGCCGAGCCCTCCCAGGAGCGCTGCGACCACCAGGATCAGGGCCGCCATGATCAGCCATCCCAGCCAGGCGTGGTGAAACAGCCCGCCCAGCCCTTCGGCGCCGGCGCCGAGGAGAAAGATGACGACCAGGAGGGCGGCGATGGCGGCGGCGGCCAGCAGGGCCGCGGCGAACGCGGCGCGCTTGGCGGTTGCGATGCCTCCGGCCCGCACCACCCCGATCTCGGCGCGGACCAAGCGCACGCCATCGGCCAGGATCTCCCGCAGTGCGTCGATCACCGACGGGGCGGCCACGGGCGCGGGTTCCTGGGGGGCCATCAGCAGAGCTTCTCAGACCGGGGCCGGCGGGTGTCGCGGTCCGCGCCGCTCATATCTTCAGTGCCGAGACGTCGATGTCCTTGAGGCCATCGGGCGGGGGGATCCCGTGATCGTTGAGAGCCTTGAGCAGCGCCAGCACGTAGCGGACGCCGGTCAGGTTGACCCCGTGCTGCCGGGTCAGGCTCTGGATGGTCTGGAGCTTGTAGATGTCGCGCTGCGAGAAGCGCCGTCGGTTGGTCGAGGTCCGCTGCGGCACGACCAAGCCGATGTTCTCGTACATCATCAGCGTCCGCGGGTGGGTTTCCAGGATCTCAGCCGCGACGCTGATCGTGTAGATGGGCTTGTCGAGGCCGGGGGATCCGGGCAGCGGACCGCCCGTCGGACTGCCTCCGCCTACTCCTTGAGCCACTCGTTGATCCCCTCCGAGAGAGCCCCGGGCGACGTCTGCGCCTTGATCAGGAACTCCAACGCCCCCAACGTGAGCCCCCGATCGACGAGGTCCTTCTCACCGAAATTGCTGAGGATGATCACCGGGGTCTCGGCCGTCGGACCGTGCCGGCGGAGCTCCTGGAGCACCTCGAAGCCGTCCTTGCGGGGGAGGCGGACATCGAGAAAGACGATGTCCGGCAGGAGCTCCTTGGCCCGATCCACGCCTTCGACCCCGTCCACCGCCACATGAACCCGGTAGCCATCCAGCTCGAGCTTGGTCCGGTACATCTCCAGGGTGTCCCGATCGTCCTCGATCAGGAGGACGTCGATGACCGCGTCCTCGTCTGCCATCGCCTCCGCTGTCCTCCTCCGCTGGCGCGGACTCCGTGGCGCCGAATGCCTGCCCGGGCAGTATAGCCGTGCCACCGGGCACATTCCGGGCGGCCGTTATGCGATCTGCAAACGCGCAATCCGATCCCGTGCCGCCGATCGGCGCAGGTCAGATCCGGACGTGGGCGATGTCCACGTCCGTCACGAAGTCGGGCCGCGGGATTCGATGCCGGTCGAGGGTCTGGAGGAGCCGGATCACATGCCGGACCGCCTGCAGGTTGAGACCGTGGGTCTTGGTGAGCCGCTGGATCGCCTGGAGGGTGATCAGGTCCCGCTGGGAGTAGCGGCGCCGGTTGGTCGGGGTCCGGTGGGGGACGACCAGGGCCAGGTGCTCGTACATCATCAGGGTCCGAGGGTGGACCGCCAGGATCTCGGCGGCCACGCTGATCGTGTAGATGGGCTTGTCGAGGCCGAGCCGGGTGAGCTCGGGGCTTGCGGCCTGGGACGCAGCGGCCACGCTTTGGGCACCTCTCCGCCAGGAGACGCCTGGCGGTCGTGACCGAGGCTCCGGCGCTCCCCGCTGCCCGAATGGTAGCCGTCGCCCGGCGGTGGCAGGGGGTTCGGGCTCCCCGAGGGCTCGCGCCGCCGCCGGCCGGCCACGCCGGGCCGCGAAGGGCCGGTGGACGCACCCTCCGGCGTGCCACCATTACTGCCCGTGTCGTCCCTCGTCTCCGTTCGTAGCCCGCTGCGGCCCCCGCTCCACCCGGTGGAGCCCCGCCTCTGGCGGACACCCAACCCAGCCGGGAGGCCGCGCGTAACCGTCCCAGCCGCAGGCACGTTGAAGAGATGTGATGGCTGATACGCCCCGCCCCTCCGCCCCGAGCGGTTTGGACGACCTCGCCGTCCGGGAGCGCTGGCTCCGCCAGCGGCGAGCCCACGACTTCGCCTCTCGACGCTCCGGGCTCATCGCCCTCTGGGTGACGGTGGCGACGGTGGTCGCGTGGCTTTTCATAGCCGGCTTCGCCGGCCTGGGCCACTAGCGCCGCTCACCGGGGGCTAGTCGATCAGTTCGCGCAGGTCCTGTAGCTGGTTGCCGATCCAGCGGGTGACGTCGTTGCTCCTGATCACCTCGCGCAACTTCTCGGCTCGCGCCGCCTTCTGAGGCTCGTCCATCACCAACCCGAGGAGCAGGGCCTCCGCCGTCTCATCGACGTCGAAGGGGTTGACGGTGAGGGCGAAGTCGCCGAGCTCTTCGTGGGCTCCCGCGTTCTCGCTGAGGACCAGCACCCCGTTGCGGGTGTTGCAGAGCGCGCCCTCCTTGGCGACCAGGTTCATCCCATCGTAGATCGGGTTGACCAGGAGGACGTCGAAGCACTTGTAGGCGGCGATCGCCTTGTGCATGTTCTCCTCGACCTCGACGCGGATCGGCGTCCAGCCTCCGGCGGAGAAGCGCCGGTTGATCCTCGCGGCGACCGAGAGGACGCTGCCCAGATAGGAGCGGTAGTCCCCGATGTCCTGACGGCTGGGCTGCAGGAACGCCCAGAACTGGACGCGGCGATGCAGGTCGGTGTGGATCTCCAGCATCCGCTCGTAGGCGAGGAAGCCGCGCACGATGTTCTTGCTGAGGTCGGTGCGGTCCACCCGCAGGATCAGCTTCTCGGGCCGCCAGGACTCGATCCGATGCTCCTCGTCCAGCACGCGGGGGTCCACGACCTGCTCGGCGAAGCTCGGGATGTCGATGCTGATCGGGTAGTGGCGCACCCATACCGCCCGGCCCTGGTAGTAGACGGTGCGCTCGCGGAAGTCGACGCCGAGGCCGAGGTTCTCCTCGCAGGTGAGCAGGAAGTTGCGGACGTCACGGCTCGTCTGGAAGCCGACGATGTCGTTGCCCAGCAGACCGTGGACGATCTCGTCGCGGATCGGCTTGGGCAGGATCTTCCAGTACTGGGGGGTTGGCCAGGGGATGTGGACGAAGTGCTGGAGCCTCACCTCGGGCACGCGCTCGCGCACCATCCTCGCCACCAGGTAGAGCTGATAGTCCTGGATCAGGACGAGAGGAGGGCGGTCGCTCGCCTCCGCCTCCTGGATGACGCGGTCGGCGAACATCCGGTTGACCGCCACGTAGCCGTCCCGCCAGGCGTGGCGGGTGGATGCGTCCACCACGGGCTCCCGCGCGAGGTCCCAGAGGTAATGCTGGATGAACCAGAGCAGCGGGTTGCTGATCACGTTGTAGTAGAGGTCGTAGGCCTCGGCGCTGGGCTGGATAAACGCCACCCGGTAGTCGGTCCCATCCGCCGTCCGCAGCTGGGCGGGATCGCCGCGAGCGGCGAGGCTGCGATCCTGCTCGTCGCGTGCTGCCGCGACCCAGAGGGCGTCGGTCTCGGCGGCGAGCGACGAGAGCGCCGTCACCAGCCCTCCGGCGCCCTTGACCAGCCGTTCGGGACGCCCGAGCAGCGGATCCGCCGGTTCCAGCACCAGCGGG
>PLAX01000126.1 GCA_003135255.1 Candidatus Dormiibacterota bacterium | reverse complement strand
GCCCCCTTGAGGAAGAATCCGCCCTCGGCAGTGAAGTTGCCGAAGTGGAAGTGAGTGGTGACGAGCACCACGATGGCGAGGATCGGGACGAAGACCTTGAAGCTCGTGATCCAGGTGTTGGTCCTCGAGAGCCACTTGATGCCCATCAGGTTGATGGCGGCGAAGATCACCAGCAGAGCCAGCGCCACGACGATCCCGACGCCGCTCAGGGTGTTGGTCTTGCCGTCGTACCAGCTGGAGGCCCACGAGACCGTCGAGAAGTACTGGACGGTGGCGAGGACCTCGACCGGGGCGACGGTCGCCGCCTGCAGGTAGGAGAACCAGCCGAAGGACGCTCCGGCCAGGCTGCCGAAGGCGTAGTGGGGGAAGCGGCTGGTCCCGCCGGTGACGTTGAAGATCCCGCCCAACTCGGCGTGGATGAGGGCGAGGAGGATGACGATGGCCGAGGCGATGACCCAGGAGAAGACCACGGCGGGGCCGGCGATGACGGTCGCGGTCAGGGCCCCGAACAGCCATCCGGAACCGATGATCGATCCCTCCGAGGCCCACATGAGGCCCAGGAAGCCCACCTCGCGCTTCAAGCCCTCGTCGACGGCGCCCCCCGGGGGACCCCCGGCTTGGGTGACGGCCGTCATTGCCTATCCTCCCAGGGCCGCGCCGGTGCCGGACACAGGCGCGGACGGTCCGACGTCAACAGCTGTAGCCATGACTGCCTACCTCGCGTGAGCCGGGAACTCCCATCCCCATGGCGGCCATCCCGGTTGCCGGCGTATGTTCCGCGCCTTAGCGGGTCTTGGCAAGACCCAACTTTGCGTTAGGGCACCAGCATCGTCTGGATGCGACTGCTGAGGTCCTTGATCTTGAAAGGCTTGGCGAGGGTCTGGACGTTGCCGAAGGCCTCCAGTTGGACTGCGGTCGCGGGGTTGACCAGGGCGCTGACGACCAGGACCTTGGGGGTCTGACCGTGATCCGACCTGATCCGCTCCAGCACCTGGGTACCGGTCAGCTCCCCGGGGAGCATGAGGTCGAGGAGGACGAGGTCCGGCTGAAACTCGGCGACGGCGGCCAGCCCCTCGTCGCCGGTCTTGGCCACCCTGACCTCATGGCCCTCCATGGTGCAGAGCAGCGACTCGATGTCGGCGAGGGCGTAGTAGTCCTCAATGATCAGCACCTTCCGGGTCGGCGCGGCGGGGGAGACTCGTGGGGCCACGGCGGAGCGAGCATACCGCCCGGGACCCGGCCGCGACCGATCAGCCGGTCCGGCAAACCCTGACAGCAACGACCTCTGTCACTCCAGCCCCGGATCCGACCACCTGCTTCAGGAGGTGAAGGCGAAACTGCCCAGACCGAGCGCGGGGACGAGCAGGGCGCGCTCGCTCTCGTCCAGCTCGATCGATCTCTCGCGGCCGGCGCCTCTCACGTCGGAGAGGGCATCCACGATGCTCTGGGTGAACCGGAGGTCGCGAACCGGCCGCCCCAGCCGTCCGTTCTCGATCAGGAAGGTGCCGTCGCGGGTCATCCCGGTGATCACCGTCCGGAGCGGATGGACGTCGCGCACGTACCAGAGGCGGGTGACGTAGAGGCCGTGGTCGCAGGCCGCGATCAGGTCGTCGAGGCTGCTCTCCCCGCTTGCGACCACCAGGTGACGGGCCCAGGGGCCGAAGGTGTTGGGCATGGGGAGGGCATGGCCGGTGGACGGGACATCCTCCCGGAGTGCGGTGGCGCTGTCGTGCACGAAGCTCCGGCAGACCCCCTCCTCGATGCAGCTGACGCCCCGCGTCGACACCCCCTCGTCATCGAAGGGGAACGGCATGGCATCGGGATGGCTGGCATCGTCGGCGATGCTCACCAGCTCGCTCATCAGCCGCTCTCCGGGGCGCATGAAGCTCCGGTGCTCCTGGTGGGCCAGGGCGCTGAATCCGAGATCGGCCAAGTGTCCCACGAGATCCGCGACCGCACAGGGAGAGAGCACGACCGGGAAGACGCCCGGGTCCAGGGCGGTGGCCTGCTGGTTGCGGCCGCAGGTCTCGACCGCCTCCTGGGCCACCTGTTCCGCATCGAGGCGGCGGATGTCATGGTGGTGGCGGTCGGCGTACCCCCAACCGTTCTCTCCACGGGCCACGCAGATCAGGCTGGCCGCCGTGGTCGTGGCGTGGCGCCGCACGCCCTGGCTGTTGGCGATGGCCGTCTGGGTCATTGACGTCTGGAGCGCCCCGAAGGCCTCGAAGCCGGCCACGGCGCTGACGGCGGCGACAGTCCCCACCTGGCCTGCCCGCCATTCCGGGGTGCACAGGGCGGTGGCCGGGGAGTGGGCAACCGGGCCGTCCGACCCGGCATCGGGGCGGGGCAGTGGCGTGACATCGCCGCCAGGGGCCAGCTCGCGAGCCGCCTCGGCCGCCGCGATCAGCCGCCCCTGCAGATCGTCGACCTCACCGCGAATCTCCGCGACCCCGACCTGCTCGTCGCCCATGAGGCGAAGCCGGACCCGGCGCGAGCTCTCGGCCACGTTCTGGTGGATCTGGTTGCGGGCAAATCGTGTGAGCGCCTCGTCGTGGTGAACCACCGTCACCTCGGCGCCATCTCGCCCCACCCGCTCGAGGATCGAGTCGGCGAGCGCCAGGAGATCGTCGGGAGACGCGGGACTGATCACGACGCCGCCGTCACCGACACGCGGCGGAAGCGGCAGGGCGCGGCGCCATGGCCGACGTGGATGACCTGGCCCGGCTGCCCCTTGCCGCAGTTGACGACGCCCCACGGCCTCCATTCGGAGGGGCCGGCGACGGCGTCGCAGGACCGCCAGAACTCAGGAGTCCGCCCCGCATAGAGCGCGTTCTTGACCAAGCGGAGGCGCTTGCCGTCCCGGATCTCCCATCCGTTCTGGGTCCCGAACTGGAAGTTGAGGCGGCGGTCGTCGATGCTCCAGGAGCGGTTCGTCTCCAGGTAGACGCCGTGCTCGGTGCCGGCGATCATCTCCTCCAGGCTGGACTCGCCCGGTTCGAGGTTGACGTTGGTCATCCGGATGAGGGGGATGCGGTTCCAGGACTCGGCGCGCATCGCCCCGGTGCTCGTCCAGCCGTAGTCGGCCGCGGTCTCTCGCGACGACATGTACCCGCGGAACACGCCGCGGTCGACCAGGACGGTGCGCTGCGCCGCCACCCCCTCGTCGTCCCAGCCGTAGGTGCCGAGACCTCGGGGCGTGGTGGCGTCGGCGGTGATCGTCACCTGCTCGCTCCCGTAGCGGAAGCGTCCGAGCAGGTCGGGGGTGAGGAAGGAGGTCCCGGCGTAGGCCGCCTCGTCCCCGCGGACGCGGTCCAGCTCGGTGGGGTGCCCGCACGACTCGTGGACCTGGAGGGCGGCCTGCGTGCCATCGAGGATCAGCGTCATCCTGCCAGTCGGGCAGGGCGGGGCGCTCAGCAGTGCGACCGCCTCGGTGGCGATCCGGGAGGCGTTGCCGGCGAGGTCCATGGCGGCGATCGCCTCGTAGCCGGCGCAGAGCTGGTGGCGCCCAAAGCTGTTGGGGAAGCTGCGCGTCTGGACGTCGTCGTCGCTGGTGGCGGTCGCGTCCATGCCGCCCCCGGACTCGACGATGACCTGGTCGACCAGCGATCCCTCGCTGCTCGCGAAGAGGCGGTGCTCCCGCACGAACTCGAGGGACGCCTCGTGGGTGGTCACCCCGGCCACCGCGGCCATCGCCTCGTCGGTCCGGATCAGCAGATCCATCTTCTCCTCGAGGCTCACCTCGAAGGGGTCACGCTCCATGGGGGTCACGTACTCGCCGGTGGCCACCGGCGCAGAGGCGAGACGCACAGGCTGGCGGCGAAGCCGCGCCGAGGCGCGCGCGATCCGGCAGGCGAGGCGGGCTGCGTCGCGGAGACTGTCGGAGTCCAGGCGGTCGACACTGGCGAATCCCCACGCCCCGTCGACGATCGCCCGGATGCCCATCCCCTCATCCTCAAACGAGGAGACCTCCGCGAACCGGCCGCCTTTCACCGTCATCGCCTGGATGCCGCGCTGGACGACGCGGCAGTCCGCGTAGGTCGCGCCGCTGGACACGGCGACGTCGATGGCCAGGTCGGCGATCTCTCTCATCGCCGATTCATCGCGGACGGCGCACGGCTGCTGCTGGGAATCTGCTCACGCATCGCTGACTCTAGGGGCTCGGGCGACGAGGACTCCACGACGATGTGCCGATTGGCGCGTTCTCGTGGCCCGAGGGGCGGCCGTATACTCGGGGCTGATCCTCGACTCGGTCCGGTGAGGTGGGAATGAAGCGTCCTCGGCTGACGCTGTCCCTGTTCAATCCCCGACGGCGGCTGCGTGACCGGCTCCTGGCCGCCATGCTGGTGGTCGCCCTCGTGCCCGCCGGCGCCTTCTTCGTGCTCACCGCGGTCGATCTGCACGGGATCACCCAGAGCACCGTCAACGGGGCCGTCAACGGCCTCGTGAGCCACCAGGAGAATGCGTTCCAGACCGACCTCGGCGTGACGGCCACCACCGACATCAACGGCATCCTGCAGGCGCTCCAGGTCAGGGTGGACACCCTCGCCAGCGCACTGGCTGCCACCACCACCAAGGCGGCGGCGACCCCGTCACCGGGGGCCGCCGGCGCCGGCACCTCCGGCAGCCCGGCGGCCACCGCCAGCCCCGCGGCCACCGGCACGCCGACCGCCAGCAGCCCTCTCGTGTACGCGGTGGTGGGAGACGGCGTCTACGAAGTCACGTCAGCCTCGTCGCAGACCGCCGAGCTGCTGGTGGGCTCTACCGGCACCAACGAGGGGGTCCCCACCCGGGCGGCGCCCCTCGCGGACCTGAACGACTTCGCGACCCAGCAACTCGCCAAGTTCAAGGAGGCGGTGGGGCCCTCCATCGATGCGGTCTGGATCATGGACCCCACCAACAACGCGGTCTGGGTGAGTCCGGGTGACATCTCGGTGCCCCAGACAGAAGGGCTGGCGGGCAACCCCCAGGGCGTCCGCCTGAGCCTCCTCACCGCGTTCTCCGACTCCACCTCCATCCCCCAGACCCCGGCCCCGTCCATCCAGGCGAGCTGGACGCCTCCGTACCAGAACCGGCTCCGCAACGAATGGGAGGTGACCGTCTACGCTCTGGCCGGAAAGAACCTGCTGGTGGGAGCCGACGTGCCCCTCGCGCAATTCGCCGGGCTGATCTCCGAGGCGCCTGCCGAAACCGGCTCCTACCCGCTCCTCCTCAGCAGCAGCAACCTGGTGATCGGGGCGTCGGGTACCGGCAGGGACTTCACGGGAAGCCTTCAGGTCGGAGGCCAGCTCCCCCGGCCGGCCGGCAAGAACGGTCCAAGCCTGCTCGCCGCCCTGAAGGCTGCCGAGAACGGCGAGGCCGTCATTCCCCCGCTCGAGGCGACGGTGGGCGGGGTGGACCGCCTCTTCTTCGTCGCCCCCGTCACCTACCCGGGATGGATCCTCGTCGATTCCGCGCCCAAGTCGGACTTCGAGCCCAACCAGAACGCCCTTGAGCAGGGGATCAGCCAGAAGCTCAACGGCATCGTGCAGGGCGCCGTCTGGATCGTCGTGCTGCTGCTGCTCGTGTCATTCGTCCTGGCCACGGTGCTCTCCCGGTTCGTCGTCGCCCCGGTCAGAGCGCTGACGGTCTCGGCAGAGCGGCTGGCCAAGGGTCACACCGACGAGACCGTGCCGCCCCAGGGCAGGGACGAGGTCGGTGATCTGGCCGACTCGCTGGAGCGGATGCGCCGGGAGATCAACGCCTCCCGAGAGGTGATCCTCGCTGCCAGCCGGGAGCTGGAGCAGAAGGTGGCGAGACGGACCGCGGAGCTGAGCGTCCGCAACGAGGAGCTGCTCGCCCTCAACGAGCTGGCCGGGTCGCTGACCCGATCCCTGGACCCCGAGGCGATACTGGCGGGGGCGCTGGACGCCGTCCGGGCGGTCCTGCCGACCACGGCGGGCCGCGGCTTCCGGATCGGCCGGGAGGGCCTGATGGCGAGCCGGGCCGAGGGGGATGACGCCAGTCCCCCGCTGGAGGCGGTCGCCGTCGCCGCCATCACCGGCAACCAGCTGGTCACGCGCCCGGACGGGGACGGGGTCCTGATCGGGCTTCCCATGGGGACGGGCGCCGGCCCCCTCGGAGCCCTTGGGCTGCGCGCCACCGTCGTGCCCGGGGCGGAGATGACGGCGCTGCTGATGGCGATCGGCAACCAGGTCGGGCTGGCCCTCAGCACCGCCCGCCTCTCCGACGAGGGCCGGGAGATGGCCGTCTTGGAGGAGCGGGCCCGGCTCGCCCGCGAGATCCACGACACGCTCGCCCAGCAGCTCACCGGGATCGTGATCCAGCTCGAGGCGGCTCAGGCCCTGGTGAGCAGGGATCCCGACCGGTCGCTCCCGGCCCTGGCGTCGGCCCAGGAGCTGGCCCGCTCGGCCCTGGCGGAGGCGCGGCGCTCGGTCTGGGACCTCCGGCCGGCCCCGCTCAGCTCGACCGGACTGGTCGCCGCCGCCGAGAACGAGGTGGAGCGGTTCCGGCACCGCACGGGGATCGCGGCGAGGCTACGGGCCGAGCACATGGTGCCCCCACCCGCGCTCCGACCGCAGTCGGAGGTCACACTCCTCCGCATCACCCAGCAAGCCCTCGCCAACATCGCGGCCCACAGCGGCGCCTCCCGGGTCACCGTGCGCCTGCGCAACCTCGGCGACCACGTCGAGCTGACGGTGAGGGACAACGGCCACGGCTTTGACACCTCCGCCCTGCCGCTCGGTTCCTTCGGCATCGTCGGGATGGCGGAGAGAGTCCGCATCGCGGGGGGGACCTTCCAGGTGGAGAGCGTCCCCAGTCGGGGCACCACCATCACCGTGGATCTGCCGGTGGCCGCGGACGCGGGGAAGGGTGGCGCGACGTCCAAGACGGCGGTGCCGGTGTGATCAGGGTCCTCGTCGCCGACGACCATCCCGTGGTCCTTCACGGCCTCTGCACCATGCTGGAGGTCGAGGACGACATCCGGGTGGTGGCACGGGCAACCGACGGCGCGGAGGCGATCGAGCGAGCCCGCGAGACCCACCCCGACATCATCCTGATGGACGTCCAGATGCCCAACGTCGACGGCATCGAAGCCATCCGGCGGATCCGCGCCGAAGATCCGGAGGCCAAGGTGATCGTGCTCACCACCTACCGCAACGAGGACTACATCTTCCCCTCGCTGCAGGCCGGAGCCCGCGGTTACCTGCTCAAGGACGCAAGCCTCGAGGAGCTGGCCAACGCCATCCGCGCCGTCGCCGCCGGGGAATCACTGCTCGACCCGACGCTCATGTCCCACAGCCCGCCGGCGTACAGCCTCACCGCGCGCGAGCTGGACGTGCTGCGGCTGATGGCGGAGCACTGCAACAACGCCCAGATCGGGAAGCGCCTCTTCGTCAGCGAGAACACGGTGAAGACCCACGTGAGCAACATCTTCGCCAAGCTCGGCTGCAGCGACCGCGCCGCCGCCGTGCTGATCGCCTGGAAGGCGCACCTCATCTGATCCCGGGCGAGCCGGGGCTCACGCGGGGCAGCGCGGCCCGCATCACCCAGAGTGCTGGGAGCAGGCGCCGCGCCCGGCGTATCAGAAGATGACGGTCGCGAACTCCCCGACCTGGCGGAAGCCGATGCGGCGATAGAGCCTCATGGCCGGTTCGTTGTAAGAGTTCAGGTAGAGGGAGCAGACCGGCACCTCGGCGAGCAGCTCGGCACAGACGGCCGCCAGGGCGGCCGTGGCGACCCCCTGACGGCGGAGCTCGGGCCTGGTCCAGACACCCTGGAGCTGGACCGCGTCCGGGGTCCAGGCGGAGAGCTCGACCTTGAAGGCGATCTCGCCACCCTCGACGAGCAGAAAGGACCAGCCCCTATCGATCAGGCTCGCCATCCGGTGCCGCCATCCGACCGGGTCGATCGCCAGCGGGTCGACCCCCATCTCCTCCCGATGCATCGCCGCGGCCGCCACGGTGAGCCGATCCAGATCGTCGCGGCGGCCGCGGCGGATGGGCACGCTCCGGCTCGGTATCGAGCCGTCGAGGACCATGACGGGTTGGGGATCCCGGACCTCAACCGGGCGCAGCCGGGGAGCGATCGACGCGGTCAGGGCCCGGACGGCCGGGGCCGGGCCGATGATGAGGCGGGGGAGGTGCTGACGGAGTACCCCGGCNNTCTCCCCCAACCCCCACCAGCCGTCGAGGGATGCTCCCAGCCTCAGCTCGCTCCTCAGGAAGACATTCGCCACCGGGTCCTGGTCGAGCAGTGTCGCGAGCGGGATGCGCAGGTCGGCCCCGAGCCGGCGGGGGTCGGCCGGCCGGGGGGCGAGGATCTGCTTCCTGCCCCGAATCGTGAGCCTCATGGGCCAGAATCCCCGCATGCTCATCCTGATGAGCCACCAGGCTACCCGCGACGAGGTGGAGAACGTCATCCGCCACGTTCGGGAGCGAGGGTACCGCCCCATCGAGCTGCCCGGCACCGATCGGCTGGCGATCGGCGTCCTGGGGAGCAACCCCGGACAGATCCGGGACGCGGTGGTGGCCCTTCCGGGGGTCCTGGCCGCCGTGCCCGTGAGCAAGCCGTACAAGCAGGTCGGGCGGGAATGGCACCCTGAGCCGACGGTGGTGGACGTGGGGGGAGTGCGCATCGGGGAAGGCGCGCCGTTCGCGGTGGCGGGCGGCCCCTGCGCCGTGGAGTCCCGGGACCAGCTCCTGGAGACGGCCCGCGCTGTCAAGGAGGCGGGGGCCTCATTGCTCCGAGGCGGCGCCTACAAGCCGCGCACCTCGCCGTATTCCTTCAGCGGCCTGGGGGCGGAGGGCCTGGAGTACCTCGCCGAGGCGAGGGCGGAGACCGGCCTCCCGGTCGTCACCGAGGTGATGAGCCCCGGCGACGTGGAGCAGGTGGCGGCNNTCGGCAGCGCCGGAAAACCGATCCTCCTGAAGCGCGGGCTCTCCAACACCATCGAGGAATGGCTGCTCAGCGCCGAGCACGTGGTGAGCCATGGCAACCCGGACGTGGTGCTCTGCGAGCGTGGCATCCGCACCTTCGAGACGGCGACGAGGAACACCCTCGACCTGAGTGCGGTGCCCCTCATCCGCTCGCTCTCCCACCTCCCCATCGTGGTCGACCCCTCCCACGCCACCGGGCATCGGGACCTGGTCCGGCCCATGGCGCTCGCCGCCCTTGCNNGTGCGCCACCTCGGCGCCGCACTCAGCAAGATGGCGGGGCCGGCGTAGGATGGGGCCCATGCGATCGCGGCACGGAGCGCGGTGATGCCGCTGTTCCGTCGCGGTGACCACGGGACCGGCCCGGCCGCCCGAGCGGCTCCCTCGGAGCCGCTGCCACCGCCGTCCAGCACGCCCCCCGACGCTCTGTCGCCCCAGGGTGTCAGCGGCCCGCATCCCGGCCAGGTGCCGCCTTTCGCGCCGCCCCCGGTGATGCCATCCGTCTCGTCGCCGATCGCCCGTTTCCCGGCCACGGAGGGAGACCTCCCCTGCCGCGCCCGGGGCTGCTCCCACCACGACGGCGTGCTCTGCCACTACATCGACCGGAGGGGCCGGCGCTGCGACACCGCCTGGTGCCCCCATCACTGGGCCACCGTGGGCGGGATCGTCTACTGTCGCCGACACGCTGGGACGATCGCCGCCATCGGCTATTTCGACCACCCCTCGGGGATGCCCGACGTCGACAACCGCGCCCCCTCGCTGGTCAACTGGGTGGGACGCGATCTCGACGCCTTCGTGGCCGCGACGCTGGTGCAGAGCGCCACGCAGGGGGAGACCTTCGTCCGAGAGCCCGTGGTCTCCACCCACGCGGACCGCTCCGGAGGCCGGCGTTACGAGCGCGGCTGGAAGCTGGTCGACCACACCGGGCTGCGCCTCGTGGTCGCGGTCTTCGTCGTCGAGGGTGAGGAGACCACCGTCCGGGTGCGGGTCGGCTCGGGGGTGATCGCCGAGGGCGTGCCGCCGTGGATCGAACGCCACCGCCGGGGGATCGAGGTGACGGAGGAGACGGACCGGAGCCAGCGGGCCCTCTTCTACGCCTTTCTCCAGAAGCACATCGTGGCCGCCGTCCGGGCCAACCGGGCCGTCGACCAGACCCTTCAGCAGCGCTGACGCTGCCGCGGCGGCGAATCCGGGCCGAGCGCCCCGGCGGGGTCCGGCCCCGGACGCGCCACCTCAGGGGGCTGGCTGGACCGCCGATGCCGCGCCGACGAGATCCAGCAGCTGGGCGAGCAGCGCCGCACCGTCCTCGGGCCCCGCCGCTCCGGCCGCGACGAGCCGATCGGCCAGCCGGTCGGCGACCTGCAGCGCCCCCGGGGCATCCAGGTCGTCGTCGATGCGCGCCAGGAAGCGGGCCCGCCAGTCGCCGGCCTCCGCGCCCTCCAGGCCGGCACCCGCGCGAGCAGCGGTGGCGTAGCGCCGGCGCCGGACTTCCGCTCCGGCCAGATCAGCCTCGGTGTACTCCCAGGCGGCGCGATGGTGGTGGTCGGCGAGGAGCAGCCGGACCGTCGCCGCCGGGACCCTCTCCAGAAGCTGGCGCACAAAGACGAGGTTGCCGAGCGACTTGCTCATCTTCTCGCCCTGATACCCGACCATCGCCACGTGGACCCAGAGGCGCGCGTAGGGGGAGATGCCGGCCCCGGCCGCCTGGGCGATCTCGGACTCGTGGTGGGGGAAGATGAGGTCGTCACCCCCTCCGTGAACATCGATGGGCGTGCCCAGCTCGACGGTCGAGAGCACCGAGCACTCGATGTGCCAACCGGGACGCCCCGCTCCCCAGGGCGACGCCCAGCTCGGCTCTCCGCTCCGCGATGGCTGCCAGAGAACGAAGTCGAGCGGAGCCCGCTTGCGCGGGTCGTCAGGGTCGGCGCCGCGCTCTCGCGAGAGGCGCAGCATCTCCTCCGCGCCCAGCCTGGAGAGGNNGGCGGGAACGTGCTGGCTGGCACGAGGCGCCGCATCCACCGCCAGGATGTCGATGGCGCCCATGTCCTGGTCGAAGTCGCGGACCACCTGGTCGGCCAGCTCCCGCCAGCCGATGCCGCGGGCCGCCGCCACCCGCATCATGTCGTCATCGACATCGGTGACATTGCGGACGCTGCGCACCGGGTGGCCGAGACTGCGAAGCCGCCGGGTCAGGATGTCGAAGGTGTGATAGGTGAAGGCGTGGCCGAGGTGGCCGCCGTCATAGGGGGTGATGCCGCAGACGTAGAGGCGGACCGCCCGGTCGCCCGCGTCGAGTGGCTGGAGCGACCGGCTGGCAGTGTCGAAGAGGCGGATCACGGAGGCAGCATAGCCGCCGATCGCCGCCGCCCCGTCAGCCGCCGGCGGGTGCGCGCCGGCGGGTTGTGGAAGCCCGGACGGACGGCCAGAGCCGCCTCGCTCCGTTCCCGCTGGTATTCGCTCCCCGTACCAGCTGGGGCCTACGCTCGGGGTCGAGAGCCTGCGGCTCTCGCCGCCTCGCTCCGTTCCCGCTGGTACACTCCGGGATTCTGCGGCCCCGTGGTGTAGCCTGGCCTAACACGCCACCCTGTCAAGGTGGAGATCGTCGGTTCAAATCCGATCGGGGTCGCCAACCGGCACCGGCGCCGGCGCCGCCGCGGGGGTCCCGCAGCGGCAGGGGATGGAGCGCCGCCCGCCTCCTCACCGGGGGGTGGCGATCCTCGCCAGCACCCATTCGACCAGATCGTCGAGCACCTGGTCTCGCTCGGGCTCGTTGAAGATCTCGTGGTAGAGACCCGGGTAGATGCGGATGGTCCGGTCCCGGCTCCCCACCCGTTCATGCACGTAGGCGGCGGCGGAGGGGTCGACCAGGGCGTCGTCGCTCCCCTGCATCACCAACACGGGCATCGTCAGCCGGGGGAGGCCGGCAGCCACCTCATCGATCGCACGCAGCATCTCGGCCCCGAGACGAGCCCGCAGGCGTCGCGGGTGGACCTGGGGGTCGGCCATGTAGGCGGCGACCACCGCCGGATCGCGGGAGATCCTCTCCAGCGGAAGCTTGATGACGCCCAGCTCGGGGGCAACCCGGGCCAGCAAGCGGCCGATCGCGACGGCCGGTGCCGAGATCCCCGTGGAGACCACGGCGGGGGCGGAGAGCACCAGGCCGCGCAACTCCTCGGGGTGGTGGAGCGCGTAGACCGCGGCGATCAGCCCTCCCATGCTGTGGCCAAGGAGGATGGTGGGGGCGTCTCCCCACTCGGCGGCGGCGTCCCGGAGGACCTGGTGGAGGTCGTCGACGTAGGTGTCGAACCGGTCAACGCTCACCGGCCGCCCATCGGAACGCCCGTGGCCCCGGTGGTCGGGGACGACCACCGCCAGCCCCGCCCCGGTCAGGCGCTCGGCAACGTGGCGATACCGTCCGCCGTGCTCGGCGTAGCCATGTGAGATCACGACTCGGGCCGCGGACGCCCCGTCATCGGATGACCAGAGCCGCCAGAAGAGATCAGTGCCGCCACTTCCCTGGGAGTGGCACTCGACCTCGCGCACCCGCGCACTCTAGTCCTCGCCCCCATCGGAGGTGGGCGGGACGGCTCAGTTGGCCAGGGCGCGGAAGATCTCGTCCCGCAGGGTGGCGAGCGAGATCGGCTTGGTGAGCAGCCCGCGCGCGCCCACGGCGGCAGCGCGGAGGGGGTCCTCCTCGGAGTCTCGCCCGGTGACCATCAGCACCCGGATCCCCGGGGAGGCGGCGAGCAGGCGATGGCAGACCTCGAGGCCGTCCATGCCCGGCATGTTGATGTCGAGGAGCACGAGGTCGAAGTGGACCTGCTGGGCCGCGAACAGCGCCTCCTCCGCGCTGTGGGCGGGGTGGGCCCGGAACCCCTGCATCTCCATGTAGGCGGCCACGGTGCTGGCCAGCCGGACGTTGTCATCCACGATCAGCACCGCCGGTGCGGCCTGTGCCCGCTCCTGCCCGGCACCGGTGACGGGATCGGATGGGACCGGCGGCGCGGAGGGGATGGAGGCCGGTACGGGCAGCGCGGCCGGGACGGGCAGCGCGGCTGCGCCGGGATCGGCGCCCGCCTCGAAGGCGGAGGTGGGAGCGGATGCCACCCTCTCGGGATGCTCGGAAGGTGCCCGTGCCGGCACCCGCTCCGATGCCGATGTGGCCTGCGGAAGTCCGGCGGGCTGAGCCCGGCCGGGATCGACCAGCCTGAGGCCGGCCACCTGCGAGAGATCAAGCATGGTCATGACTGGTCTGGAGCGTTGTCTGCGCTCGACACGCACGCTACAGGCTGAACTCCGGGACAGGAGCCAACGTCTGAGGGAATTCAGCGGACCGTTCCCCAGACGTTTCCTGCCGTCGCAGCCGGTCAGACTGGGGAACCCGACCCGCACCCCCACCGGATGGAGGGCTGCGAGCGCAGCGGCAGCGGCCCGCGCGGCTCTCCCCGTACCATCCGAGGCATGCCGGAGAGCCTCCCTGACACCGAGGGCATCGAGCGGGTCCTGATCGTGGTGGCCCATCCCGATGACTGCGACTTCGGCTGCGCCGCCACCACGGCCCGCTGGACCGA
>PLAX01000067.1 GCA_003135255.1 Candidatus Dormiibacterota bacterium | reverse complement strand
GCCCTCTGTCGCTGCACCCCCGGCGCCCCCGGTTCCCCCCGTGACGCTCTCGCCGGCCGCCGTGGCCGGGAGCACGGCCGCCGCCGTCCCGCCACCGCCCCCCCCGCCGCCGCCACCGACCGCGGCTGTCGCGGCGGCCCCGCGTACCGCGGCATCCCCTGCCGTCCAGCTTCTCGCCGTGCCGTCCCTCGGACCGGCGGGGACGCGGCGACGCCCCCTGGCCGTGGCACTCCTCTCGGTGATCACCCTCGGTGCCTACACGGTTGGCTGGCATGCGCGGGTCAACCGTGAGATGTCCGACTTCGACGCTCGCCTCGAGGTCCGTCCCGGGGCGTCGGCCTTCGGTGTGGCCCTCGCCTGGCTTGCGGGTCTGCTCTGCACGCTGGCCGGGGCCGCCATCATCGTCGCCCACGCTCTCCGGGTCGGTCCGGCCCTGGCCGTGCTTGCCTCGGGCCCCGCCATCCGGGGGGTGACCGTTCCCTGGCACGACCTGATGCTCGGCGGACTCGTCGCCGTCCCCTACCTGACCCTCCTGCTGCCGTTCTCGGTCGTCGCTCTGGTGATGACGCTCGAGCGGGCCCGGCTGGTCCAGGAGCGGGTCGGCGTTCGCGCCGATCGGCAGCTTCGCCCGGTCGCCCGCGCCTGCCTGCTCCTCCTTCCCGTCGTCGGAGGTCTCTGGTACGTGGCGTCGCTCCAGTCCCGTCTCAACCGCATCTGGCAGACGACGCCGTCCCTCGCGCCGCCGGCCGGTCCGCGCCCGCGGTGAGCTGCCCCTCGTGCCCATCTCCATCGCGTGCGTGTCGGGGAAGGGGGGCGTCGGAAAGACGACCACCTGCGCCGCCCTGGCCGGCGCGTTCGGCGAACTGGGCCGAAGGGTGCTCGCCGTCGACGTCGACCCGCAGTCGAACCTGACCTCCGGGCTCGGGTTCAATCCCTACCAGCTCAAGAGGACGATCGCCGACATCCTGGTTGACCCGACCGTGCCTCCTGAGGCGGTGACCCTCGCCACCGAGTGGGACGGGGTCTCCCTGATTCCGGCGAATCCCGATCTGAGCGCGGTGGAGGCGGAGATGGCCACGACCGTCCGCCGCGAGCTGCGTCTCCGTGACGCCCTCAACCGGGGTGACGGCCTCCGCGCCTACGACGTGGTGCTGTTCGACACGCCGCCCAACTTCGGCTTTCACACCATCAGCGCGCTCGGGGCCGCAGCCTGGATCCTGGTCCCCCTCCAGATGTCGGGCTACGCGATGAAGGGGCTCAAGGAGGTGCTGCGGACCTTTCAGGCGGCTCGCGAGCAGCTCAACCCCGACCTGCGCATCCTCGGCCTGCTGCCCACCTTCGTGAACATGCGCACCCGGTTCAGCCAGCAGATGCTCGAGGGCCTCCGCGAGATCCCCAGCCTCCATGTCTTCGATACTGTTATCCGCGTGACGGTGAAGCTGCAGGAGACCGCGATGGCCGGAGCACCGATCACCGCCTACGCGCGGAATTCGGAGGCGGCCCAGTCGTACCGGAGGCTGGCCCTCGAGATCCTCGAACGGACCGCTCCAGCCGCATCCCCGGACCAGGTATGACGCGTCGGGTGTCGAGCAAGGCCGACCCGGTCAAGAAAGCCGCGCCCGAGAAGCCACCGCCCGGCACCGAATCCGTGGCCGATGGCGAACCGGTGGCGGTCGCCGACGAGCAGACCGCTGCTGCTGCCGAGCCCGAACAGACCGAGGAGGACACCCGGTCGGGGGTGCCCGCACCCGTGGCGGAGGAGAAGGAGTCCACCGCGGCCGCGAAGCCCGAGCCGGATGCCGAGATGGCCCTCCCCGACTTGGCCCTCGCTTCGGCGCCCTGGGTCTCCGTCCCCGCCTCGTCGATGGACTCCCTCACTCTCCCCGAGCGCTCCCGCCACGAGGCCGACGCCCGGCGGGAGCGCCGCCGCCGGAGTGCGGCGCGTCTTCCCGCCCTGGTTTCGCCCGTGGACGTCCCCGAGGACGCCGAGGGGCGCATCGACTTCGCCGTGGTCCGCGGGGGCCCCGACCGCGACGAGCCGGCACCGGGCGAGAGCCCGGTCGCCGCCAAACCCGATGACCGTGTCCGCCGCCTCCTGACGCTCGGATCCGGCTGGATGGCGGTCGCCGTCCTCGCTGCCGGGCTGGTCGTCGTGTTCGTCGTGCTCTACTTCCTCTACCGGTGAGCCGGCCGGTTCTGGTCGGCCGCATCGTCGCCGCCGGAGCGGCCGGTTGGGGGGCAGCCTGCGGCCTGGTCTACTGGCAGACCTTCCGCCGGCTCCCGCGCACACACCGCGACTCCCGCCAGTTCACGCCCGCCGATTTCGAACTTGAGTACGAGGAGCTCGAGGTCCGGACCGACGATCGGCTGCGCCTCATCACCTGGCTCCTGCCCGGGACCCGGAACGCCGTCGTGGTCGTGAGCGGGGGCTATCGCGGTCACATCAGCGACGTCCTCGGGATCGGCGCCGCCCTGCGACGTGCCGGCTTCTCGGTCGTCGCCTACGGTTGGCGCGGGACGCCCGGCAGTGACGCCGGTCCGCACACCCTGGGCGCCAACGAGTGCCGCGACCTGACGGCGGTTCTCGACGCCGTCCGGGGCCGCCTGGGCCCGCTCCCGATCGGGCTCCTCGGTTATTCCATGGGAGGGGCGGTCTCCATCAGCGTCGCTGCCGACGACCCTGGGGTGCGCGCCGTCTGCGCCGACAGCGCCTTCGCTGACCCGGTGAGCCTTCTGGAGGAGCGCATCCACCACCGGCTCCACCTGCCCGCCGCGG
>PLAX01000196.1 GCA_003135255.1 Candidatus Dormiibacterota bacterium | reverse complement strand
CAGCAGCGCCCCAGCTCGTGCCAGAGACCGGTTACCCAGCGCACGTGAGAGAGGGAAGAAGTGCACACCGACCACGAGGCACACCCATGCCGGTATCCACGTGGCTCGGCCGGCGGCGGCCAGAACCGCCGCGCCGATGCCGGCCAGGGCGAACTCCACGAGCACGATGATCCGGAATCGTCGGCGGACGGTGCGGTCGCTGACCGCGGTCCGCCGGGCGCGGGAGCGGGCGGTGACCACGATTCCGGCCACTGCAACAAGGACAGAGAGGATGCTGCCCACGGCAAGAGGGACGACCAGCCATGACGGCGGCGCAGCCTGGCCCCACCCGAACCACCCGGCGGCGAAGCCTCCCTCGACCACCGCGTAGATCCCCCGTTCGCGCTCCGCCGGGAAGAGGTTCTTGCGGGCAATGCTCCGAGTGTCGGTGAGCCGCTCAGCTGCTGGCATTCGCGATCTCGCATTCTTCAAGGTGCAGTCGCCGGCCGATTCCGACCGCGCGAGGACCCGTCGGCAGAGGGTCTGCTCCTCAGACCTGGATCACGGTGACGAGCGTTTCCAGGCCTGAGAAGTCGTCCGGGTTGCGCGTGTAGACCGTCAGCCCGCGCGCATGGGCGCTGGCCGCGATGAGGAGGTCGGCGACCCGCCCGCGGTGCGAACGCCCAGAGAGTGCCACCGCAGCGACCACCTGGCCGTAGCTGCGCGCCGCCGCGCGGTCGAAGTCGATGGGGTCGAAGAGCGCCTCGACCTGCTGGAGCCTCGCCTGACGGCGCGCGCGCTCCGCCGGCTCCGCCGCCAGGTGCGGCCCCGCCGCCAGCTCGGCGAGGGTAACGGACGACACCGCCACCTCCTCGGGCAGGGCGGCCACGACCCGCGGATCGTCCCAGTCGATGACGACCGAGGTGTCGAGCAGCCCCGCCGTCACTCGGAGATCTCCCGCTCCAGCCCCTGGTCGACGACTCGGTCCAGGTCGGCCCGGAACGCCCCACGGTCAATGTGAGGACCGTGCGCTGCGACCTCGGCCAGCTCCGCCCTGGGCACGAAGGTGCGCCGGCCGCCGCGTACAGGGCGCAGCTCGGCGACGGGGGTCCCATTTCGGGTGATCACGAAGCTCTCGCCCGCGCTCACTGCGGCGATGATCGCGGCATTCTGGTTGCGCAGCTCCCGCTGCGGGATGGTGTTGCTCACCCGCCAAGTGTAGCACTATGAGCTACGATCTGCTACGGATCCATCTCGGGCGGCGGGGACGCCCGGTCCCTCGGGGGTCGGCGTCCGGCCGAAGGCGGCGAGGTAGGCCGGGTCGGGCCGTCCCTGGATGTGATGGACGTAGGGCACCAGCACCCGGGAGACCTGCACCTGCAGAGCGGCGGCGATCGGCACGGCGAGGAGCGACCCGATCAGGCCGGCGAGCACCCATCCCACCACCAGGGCCAGCACCACGGCCAGCGCGGGGAGGGCGAGCACCCGGTTCATCACCACCGGCACGACCGTGTTGGCATCCACCATCTGGAACACCCCGAGCACCACCAGCACCAGCACGGGGTACTCCGGCGACACCGTGAGGCCGAGCAGCGCCGCCGGGACCACGCCGAGGATGGCACCGATCATCGGGACGGCTGCGGCGATGCCGGCGAAGAGGCCGAGAAGGATGGGGCTGGGCAGCCGGAGCACGGCGCAGGCGATACCGGTCGCGACGCCGACCACGACCATGTTGATCGCGACCGCTCGGAGGTAGCCGCCCATCCGGTAGCCGGTGTCCTGGATGACCTCGACGACCAGCGCCTGCGCGCGGGGCGGGAAGAGGTCGACCACGAACGACTTGAGCCTGTCGCTGGTGGTGAGCCAGAGGAAGCTCATCACCAGCACCAGGATGAGATCGGCCACGGCCCCGGCGATGGTGCCGCCGATGGTGACCAGGTCCTGGCCGGCCTGTCCCAGGGCCCCCTCCACCTGGCCGGTGAGCTGGGCGTTGCTGATGCCGACGTGCCTCTCGACCGTGGTGATGAAGTGGACCGCGGATTTCTGGTACGCGGGGAAGTGCCTGGCCAGGCTCTCCGCCTCGCTCACCACCGGCTGGACCAGCAGGGCGACGATGACCACCAGAACGGCGAGCACCAGCAGGTAGACGACGGCGATGGCTGCGGCGCGCGGGAGGTGCAGCTCCTGGACCCGGGAGACGAGTGGCCGCACCCCCTCGGCGATCACCACAGCGATCAGGAAGAGGAGCACGAGGCTGGCGACCTGGACGATCACAAAGACGAGGCCGAGGACCAGCAGGACGATGAGCGCCGCCCCGACCAGCGTGCGCATCTTCACCACCTGGCGCACGTCACGCCTGCGCTCCCCGAGGTGCGGGGGGACGGGTGCTGGCTCGGCGGGCGCTGCGCCCTCGCTCCGGGCTCCCCGCGCCGCCGGCTTGCTGGTCTCGGACACGGCGCCAACCGTAGCAGGGATCGCCGGCCTTCACGGCGCCACCGCGCAGGTGAGCCGAGCCCAGGTCAGAGGCCGGTCAGGCGGACTCCCACCGAACGACGGGACAGGCGATTGATGCTGAGCAGAAGGACGGTCAGCTGTTCGAGGTGGTGGGCGTTGCCGAGACGGCCCGCGTCCACCACCCGCAGCCCGGGGATGACGCCGGCGATGCGGCGGACGTCCGCCTTGGCTCCGTCGTCATCGCCGCAGAGGAGGACATCCTCGTCGAGGTCCCGATCGAGGCGGCTCAGGTGCACGCTGCTCACGGTGTGGAAACCGCCCACGATCCGGCTGGTGGGGAGCAGCGCCGCAACCTGTTCCGCGGCAGAGCCCTCGTCGACCTTCACCGCCACCGGGCCGAGCGCCGGGTCGAAGCGGACCGGGACCGTGGTGCTGACCACCACCTTGCCGGCGAGTGGCCCGGCAAGATCGGGGAGGAGTCCCGTCTGCGCTTCGTAGGGGACGGTCAGGATGGCCAGGTCCGCGCTGGCCGCGGCGTCGGCGTTGGTGGCGCCCCTGATCCTCGTCACTCCGTCCAGAGCCGTGACCCGTTCAGCGGCGTCGAGGGCGTGCTGCAGGTCGCGGGAGCCGATGATGACGGGCAGGCCTCCGCGGGACAGCCGGAGTGCAAGTCCGGGGCCGAGCCGGCCGGTACCGCCGATCAGGGCCATGGTCTGAGGCATCTGCCAAGTCTATGGGGTACAGAGCCCGGCGCCGGTTGAGACGCCCGCTCGGTCAGAATGGGTGATCCGAGCGGGCCGCTGGCCCAGGTCGAGGGAGTGGAGCAGATGGAGTTCCGTCGCGTCGGCGAGTCTGGGCTTGAGGTGTCGGTCGTCGGGGTGGGGTGCAACCAGTTTGGCCGCCGGGTGGACGCCGCCGGGGTGGCGCGCATCGTGCACGCGGCCCTCGACGCCGGGGTCACCTTCTTCGACACCGCCGACGTCTACGGCGGCGGCGAGTCCGAGCACCTTCTGGGGGCGGCGCTGCGCGGCAGGCGTGATGCCGCCATCGTGGCGACCAAGGTGGGCGCTCAGATGGGGGAGGGCGTGTACAACGCGGGCGCGTCGCGTCGCCACATCCGCTCCGGGGTGGAGGCCAGCCTGCACCGGCTCGGGACCGACTGGATCGACCTCTACCAGATCCACGTCCCCGACGCCGACACGCCCATCGAGGAGACCCTCTCGGCGCTCGACGACCTGGTCCGCGAGGGCAAGGTCCGCTACATCGGCTGCTCAAACTTCAGCGGCTGGCAGATCGCCGACGCCGATTGGACCTCGTACATCCACCATTCCAACCGCTTCGTCAGCGCCCAGAACGAGTACAGCCTGCTCAACCGCGGTGCCGAGGCCGACGTGGCCCCGGCCTGTGAGCACTTCGGCCTCGGCCTGATCCCGTACTTCCCTCTGATGCGGGGCCTGCTCACCGGGCGGTACCGGCGCGGTGAGACCGCCCCCGAGGGGGGCCGGCTCTCCGACGAGGCGGGCGACGAGTTCCTCACCGACGCCAACTTCGACATCGTCGAGGGCCTCTCCGCCTACGCCCGCCACAAGGGGACCGACCTCCTCGGCGTCGCCATCGGGGGCCTCTTGGCCCAGCCGGCGGTGGTCTCGGTCATCGCGGGGGCGAGCCAGCCCGAGCAGGTGCTGGCCAACGTCGAGGCCGCGGAGTGGGTGCCGAGTCCGGAGGACCTGGAGGAGCTGGACGCCATCGCACCCTCGCGGCGACCGCCCGAGGGGTAGCGCGCAGCTCAGCGTCACCTCATCACGGCGGCGGCTGGCCCCGTCGCCGCCAGGTCGCTTCGTCAACTGCGCCGAGAAGGCCGATCGCGTCGAGCCTCCTCGGGCCGTCCCCCCCTCGCACAGGGCGGTTTAGGACACGCGCGTCCCAAACGGGTTTCATGGAAGGGGGGACACCCTGCCCTCGCCGCCGCACGAGCCAGACCCGTCCAGCGGGCTGCCGCGACCGCCTCCAGGCAGTGCGGGACCTGGCTCTCCGGGAGGCTCCCGGCCCGGGTCAACCGCGCCACCGCGGAGAGGGCCTCGGCGTCGACGTGACAGGGTGCGTGGAGCCGGTAGAGATCAGCTCCCCACCACGCGCGACCCGGTCTCCCCCCTCATCCGTACACTCGATCGCCATGAAGCTTCTCGAGTACCAGGCCAAGCGGCAATTCGCCCGGGTCGGCATCGAGGTGCCCGCGGGCCGGCTGGCCCGCACTCCGGACGAGGCCGCCGCCGCCGCTCGCGAGCTGGGCCGGGTGGCGGTCAAGGCCCAGGTGCCGATCGGCGGGCGGGGCAAGGCGGGTGGCATCGCTGTCGTCTCCTCGCCCGAGGAGGCGCACCGCGAGGCTGCTCGCATCCTGGCCATGGAGATCCGCGGCTACCCGGTGCGCTCGGTCTGGTGTGAGGCCGGGCTCGAGATCGCCCACGAGTTGTACCTGGGGATCACCCTCGATCGCGATCGCCGCCGCCTGGCGCTGATCCTCTCCGCCGCGGGCGGGATGGAGATCGAGGAGGTGGCGGCCACGTCCCCGGAGCGGATCGCCAAGCTCTGGCCCGATCCCTTTGCCGGTCCCCGGCCGTTCGAGGTGCGCGAGCTCGCCTTCTCGGCGCTCGCTCTCGCACCCGCGCTGACCGAGGCGCGGGGCCGCCTCGCCTCCGCCCTGGTGCCCCTCGCCCAGACGCTCTACCGGCTGGCCGTGGACCTCGACGCGGTCACCTGTGAGATCAACCCTCTCGCCCTCACCGCCGACGGCCGGCTGGTCGCCGCCGACGGCAAGCTGGAGGTGGACGAGAGCGCTGAGTACCGGCACCGGGATCTGGCCGCCGAGCTGGCCCTCGATCTGGAGGGCGAGGACGGCCGCACCGGTGAGGACCCCTACGAGGCCGAGGCCAAGCGGCGCGGGCTCACCTACGTCCACCTCCCCGGCGGCAGCATCGGCTGCATCGGCAACGGTGCCGGGCTCGCCATGAACACCCTGGACCTGGTCCAGCAGGTGGGGGGCCGGCCCAACAACTTCCTGGACATCGGCGGCGGCGCCAACGCCGAGAAGGTGCGGAGCTCGCTCGCCATGATCCTGAGCGACCCCGATGTCCGCGGCATCTTCATCAACATCTTCGGCGGCATCACCCGCGGCGACGAGGTGGCCCGGG
>PLAX01000208.1 GCA_003135255.1 Candidatus Dormiibacterota bacterium | reverse complement strand
GTCAGGCCACTGTTGTGCAGCCGCAGCAGCGAGGTGTCGATGAGGTACGGCGGTCCCTGGCGACCGGCCAGCGCCTCGTTGAACTGGTCATCGCCGAACAGCTGACTCCCGGGAGGGATGAGCTGCCCGATGCTCGCCACCTGATGGGGATTCGGCTCCACCTGCAGCTGCTGGAGATTCCCCAATGACCCGACCAGCACGATGGAGGCCACGGTGACGAGGGCGGCGACCAGTGCCGCTTCCGTCCACCTCGCGTGGGCGCCTGCCCCGCACCATTCAAGCGCCTGAGCGAGCGCCGCGCCTCCCAGCAGGGCCAGGCCCGGGCTGATCGCGATCTGGTAGTGCTGGAGCGCCGGGTGTGTGCCCGCCACCGCCACCAGCGCCCCGCCGATCCAGACGAGCCCGGTGGTCACCAGACGTCGGTGGTTCCGCCAGCCGAGCAACACGCCCAACGCGGCCAGGCTGATCTCCGGCAGCTCGAGGTGCGCCCAGCTGGCGAGGAACGAGAAGGTGATGCCCGCGCCGACGGTGGAGCTGTCGGGCAGATGCATCCCGACCACCTGGATCCACAGTGCCGACCATGCAGGGAGATACGGGAGCAGGAGGGCGGCGCCGGCAATGGAACCGCCGATCAGCGCGAGCAGCCAGATGCGCCGCCAGTGGCGTGGGCCGATGAGGGTCACGGCGACCACGGGGACCACGGCGGCATCCAGCAGCTTGGTGAGCACCCCGACCACGAGCACGGCACCGGCAAGGAAGGCGAACACGTCGCGAGCACGCTCCCGGTGGCCCTTCAGGGCGCACGTGGCCATGGCCACCGCCAGCAGGCCGAGCGCCGTCGCCGGTCCATCTGCCTGGAGGATCACCGACTGCTGCATCATCATCGGGTCGACGGCAAGCATCGCGGCGATCGAGATCCCGGCCACGGAGCCGGCCAGCCGCCACCCGATCACCGCCCCGGAGGCGACCCCCACCAGCGCCCAGGCGACCATGACGGCGCGGGCCGCGGCGATGGAGCCGCCCAGCAGCGCCCAGCCAGGCTCGGTGAGGAGGAGAAAGGCGGGTGGCTGAGAGCAGTACACGGAGCTGTAGAGGGGATGGCCGGCCTGCATCGCCCGGAGGGAGAGCCAGTAGGTCCCCTCATCCAGGTTGAGCTGGCCGGCGCTCAGATAGTGCAGCCGGGTCACCAGCGTGATCACGAGGATGACGGCGACGCACAGCCCTCGGGCCAGGCTCATCGCCGAGGGCCATCGGACCGGCTTGCTCAGAGGGTCCTCACCCAAGGCTCCGTCCCGGCGGTGCGTCTCTCTCCTCGGTGATCACGGACGAGAGGATACGGGTCTCTCGAGACCGGCCATCTCCGAGTACCGGCCCCCGTCCATGTGCGGGTCGCGACGCGGTGACGGCCTCGTCGCGGCGGGGCCGCGAGACCTCAGAGGAAGCGGTAACGCCTCGGCAACAAGCCGCGGTAAGAGCGCCCACCATCGGAGCGGAGCGGGGAAGGTGTGGCTGGTCCACCTTGCCGGGGGGAGATGGGCCGACCCGTCGACAACCTCCAGCCCGGGAGACCCTGATGGCCGATCTCCTGCCCCGAACCCCACGCGCTGTTGTGAAGCACCTTGCCGGCGTCACCATCGCAGCCTTCGCCGTGGCGTCGTTGACGCAGGCGTTGGGGGTGCGGGTGGCCGCGGCGACGTCGACACTGTCGATCCATGTCCAGGGGAACCAGCTCGTGAACTCCGCGGGCACTCCGGTGACGCTGCACGGCGTCGACCGCTCGGGCGGCGAGTACATGTGCGTCCAGGGGACCGGCGACGTCTTCGACGGACCGTCGGATGCAGCCAGTGTCGCGGCGATGGCGTCATGGGACATCAACGCCGTGCGCGTGCCGCTGAACGAGGACTGCTGGCTGGGGATCAACGGCGCCAGCCCCGCAGGCGCAACCTACCAGACCGCGATCGAGAACTACGTCTCCCTGCTCAACTCCTACGGGCTGTACGCCATCCTCGACCTCCACTGGTCGGCGCCGGGGACCACCCTGGCGACCGGCCAGGAGCCGATGCCGGACCAGAGCAACTCGCCGGCCTTCTGGGCCTCCGTCGCGACCGCCTTCAAGAGTGACCCGGCGGTGATCTTCGATCTCTTCAACGAGCCCTACCCCGACAGCAACCAGGACACGAGGGCGGCCTGGGAGTGCGTGCTCGACGGCGGCACCTGTCCGGGGGTCTCCTACACCGCTGCCGGCATGCAGGAGCTGCTCAACGACGTCCGCGCGACGGGTGCCACCAACGTGGTGATGAGCCCCGGGGTCCAGTACACGAACACGCTCGATGACTGGCTCCGGTACGAGCCCTCCGACCCGCTGCACCAGCTCGCCGCCTCCTTTCACGGCTACAACTTCAACATCTGCACCACGGCGAGCTGCTGGAACTCCGAGTTGGCGCCGGTGGCCGCCCAGGTGCCGCTCATCTCGGGGGAGATCGGCGAAGACGATCAGGCCGACACCTACATCGACGCCTACATGGCCTGGGCAGATTCCCGCGGCGTCAGCTATCTGGCCTGGACGTGGGACACCTGGGGTTGTGATAGCGGACCGGTGGTGATCTCCAGCTACTCGGGGACCGCGTGCTCCGGCTTTGGGGCGGGCTACGAGGCGCACCTGGCTTCGCTGCCCGGCAGCTCATGGCAGGCCCCAGCGTCGCTGGNNAGGAGGTCTTCTGGAGAGGCACCGACGGCAACCTCTGGCAGATGTACTACCTGGACGGCTGGCAGGGCCCCGCGAGCCTCGGTGACGGCCCGCTCGGCAACGCCACCCCCGTTCCCATCTCCTGGGGTGTCGGCAACATCGAGGTCTTCTGGGAGGGCACCGACCAGAACGTCTGGGAGGCGTATTACGCCAACGGCTGGCACGGCCCCCAGGGGCTCGGCGACGGACCCCTCGGGACCGGGACCACCCTGTCGGCCGTCTCCTGGGGCGCCGGCAACCTCGAGCTGTTCTGGAAGGGCACCGACAAGAACCTCTGGGAGGCGTACTACGCCAACGGCTGGCACGGTCCTCAGGGTCTCGGCGACGGGCCTCTCGGCTCCGCCCCCCATCCCGTCGCCTCCCAATCCGGCGTCCTCGACGTCTTCTGGGAGGGCACCGACGGCAACCTCTGGCACGCCTGGTACCTGGGCGGCGGCTGGAACGGTCCCGGGAGTCTCGGCAGCGGCCCGATGGGCAGCCAGCCGGAGGTCACCTCCTGGGGCGGCGGCCGGGTCGACGTCTTCTGGGTCGGGACCGACGGCAACCTCTGGCACGACTGGTATCAGAACGGCTGGACCGGTCCCCAGAACCTCGGGGGCACTCCCCTCGACTCCCTCCCCAGCCCGGTGACGACCGGCCAGCCCGGCTACATCGACGTCGTCTGGACCGGGCCCAGCTCCACCCTCTGGCACGTCGCCTACGGCGGGTGAGGCTAACCCCAACCCCTCAGCTGAGCCGGACGGCGTCTCCCACCCGGACCAGACCGAGGAGACGGGCATCTCGCTCCATCCCGGGGCGGACGCGCAGAAGCAGGTCGTCCCCGTCCACCGCCATCTCCGAGCCCAGCTCCGCCGCCAGGTAGGCCGCGATCCGGGGCTCGACCCCACCGAGCGCGGTCAGGCGGGGGATGTCCATGGGGAGCCGGAGTGCCGCTGCCAGAGCCCCCATCCGCTGGTTCCAGATCCCCGCCGGCACGCGGGGCAAGGGCGCACCCAGCCGGCCCGCGAGCAGCGCCGTGAGCGCATACACGCGCGTCTGCAGGGACGGGGCGATCCCTTCCCAGAGGGCGCGCTCGTGGGCGATCCCGTCCAGGACGTCGCGGGCACGCTCGAGGACGTCGTCAGGTGGGATGGCGACCCAGGCTCGATCCCTCACCTGCCGGGCGGCCCAACCATCGCAGCTCACCGCCTTCCCCGGGGCGCAGCTCGCGGCGTCGAGGCAGGCCGCCAACCTGGAGCCGGGCTCGACCCCCGCGCCCGGCAGGCAGCCCGTCTCCTCGTCCCATGTGCGCGTCGCCTTCACCACCCGATGGCCGCGGATCGCCGCCACCGGAAGGGTCAGGTCCTGCAAGCCCAGCTCGAGGGTGGCGCCGACCGTACCGTCGCCGCGGTCGGCAGGAGGGTAGATGGCGCCCCCCAGGGTGTCCGCCGCGATGCGGCAGAAGCCGAGCCCCCAGCGCTGCCGGTCCCGCCGGTTGCGCGCGGTCGCGAAGGTCCCGGGCCCGGCGGCGCCCGGCCAGACCACATGGAATGCCTCGCCATCCTGAATCAGGGTCACGGAAGTGGTCCGGGTGTGGCGCTCCGCGTTCACCGCGAGCTGCACCAGGGCGAGGGCGGCGACCTCGGGAGCGCGGACGGGGAAGGCGGGGCGCCCGTCGACATGGACCTCCAGAGCGGTCCGCGCTCCGATGCCGGCCACCGCCAGGTCGATGACGTCGTGCGACGTCCCCACCGTGGTCACCCGGCGGCCGGCGACCAGCCGGAGAGACGCCGCGAGCATGGTGACCCTCAACCGCTGGGTGCCCTCGAGGACGTCGGCGGTCACCTCCATGGTGGCGAGCAGGCCGTCGAGGAGGGCGGCCGCCGCGGGGTCGGCGGCCACGACCGTCACCGCCAGGCGCGTCTGACGGAGGGCGAAGAGGACCGTTCCCGGCCCGGCACCGTTCCACTCCGGGGTGGCGGCGATGATCTCGCCGTCGCCGTCGAGGAGCGCGGCGGCGAGGGGCAGCTCGCGGATCTCGGCGATGGTCAGGTTCATGGCGGCGGAGCGCCCGGGTGGGACGCCGGCTCCGTTCCGGTGACCGCCAGCCGGTAGCGGCGGTTGCCGTGGCTGACCACGGTGGCCGGGGAGCCGTGGCGTGCCAGCCAGTCGCCGAAGCGGCGCACCGCTCGGGTGGCGGTGTCGGAATGGAAGGTGACGATCTCGGGGTGGCGGATCACCAGCCGGACCGCCTCGCGGTGGTGGCACTGATCCCGGCTCGGGACGTGGACCACGAAGCTGCCGTCCTCCACCCGGAGGTCGGCGACGGGATGGTCCAGCATGCGGTCGACACGCTCCATGAGCGAAGCATCTCCGTCTCGCTTGTCGTGGAGCCAGGCGCGAGGATGAGCCCGATTGATCTCGCTGCGCACGCGGAAGGAGTCGGCGTTGGCCGTGTAGACGATGACCAGGCAGTCGGAGGCGTCACGGGCGAGGACACAGAGGGCGTCGCTGCTGCTCGCGGATTGGTCCGGCGCCATGGTCAGATCCCAGTCCACGATCGAGATGACGGGCTGAGCGGCCGGCCCGCCGTCCCTCAGAGCGGCGATCGCGCGGCTGGCGCTGCGGAATGCCAGCGGATGGAAGCCCTGGGAGGCGAAATGGCGGCGCAACTCCTCCAGCTTCTCCGCGTCGTCCTCGAGCAGCAGCACCTCGGGGTTCGCCCTCACTGCAGTGACACCCACCCGGTCACGGGATCGCGGCGCGGACGCAGCCGCACCGCACTCCCCGAGAGAGCCCGAGCCGCGGAGGTAAAGGTCACCAGGGGAAGGTTGAATCTCGCCGGGTGTGCGGAGACCAGCGCCTGCAAGCTGGCGCTGCGGGCGAGCCGTCCACCCGGGAGCTCGACTCCGGCCCCCGTCGCCAGTCGCATTCCACCCACCTCTGCGGCGAGGGCCCGGCTGGCCGCATCCGCCAGCTCCGAGAACCGCGAGAAGCTGCGGGCGTGTACCGGCAGCCCGCATGGCGCTGTCCCGAGCCAGAGGACGAGAACCGGGTGGCGGGCCGGGGCCGCCTCGACGCCGGGCGGCAGGTCGGCGACATCCCCGACCAGCATCCAGGGCCAGGGCCAGCACGATCCCACGGCGGTGAGCGCCTCATCGGGCCGTGCATCCTTGACCACGACCCGGGCGCGCTCCAGCCGTTCGCGGAGCCCGACCGCCAGCTCGCCATCCCGAGAGAGGACCACCAGGGTGCGGTCGCGCTCCGGCGCCAGGGCCCCCAGGGTCACGTTCCCGGCGTGCACCGCACCACCTCCCTCTGCTGCCCGGCCCCGTCCTCTGCCCGTCCCTCGGGAGCATTGCGTCCGCGCCGATGCGGGCCGAGATGATAGGGGATGCAGTTGCCCTGTGGCGTTCGGTACTATCCGGCTTCCTCAGTTGCGAGGGAGGGATGGTGTGAACCGGCGCCGGGTATTCGCGGCAGTCTTCTTCAGCGTGGTCATCCTCGCCGTCCTCGGCGTCATTGTCGGCGCCGAGATTGAGAGCGGTGGCCAGACCATCAGCGTGCTGCGTCTACGGACCGCCGTGCAGAGCGGCGACGTCTACTCGGCGGCGGACGTCGACGTGGTTCCACTCAGGATCGCTCCCGGCGATGTCAAATACGAGACGCCGGGGTCAGTGGCCGCGGGAGCTCGCTTTGAGCTTCCCCTGCAGCCGGGCGACCTGCTGAGCCCCGACGAGCTCGAGGCTCCCGGGGCGCAGATAGAGATCACCCTGTCCATCATCAATCCGCCGCCCGTCCAGTCCGGGCAGTCGATCGACATCTTCGCGGCTGTCCAGGAGAGCCAGGTGCTCATCGGCCACGCGGTGCCTGTGGTCGATGTGAGCGGAGGCCAGTTCACCGTGCTGGTCAGCAGTCGGGAGGAGCTGGCCTGGGTCGAGATCGCCGCCTCCAGCGCACAACTCCACGCCGTGGTCTCGGTCGCGGCCGGTCCGGCCGGCCTCCCGCCTGCCGACGTTCAGCATGCCATCTGCGAGCTCGCCCCGAGTGACTGCGCCGGTCTGGCCAGCTCGCCGCCGGTGACCGCACCCGCGTCATCCGCGTCGGCGAGGCCGTCGCCGACCCCGACGCCGTGAGCCTCCTCATCGGCGTCTGCACCACCAGGGCGGGACAGACGTCGACGTACTGGGCAACGTCGCTCGCATGGAGCCTTGCCGAGCAGCGCAGCGTGACCCTCGTCGACTGCGACATGGAGGGAGGCACGATCGCCGACCTCCTCTACCTCAGCATCGCCGACCGCAGCATCGGCAACTGCTTCGGCGACCGGCCCGCCCGCGCCGCCGACGTCGAGGAGCAGGCGGTGGCTGTCCCGCAGCGCCCCAATCTCCGCGTGGTTCCCGGGCTCCGCAGCAGCTACGGCTATGAGATCTCGGACTGCCTGCGCAGGGTCGGTCCGGCCATCGCCGCCGTGAACAGCGACGTGGTCATCGCCGACCTCGGCCACCCCCTCGCGCATCCCGGCCTGCGCTCGCCGCGCACCAGTGCGGAGGCGATCTCCTCGATCTTCCACCGCGTCTTCATCGTGATCCGTGACGAGCCGGCCCTGGTTGCCCGCAGCATCAATGTGCTCCGCACCGCCCGGCCCTCCCACGGTGAGATCGTGATCTGCCGCCAGCGCTCGCGGGCCCACCAGCGCAGCATCGTCGAGACCATCGAACGCGAGCTCCCCGAGCTGCCCGTGCGCGACGTCTGGCACTGGGACGAGGGGGCGGCCACCCGGATGGGGGACAGCGGTGTCCCGTTGGCCCTGCCGGGCGTCGCACAGGAGCTGCAGCTGTGAGCGCTGAGACCATTCCCCGCGTGGACGGGCACGGCTCACCCGCAGACGCGGTCGTGGTCCGCGAGTGGCCGATCATTCCACCTGAGGACCGCGAGATCGCCCAGATCCTCGCTTCCAAAGTTGCGCAGATGCGCGGCACCGAACCCCCGTCGGTGCTGCACGAGGAGAGGTTGCAGGAGGACGTCGAGACCGTCGTCCGTCGGGCCGTCGAGGCTCCGCAGGCGAGCGGGCTGCCGCTGCCCGTCGTCTCAGGACTGGCAGGAGATCCCCAGTATCGGGCGGTGACCGTCTGCAACGCGATGATGCTGGCCTCGCACCTGTGGCCGCTCTCACTCCTCGTCTATGGCGCCGATCTCGAGAACATCGCCTGCCTCGGCCACGACCACTGGATGGTCTCCACGGTCGGCCGCAAGGCGGTGATCAAGGGCAACTCTCCCTTCGAGAGCGACGACGACGTCATCGAATACTTTCGCCGGGTGCTCCGGCTCCGCGGTGTCACCGGGGATCAGACCCTCACCGACGCGATGCCGATCGCCGAGGCCAACATCGGCTCGGTCATCCGAGTCGTGGTCGCGAAGCGCCCTGCGGTGTCGGGAATATCCAACGTCAAGGCGTCGGTCCGGATCCCGGCTCGGACCAGGGTGCGTGACCTCTCCGATTACGTCCAGCAGCAGGCCATGCCCCAGCCGATGGCGGTCTTCCTGGAAGCGCTGGTCCACGCTCGGGCCAACATCCTGATCGCCGGAGGGACGGGGACCGGCAAGACGACCCTGATGCGGGTCCTCTGCGGCTTGGCATCGCCGGCCGACCACATCGTGGTGGTGGAGGACGGCGCCGAGCTGCACCTCGACCAGGACCGCGGTGATGGCGAGCCGTGGCACGGCCTGACGACCGCCGTTTCCACCATCCCCTCGATTCGCGCCGACACCGAGGCCCGGCAGTTGACCATGTTCGGCCTGGTCCGCCACGCCCTGCGTTTCCAGCCTGACCGCCTGATCCTCGGAGAGTCGCGGGGGGAGGAGATGGCGGCGGTCTGCAAGGCGCTGATGACCGGCCACGACGGCTCGATGACCACCATCCACGCAGAGGATGCGGAGCTCGCCCTCGACCAGTCGGTCCAGTACGTGATGGAGAATCCGCGCTTTGCCGGCAACGAGAAGATGGCGCGGCGGATCGTCGAGCAGGCGATCCACGTCGTCGTCCACCTCGCCAACCAGGACGGCCGCCGCCGCGTCACCGGCATCCTCGCCGTGGAGCGGGGCGGCAACCACAAGTGGATCTACCGCCAGGCCGGCTTCGGCGGCTGGGAGAGGATGACCGACCTCATCGGAAACCTCACGCGCATGGCTCCCCGGCTGCGCCCCCACCTCTGGGGCGAGGAGGTGCCACCCCTGTGACCGCGCTCGCCGTGGTGGCCCAGCTGCCGGTCCTCCTGGTGGTGGGGGTCATCGTGGCGCTGGCCTCCGCGTGCGGAGCCTGCGCGGCCATTCTCGACCTGGACCTCCACCGCCTGAGGCCCTCCCGGGAAAGACGGATCTCGGTTCTGGAGCGGGAGAAGGACATCGCCGCCGGGTTGGGCTGGCCGTGGCAGCGCTGGGTGATCCTGCGTCTGGCGTTCGTCGGGCTCGGGCTCGTCGTGGCGTGGATCACCGGAGTGACCCTCCTGTGGGTCATCGGGCCGATTGCGGGAGTGGTGGGCTTTCGCTTCGCCGTGGCCGGGCGCGCCGCCAGCCGCCGCCTGCGCATGGAGCGGGCGTTCCTCGGCCAGCTCCGCAACCTGCGCGACCGGATGGCGGTCTCCAACCAGTCATTGGACACGGCACTCCAGGAGCTGGGCCGCAACCCCGGCCCGGACCTCGGCTACGTGCTGGCCCCGCTCGCCCGGGGAGGCTCCACGATCGCCAACGTCGTCGAGATGGGCATCCGGGCACGCTCCCCGATCGTCGAGCAGGTGGCCGCGGTGCTGATCTGGGCCCGCAGCCGGAGCTCCGACTTCCTGATCCAGACCATCGACACCGTTCTCATCCCGGTCGGCGAGGCGCAGCTGGCCATCCAGGAGGAGGGCATGGTCACGTTGGCGCAGCAACGCGCCGTGACCTTCGCGATGTCGTCCCTCCTCGTCGTGATGCTCGCCATCGCCCTGGGAGTCGAAACGCTGCGCGCCTATTACCAGTCCTTTGCCGGCCAGGTCGTCCTGGTCGTCGTCGCCGTCCTCTTCGCCGGCCTGGTCGTCTTCCTCGGTTTCATCGTGCGCCCTCAGAGCTGGACCCGCTGGAACCTCCGGCGGCTGGCCGAAGAGCAGGAGCGCCTCGGTGGCTGAGGTGGCCCAGGCGCTCCCCTTCGCGCTCATCGCGCTCCTGGCCGTCGGGGTCTGGGCACTGGGACTCCTCCGCCTCGACGTCTTCACGCCCGACGACGTCCGCGCCTGGCGGCGGCTGGCGTCGCTGCGCGGCTATGCGACACCCGCTGGCCGGTTGGAGAGAGCAGCCGCCCGGGTGCCCTTCCTGCGCCGACTCCAGGACGACCTCGACCTGAACCGGCAGCTCGCCATCGCAGGCTGGTCCGAGAGCCCTCAGGGTTTCCTGTTGCGGGTGTTCTTCGTGGCCCTGCTGGCGGCCGCCCTCTTCGTGGGGCTACTGGCCGTGGGCCTTCTCGAGAATGGGGTCTGGCCGCTGCCTCCGGCGGTCGCCCTGCTGGTCGCCGTGGCGGCCTTCGCGCTTCAGATCTCCTGGCTCAGGAGCAGCGCGAGGACCCGTCAGGAGCAGTCAGGCCAGGCCCTCGGAGACATGATGATGCTGGTGGCCATCGTGACGGACGGGCGCGGGCTCCAGCTGGAGGATGCGGTGCGGATACTCTCGCGCTGCGCCGACCATCAGTCGCTGCAGTCGATCGTCGACGGCCGGGGCTGGCAGCGACTGGTGCACCAGCCCCATTCGACCACCATCGAGCTCTACCGCCAGATATCCGCCGAGTTCGGGATACCTCTCTTCGATGTCGTCGCGGATGCCGCGGCGAATGCCAACGTCGGCATGAGCGAACGCGAGACATACACCCGGGTGGCCAGGGCCGTCTACCAGAACCGCCTGGCCGAGGCACGCTTTCGCGCGGCACGCGCAAAGACGCTGGTCACCATCCCCGTCGCGATGATGCTCATCCCGCTGCTCATCCTGATCGGTGCGCCGGTCTTCGCGACCATCAGCGGCGGGCTCGGCCTTGGCTGAGCACCGCCGGGCGGTCGCCGGCGTCATGGCCGGTCTCGCCTCGGGCGGACTGCTGCTGGGCGCCTCGATGATCACCCTCGGCCTTCCCAATCTCGGCCTCGCAGGCCAGTTCCTGAGCGGCTCGTATCCGTCCACGCAGTCCGTGGTGGCCTTCCTCTCCCTGGTCTGTTATGCGGTGGTACTGGCCGCGGTCGCCGTGGCGGTGTTCAGGGGGCTCCGGATGGCCGCAGGGGGGGGGAGCACGAGCAGGGGCATCCGAGCCATCGCCCTGGTCCTTGCCGGTGCCGTCCTCCTCAGCCTGAGTGTCGTCAACC